>NZ_DASWVI010000439.1:0-17981 GCF_036401255.1 Nocardioides sp. | reverse complement strand
CACCCCCGCCGAGAACGCGCCTGCCAAGAAGCGCGCCGGGGGGCTGAACGGGATGCTGCTGCCCGAGTTGAAGCAGATGGCCGGCGGGCTCGGCATCAAGGGCGCCGGGGGCATGCGCAAGAGCCAGCTCATCGAGGCGATCAAGGCCGCCCAGTCCGGTGGTCAGTCCGGTGGCCAGTCCGGCGCCGGGCAGGCGGGTGGCCAGGGCGGGGGACCGAAGCAGTCCGCCGGCGACCGTCCCGCCGCCGGCGACCGTCCCGCCGCCGAGGGCCGTTCCTCCGCGGACCGAAGCCAGGGTCGCGCCGGTGGCCGCCAGGGTGGCGGTGAGGACCGCGGTGCGGACCACGAGGACCACCCGCGCGGTGACCGCGACCAGAACCGCGAGCAGAACCGCGAGCAGGGTGGCCAGCAGAGGGCCGACCAGGGGCGCGACAACCGCGACCAGCAGAACCGCGAGCAGCAGAACCGCGACCAGCAGAGCCGCGACCAGGGCGGCCAGCAGAACCGGGACCAGGGCGGCCAGCAGAACCGGGACGACGGCCGGGACGACAGCAGCCGCCGCAACCGCCGTCGCCGGGGCCGCGACCGGGAGCGGGGCGACCGCACGACGCGTACCGGGCGCAACGAGCCCGACACCACGGTCCTCGAGGACGACGTCCTCGTGCCGGCGGCCGGCATCCTCGACGTCCTCGACAACTACGCGTTCGTCCGGACCACCGGCTACCTGCCCGGCCCCGACGACGTCTACGTCTCCTTGTCGATGGTGCGCAAGTACGGCCTGCGTCGCGGCGACGCGATCATCGGCCAGGTGCGCCAGCCCCGCGAGGGCGAGCGCAAGGAGAAGTTCAACCCGCTGGTGCGCATCGACAGCATCAACGGCGCCGACCCCGAGCTGGCTCGCAACCGGGTCGACTTCGGCAAGCTGACCCCGCTCTACCCCTCGGAGCGGCTCCGCCTCGAGACCGGCCCGGACAACCTGATCGGCCGGGTCATCGACATCGCCGCGCCGATCGGCAAGGGCCAGCGCGGCCTCATCGTGTCGCCGGCCAAGGCCGGCAAGACGATGATCATGCAGGCGATCGCGAACTCGATCACCACCAACAACCCCGAGGGCCACCTGATGGTGGTGCTGGTCGACGAGCGTCCCGAGGAGGTCACCGACTTCGAGCGCTCGGTCAAGGGCGAGGTGATCTCCTCGACCTTCGACCGCCCGCCGGCCGACCACACGATGGTCGCCGAGCTCGCCATCGAGCGCGCCAAGCGGCTGGTGGAGCTCGGGCACGACGTCGTCGTGCTCCTCGACGGCATCACCCGCCTCGGGCGGGCCTACAACCTGTCCGCGCCCGCGAGCGGTCGGATCCTCTCCGGCGGCGTCGACTCCGCGGCGTTGTACCCGCCGAAGAAGTTCTTCGGCGCGGCCCGCAACATCGAGAACGGCGGCTCGCTGACCATCCTCGCGACCGCGCTGATCGAGAGCGGCTCGAAGATGGACGAGGTCATCTTCGAGGAGTTCAAGGGCACCGGGAACATGGAGATCCGGCTGCGTCGCGACCTCGCGGACAAGCGCCTGTTCCCGGCGATCGACGCGGTCCAGTCGGGCACGCGTCGCGAGGAGCTCCTGATGAGCAAGGAGGAGCTGGCGATCGTCTGGAAGCTGCGCCGGGTGCTCTCCGGGCTGGACGGGCAGCAGGCTCTCGAGCTGCTGTTGGAGCGGTTGAGGAAGTCGCAGACCAACATCGAGTTCCTCCGGCAGGTCCAGCAGACGACGCCGACCGCGATCGGCGGACGCGAGGACTGACCGGTCCAGCCGTGCCTTTAGGCTGCCACCGCGCGCGCTGGCGGATAGGCTGCCCACGCACCTGCCCGAGGAAGGGGACCTGAGTGGCTCGGATCCTGGTTGCGGACGACGACGTCGACATCCGCGAGCTCGTCGAGTTCAAGCTGTCGACGCTCGGTCACGACGTCGTCGCCGTGTCGGACGGCGCGGCCGCCATCGACGCGTGTCGCGCGGAGCGTCCCGACCTTGCGGTGCTCGACGTGATGATGCCCGGCGTCTCCGGCCTCGACGCGATCCGGGCGATCCGCGCCGACCCCGCACTCGCCGACCTGCCGGTGATCCTGCTGACGGCACGGGCACAGGAGTCCGATGTCGAGACCGGCTTCGACTCCGGCGCCGACGACTACATCACCAAGCCGTTCAGCCCGCGCGAGCTGGCCTCCCGCGTTCAGGCTCTGCTCACCCGCTCGGTCTGATCCAGGCTGCTCCAAAGCCGTCCACAGGAGCGGCCGCGGCGCTACGCTCGCGGTGGAGGGTGCGGGGGCACCCCGGGGAGCGGGCGCGTCCGGACAGGCGCGCGGGGGGTGTCGTCGAGCCATGAGCGAGCGCAGCGAGCGAGTACGCGCATGAGCCAGGGGCGTCCGGTCGCACGGCTGGTCCAGCCGCTGATCGTCCGGGTGGCGGCGATGGCGGTGCTGATGGCGGTGATCGCGGTCGCCGGCGTCCTGCTCTCCACGACCGCCGTGAACCGCCTCACCGAGGACCTCCAGCCGGCGGCGGCCGCGAACCAGGACCTCTTCCAGGACCTCACCGACATGTCGGCCGCGGTGGAGGCGTGGTCGGCCGGCGGGCAGCAGGCCGCCGTGGACCGGTTCGGTCAGGCCCTCGCCCGGTTCCCCGCGGACCAGCGGAAGGTCGCCCGGTTCGCCGCCGGCGACAACGAGCTCGAGATGCTGGTGACCCGGCAGGAGCGGGCCGCCACCGTCTGGATCGAGAAGTACGCCCAGCCCCGGATGTCGGCAGCCGGTGGCGTGGCTCCCGAGGGGCCTCAGCTGCGTGGCGGCGCCGCCGCGTTCGACGCGGTCCGGGCCGCCCACCAGGAGACCGCCCAGGCCTTCGACAGCCGGGTGCGCACGGCCCGCAGCGATGCGTCGGTGCGCCTCAAGGGCACCGTGCTCGTCGTCCTCCTGCTCGCGCTCGCGTCGTGGTACGTCGTCTCCCGCGCCCGGCGACGCCTCACCACCGACCTGACCGAGCCGTTGCTGGAGCTCGAACGCGCCGTGCATCGCATGGCGAAGCAGGACGGCGACGTGCGGGCGCCGGAGGCGGGGCCCAAGGAGGTGCGCGCGGTCGCCGCGGCGCTCAACGCGTTCGCGGACGGCCAGCGCCGCGCGCAGGCCGTCGAGGGCAGGATCCAGAACGAGCTGCGCAGCCTCGACACGGCGCGCGACGACTTCGTCTCGAACGTCTCCCACGAGCTGCGCACGCCGTTGACGACGATCAGCGGCTACCTCGAGCTGGTCGCCGAGGAGTTCGAGGACCGCATGGAGCCGCGCCACGAGCGGATGCTCGAGGCGACCCGGCGCAACGTCGACCGGCTCAAGGCGCTGATCGACGACCTGCTGGCGCTGTCGCGGGCCGAGGGCCGCAGCAGCGTCATGGAGCCGGTCGACCTGGGCCTGCTGCTCCGCGAGGTCGTCACCGACGTCCGCATCACCGCCGCGCGCCGCGGGATCCGGTTGGCGGTCGTCACGCCGGAGGACGTCGTCCCCGTGCTCGCCGACCGCGCCATGCTGCACCGGGCGCTGCTCAACGTGCTCACGAACGCGGTGAAGTTCAGCCACGACGAGGGCACCGTCGAGGTCGTCCTCCGGGTGGCCGGCCGCGAGGTCGAGGTCGGTGTGACCGACCACGGCATCGGCATCCCCGCCGCGGAGATCGACCGGCTCGGCACCCGGTTCTTCCGGGCGTCGAACGCCGTGACCAACGAGATCGCCGGCACCGGCCTGGGGCTGCGGATCACGCAGACGATCGTCGACCGGCACTCGGGGGACCTCGTCATCGAGTCGCGCGAGGGGGAGGGCACCACGGTGGCGGTCCGGCTGGCGCTCTCCGGCGAGGGGGCTCCGCCGCCGATGCCACACGAGATCGTGGCCGAGGAGGAGGCGGTGGCAGCGGTCGCGCTGACGCCGGAGGCCGAGCTCGCCGGCACCGACGGGGACCCGTCGACACCACGGATCGTGCCGGCGTTCCCGCGCCGGGGGTAGGCGGCCCGGGAACATCGCGGATTACCACGGTGTTCGAGCCCGTGACACAATCGTGTGCTGGCTCCGGTTCACGTCTCTCGCAGGGAGAGGCGACCCGGCGGCTGAGGAGAGGACACCATGAAGAAGGACATCCACCCGGCGTACGTCGAGACCCAGGTGACCTGCACCTGTGGCGCGTCGTTCACCACCCGCAGCACCGCGACCTCCGGCACGATCCACGCCGACGTGTGCTCGCAGTGCCACCCGTTCTACACCGGCAAGCAGAAGATCCTCGACACCGGCGGCCGCGTCGCCCGCTTCGAGGCCCGCTACGCCAAGAAGGCCGCTCAGGCCAACAAGTAGCAACCCCCAGGCGCCGGTCGCCGCGCTCACGCGCGGGCGGCCGGCGCCTGTGTCGTCTCGGGACCACAGCCGTGGCCCCGAGGGTCTCACCACCCGAAGGAACGTGATGTTCGAGGCCGTCGAAGGGATGCTCGCCGAGCACGCGGAGATCGAGGAGCGGCTCGGTGAGCCCGAGACGCACGCCGACGCCCGGCTCGCCAAGCAGCTCAACCAGCGCTACGCCGCGCTGTCCTCGATCATCGGCGCCTATCGCGAGCTGCAGCAGCTGGCCGACGACGTCGAGGCCGCCGGCGAGCTGGCCCGCGAGGACCCCGCCTTCGCCGAGGAGGCGGAGGCCCTCACCGCGCGCCGGCACGAGGCCGAGGAGCGGCTGCGCCGGCTGCTGGTGCCCCGCGATCCCGCCGACGACAAGGACGCGATCCTCGAGCTGAAGTCGGGCGAGGGCGGGGAGGAGTCGGCGCTGTTCGCCGGCGACCTGCTGCGGATGTACACCCGCTACGCCGAGGCACGCGGGTGGAAGGTCGAGGTCCTCGACGCCGCCGAGTCCGACCTCGGCGGGTACAAGTCCGTCACGGTGGCGGTCAAGGCCAAGGGGACGCCCGAACCCGGCGAGGCGCCGTACGCGCTGCTCAAGTTCGAGGGCGGCGTCCACCGCGTGCAGCGGGTGCCGGTCACCGAGTCCCAGGGCCGGGTCCACACGAGCGCCGCCGGCGTCCTCGTGATGCCCGAGGCCGAGCAGGTCGACGTCCAGATCGACGAGAACGACCTGCGCATCGACGTCTTCCGCAGCAGCGGCCCCGGCGGGCAGAGCGTGAACACCACGGACTCCGCGGTCCGGATCACCCACCTGCCGACGGGCATCGTCGTGAGCTGCCAGAACGAGAAGAGCCAGCTGCAGAACCGGGAGCAGGCCATGCGGATCCTGCGCGCGCGGCTGCTGGCGGCGGCCCAGGAGAAGGCGGACGCCGAGGCCGGGGAGGCACGCCGCAGCCAGGTCCGCACCGTCGACCGTTCGGAGCGGATCCGCACCTACAACTTCCCGGAGAACCGGATCTCCGACCACCGCACGGGCTACAAGTCCTACAACCTCGACCAGGTGCTCGACGGTGACCTGCAGCCGGTGCTCGACTCCTGCGTGGAGGCCGACCTGGCCGCCCGCCTCGAGGCTCTCGAGCAGTGAGGACCCGCCGCGAGCTCCTCCGCGAGGCTGCGGCGCACCTGCACCGGGCCGGGGTCGCGAGCCCCGAGCACGATGCCGCCGAGCTGCTCGCCCACGTCCTGGGCACCACGCGCGGGCAGCTCGTGCTCGTCGAGGAGGTCGCGCCGTCGGCCGTCGACGCGTACGCCGCCCTGCTGGCTCGACGCGCGGCCCGGGAGCCGCTCCAGCACCTGACGGGGGTCGCGCACTTCCGCCATGTCGAGCTGGCCGTCGGGCCGGGGGTCTTCACGCCCCGTCCCGAGACCGAGCTGCTCGCGGGGTGGGCGATCGACCGGGCCGGCGACGGGAGTGTCGTCGTCGACCTGTGCACCGGGTCGGGCGCGATCGCCAAGGCCGTCAAGGACGAGGTGCCCGGCGCCGACGTGCACGCCGTCGAGCTAAGTGAGGACGCGCTCGCCTGGGCCGAGCGCAACCTCGCCGGCACGGGGGTCGACCTGCGACACGGCGACTTCGCGACGGCGTTCGACGACCTGGTCGGCACCGTGGACGTGATCGCGTGCAACCCGCCGTACGTCCCGCTCGAGGCGTGGGAGTCGGTGGCTCCCGAGGCCCGCGACCACGACCCGCACCTCGCCCTGTTCTCGGGCGCCGACGGCCTCGACGCGATCCGGGTGCTCGAGCGGCGTGCCGCCGAGCTGTTGCGTCCCGGGGGAGTGGTCGGCTTCGAGCATGCCGACGTGCAGGGCGAGTCGGCGCCCGCGGTCTTCGCGGCGACCGGCCGGTGGACCGACGTACGAGACCATGCCGACCTGGCGGGCCGCGCGCGCTTCACGACCGCGCGGCTGGCACGATGACCCCGTGAGGCCCGAGCAGTGAGCGAGCGCTACCCGACCGGCACCGACGAGGAGCGCGAGGCCGCCATCGAGGCGGCCAGCCTCGCCGTCCAGCGCGGCGAGCTCATCGTGCTGCCCACCGACACCGTCTACGGCATCGGCGCCGACGCCTTCGACCCCGCGGCGGTCCGCGGTCTGCTCGCGGCCAAGGGCCGCGGACGCGAGATGCCGCCGCCGGTGCTGATCAGCGCCGCCACCACGCTCGATGCCCTGGCCGTGCGCGTGCCCGGCTACGCACGGGCCCTCGTCGAGGCGTTCTGGCCGGGTCCGCTCACGTTGGTGTGCCACCAGCAGTCCTCCCTGCAGTGGGACCTCGGTGACACCCGCGGCACCGTCGCGGTCCGGATGCCCGATCACGACGTCGCGCGCGAGATCCTCGAGCGGACCGGGCCGCTCGCGGTGAGCTCGGCCAACAAGACCGGCATGCCGGCCGCCACCGACGCGGACCAGGCCGAGGAGATGCTCGGCGACGACGTCGCCGTCGTCGTCGACGCCGGACCGGTCGGGCAGGACAGCGTCCCCGGCGCCGAGGCGTCCACGATCATCGACGCCACCGGACCGCAAGGACGTGTGCTGCGCCGCGGAGCGCTCTCGCTCGAGCAGCTCAACGAGGTGCTGGAGCCGTTGGGCGCGACGCTCACCGACGAGGGCTGAGGCCGTGCGGGAGTACCTCCTGGTCTTCCTCGTCGCCGCGGCGACGACGTACCTCCTCACGGTCATCGCCCGGGAGATCGCGCTGCGCACCGGCGCGGTGGCGAAGGTCCGCGACCGCGACGTGCACGCCGTGCCGATCCCCTACCTCGGCGGACTGGCGATGCTCGGGGGACTCGTGGCGGCCTACCTGGTGGCCCGGCAGCTGCCGTTCCTCTCCCAGAGCGGACCGTTCGTCTTCCGCGACGCGGGGATCGTGCTCATCGCCGGAGCCCTGATCTGTGCGGTCGGCGTCCTCGACGACCTCTTCGAGCTCGACGCGCTGACCAAGCTCGGGGGCCAGGTGCTCGCCGCGGGCTTCCTGATCGCCTTCGGCATCCAGTACATCTTCTTCCCCGGCGGCGAGGGCGTGCAGGTCAGCATCGACCCGGCGCAGGGCGCACTGCTCACCGGGTTCATCGTGGTCGCGACCGTCAACGCGGTGAACTTCGTCGACGGCCTCGACGGCCTCGCCACGGGCGTGGTCGGCATGGGCGCGCTGGCGTTCTTCGTCTACTGCTACCAGCTGGCCAACATCAACAACGTCACGCTGGCGACGACCGGTGCGCTGCTCAGCGCCTCGCTGGCCGGTGCGTGCGCGGGGTTCCTGCCGCACAACTTCCACCCGGCCCGGCTGTTCATGGGCGACAGCGGCTCGATGCTGCTCGGCCTGGTGCTCTCGGCCAGCGCGGTCACGCTGACGGGCCAGTTCGACCCCGAGCAGATCAGTGCCGGCGCCGCCGGGTCGCGGGCGAGCTTCGTGCCGACCCTGCTGCCGCTGCTGCTGCCGGTCTCGCTGCTGGTCGTGCCGATCGTGGACCTCGTGCTCGCCGTCGTACGCCGCACCCGGGCGGGCCGCTCGCCCTTCGCCCCGGACAAGCAGCACCTGCACCACCGGCTCCTCGAGATCGGCCACTCGCACCGCCGGGCCGTGCTGATCATGTGGATGTGGGCCGCGCTCGTGGCCTTCGGCACCGTGCTGATCAGCCTCTACAGCACCGAGGCGTGGATGTGGGTGTCGGTCTCGGCGATGGCCGTGCTCACCCTCGGCGTGACGTTCGTGCTGCCCAAGCTGCGCCGGCACCATCCCCTGCCGGACGCCGCTGCGTAGTGTCGCGTGTCGGAAGTTCCTGGATGCTTGGCGTGGTCAGGGCGCGTGCCCTGGCCCGCGCGAAGCGCGTAGGAACTTTGGACACGCGTCGCTAGCCTCGATCCTTCGCGAGGCCAGCGCCTTTGGATCGTTCCGTTTTCAGCCGTCCGGGACCTTGTGTTAACTTTCACAAGCGTCGCCGACCCGCTCGCGACGGCCCCGACATTCGCCTCCCAGGACGGCCGCCACCCATGACGACCGAGACGAACCAGGTCACCCACCACCAGGGGCCACGTGTGCTCCTCGTGGCGACCGGCGGCTCGCTCGCCGTCGGGCTCACCAGCGCCGGCGTCGGGGCGCTCGTCGCCGGGTCGTCGGCCGCCGTCGGAGCCCTGATCGGCACGGCGCTCGTGGTCCTGGTCTTCGCGGGCGGCTCGTTCGCCGTCGACGAGGTGGCCCGCGTGATGCCGGCGGCCGCCCTGCTCGTCGCGCTGCTGACCTACACCCTCCAGGTGCTCGCGATGGGCCTGGCCTTCGTCGCGATCTCGCGCTCGGGGGTCCTGGACCAGACCGCGGACCGGGGCTGGCTGGCCGGCGCGGTGATCGCCGGCACCGCCGGCTGGGTGGTGCTGCAGGTCGCGCTCGCGACGCGGCAGCGGATCCCGGCGTACGACCTGGGTCCGGCCGCTCCGCGTCCCACGACCGCACGGGCGGGTGAACGATGACCGCGCGCTGCTGCTATCGTCCGGGTCGCAATGAGTCAACAGGATCCGCCGCCTGGGACTCAGGAACAACCGTCGGGAGATCCCTGGCACGCCTTCGGGTACATCGTGTCCGGGGTCGCGCTGTACGGCTTCCTGGGCTGGCTGGCCGACCGCTGGCTCGGCACGCAGTTCCTGGTCGCGGTGGGGATCCTGCTCGGCGCGGGACTCGGCATCTACCTGACCTTCGCCCGGTTCAACCGCGCGCAGCCACACGAGCACGAAACGTAGAGGAGAACCGGTGACCTTCGCAGCCTCCGTGGTGCGCACCTCCGAAGGAGACGGGTTCACCCCGCCCGGACCCCACGACTTCGACCTCCCCGCGATCGGTGGCGGTCACGACACCTTCGAGATGTTCGGGCAGACGTTCGTGCTCGGAGTCACCAAGCCGATGCTGCAGGTCGTGCTCGCCGGCATCTTGGTGTTCGCGTTCTTCTACGCCGCGGCGCGCAAGCAGTCGATGGTGCCGAGCCGGCTGCAGTTCATCGGCGAGTCGGGCTACGGCTTCGTCCGCAACTCGCTGGGTCGCGACATCATCGGCGCCCACGACTTCGCCCGGTACGTGCCCTACCTCTTCACGCTGTTCTTCTTCATCCTGCTCAACAACCTCTTCGCGTCGATCCCGTTCATCCAGTTCCCGACGTTCTCGCGCTCGGGCATGGTCTACGGCCTGGCGCTGATGAGCTGGTTCATCTACAACATCGCCGGCATGCGCCGCCACGGCGTGGTGGGCTACTTCAAGCTCCAGTGCGTGCCGGCCGGCATCCGCGGCCCGATGCTGCTGCTGCTGATCCCGCTCGAGTTCATGTCGAACATCCTGGTCCGGCCGGTCACGCTGGCCCTCCGTCTGTTCGCCAACATGTTCGCCGGTCACCTGCTGCTGATCCTGTTCGCGCTGGGCGGCGAGTACATCATCACCGAGATGGCGATCCAGTACGCGCCGGTCGGCATCCTCGCCTGGGTGCTGTTCATCGCGGTGGCGTTCCTGGAGATGCTGATCCAGTTCCTGCAGGCCTACGTGTTCGTCCTGCTGAACGCCATGTACATCTCCGGCGCGCTCGCGGACGAGCACTGATCTCGACCTCTGATCTCCACTCCTGAGCTCCACCCCTGAGTTTCCCCACCTGAAGTAGGAACAACCGAAAGGAAATCGCCGTGGACGGCAACCTGAACATGATCGGCTACGGCCTGGCGGCCATCGGCCCCGGTGTGGGTATCGGCCTGATCTTCGCCGCGTACATCAACGGTGTCGCGCGCCAGCCCGAGGCCCAGAGCCGGCTGCAGTCGATCGCGATCCTGGGCTTCGCGCTCGCCGAGGCGCTCGCGATCATCGGTATCGCCCTCGCGTTCGTTCTCTGACCGGTCCGACCGCGACCGACGTAGGACCGGAAGGACCCGCCATGCAAGCACTGCTCGCCGCACCGTTGGCGAAGGCCGAGGAGCTCAACCCGCTCCTCCCGCACGCGATCGAGATCGTCCTCTCGCTCGTGGTGTTCGGCCTGCTGCTCTTCGCCGTCCAGAAGTTCGTGACGCCGAGGTTCGAGCAGATCTACACCGAGCGCACCCAGGCGATCGAGGGCGGCCTGGCCGCGGCCGAGACCAAGCAGGCCGAGGCCGATGCCAAGCTCGCCGACCTCGAGCAGCAGCTCGCCGAGGCCCGGCACGAGGCGGCCCGGATCCGCGAGGAGGCTCGCGAGCAGGGTGCGCAGATCATCGCCGAGATGCGTGAGCAGGCCCAGGCCGACGCCGCGCGGATCGTCGAGCACGGCAAGACGCAGATCGAGGCCGAGCGCCAGCAGGCGGTCACCTCGCTGCGAGCCGAGGTCGGCGCCCTGGCGACCAGCCTCGCCGGCCGGATCGTCGGGGAGAGCCTCGAGGACGACGAGCGCTCCGCTCGCGTCGTCGAGCGGTTCCTCGCCGACCTCGAGACCATCGAGGCGGCCCAGGCCACGGGTGGCGGGGCGAGCTGATGGTCCAGCAGCTCAGCTCGCTGCGCGGCTCGTCCGCCGAGGCCCTCCAGGTCCTCGGCGAGCAGGTCGACGGCGACCGCTACACGCTCGAGGAGTTCGCGGCCCTCGCCGACGACCTCTTCCGGGCGGCCGCACTGCTGCGCTCGGAGCCGGCATTGCGGCGGGCGGTGACCGACGTGTCGACGCCTGCCGAGGCGAAGGCCTCGCTGGTGCACGCCCTGCTCGACGGCAAGCTCGGGCAGCCCGCGGTGGACCTGCTCGCGCAGGCCGTCGGGATGCGCTGGGTCGCCGCCCGCGACCTGGCCGACACGATCGAGCACCTCGGCGTCGTCGCCGCGGTGCGCTCAGCGGGTCGTCGCGAGTCCGTGCGACTCGCCGACGAGCTCTTCGTCGTCGCCCAGGTCGTCGAGGAGAACGCCGACCTACGGATCGCGCTCTCGGACCCGGTCCGGTCGGGCGAGGACAAGCGGCAGCTGCTGCGGCGGCTGCTCGCGGAGCGGGCGCTGCCCGCGACGGTCACGCTGGTCGAGCAGGCCCTCGCCGGGTCGTTCCGCTCGTTCCACGCCGCGATCACGGAGTACCAGAAGGTCGCCGCGGCGACCCAGGGCGAAGGGGTCGCGCTCGTCCGCGTCGCCCGTGAGCTCACCGAGGCGGAGCGCAGCCGCCTCGAGCAGGCACTGAGCACCCAGTACGCCCGGCCGGTGCACCTCAACATCGAGGTGGACCCGAGCCTGCTGGGCGGCATGCGGGTCGAGATCGGCGACGACGTCATCGACGGCACCGTCGTGTCCCGCCTGGACGACGCACGACGGAGACTGGCCGGCTGAGGCCGGTCAGCACCAGACCACACACGAGAGCCCAGGAGAGTAGGGACACAGACATGACGGAGCTTTCGATCCGGCCCGACGAGATCCGCGACGCGCTGCAGCGGTTCGTCTCCGACTACCAGCCCGACGCCGCCAGCAAGGAGGAGGTCGGCACCGTCGCGCAGGCCGGCGACGGCATCGCCCGCGTCAGCGGCCTTCCCTCGGCGATGGCCAACGAGCTGCTGGAGTTCGAGGACGGCACCATGGGCCTCGCGCTCAACCTCGACACCCGCGAGATCGGTGTCGTCATCCTCGGTGACTTCGAGAACATCGAGGAGGGCCAGACCGTCCGGCGTACCGGCGAGATCCTCTCGGTGCCCGTGGGCGACAACTTCCTGGGCCGCGTGGTCGACCCGCTCGGCAAGCCGATCGACGGCCTCGGCGAGATCGAGTCCGACACCCGTCGTGCCCTCGAGCTCCAGGCGCCGACGGTGATGCAGCGCAAGTCGGTCCACGAGCCGCTCGCGACGGGCATCAAGGCGATCGACTCGATGACCCCGATCGGCCGCGGCCAGCGCCAGCTGATCATCGGCGACCGCGCCACCGGCAAGACCACGATCGCCATCGACACGATCATCAACCAGAAGCAGAACTGGGACTCCGGCGACCCGTCGAAGCAGGTGCGCTGCATCTACGTCGCCATCGGTCAGAAGGGCTCGACGATCGCCTCGGTGCGCGGCGCGCTCGAGGAGGCCGGCGCGCTCGAGTACACCACGATCGTGGCGTCCCCGGCGTCCGACAGCGCGGGCTTCAAGTACCTCGCCCCCTACACCGGCTCGGCCATCGGCCAGCACTGGATGTACGACGGCAAGCACGTCCTGATCATCTTCGACGACCTCACCAAGCAGGCCGAGGCCTACCGCGCCGTGTCGCTGCTGCTGCGCCGCCCGCCGGGCCGCGAGGCCTACCCCGGCGACGTGTTCTACCTGCACAGCCGGCTGCTGGAGCGCTGCGCCAAGCTGTCCGACGACATGGGCGCCGGATCGATGACCGGCCTGCCGATCATCGAGACCAAGGCCAACGACGTGTCGGCGTACATCCCGACCAACGTCATCTCGATCACCGACGGCCAGATCTTCCTCCAGTCGGACCTGTTCGCATCCAACCAGCGCCCGGCGATCGACGTCGGTGTGTCGGTGTCGCGCGTGGGTGGCTCGGCGATGACCAAGGCGATGAAGGCCGTCACCGGCTCGCTCAAGGTCGACCTCGCGCAGTTCCGCGCGATGGAGGCGTTCGCGATGTTCGCCTCGGACCTCGACGCCGCCTCGCGTCAGCAGCTCGACCGCGGCCAGCGCCTGATGGCGCTGCTCAAGCAGCCGGCGTACTCGCCGTACCCGCTCGAGGAGATGACCGTCTCCCTGTGGCTCGGCACCAGCGGCCGGCTCGACAAGGTCCCGACCGAGGACGTGCTGCGCTTCGAGCGTGAGTTCCTCGACTTCCTGCGCCGCTCGCACGACGGGATCCTCTCGACGATCCGCGAGACGCAGAAGTTCGAGGACGACACCGAGTCCTCGCTCGTGGACGCCTACGACTCCTTCCTCGGCCAGTTCGAGACCTCCGAGGGTGGCTCGATCAAGGTCGGGCACGAGCCCGAGGCCGCGGCGCTGGCCGACGAGGACGTCGAGCAGGAGCAGATCGTCAAGCAGAAGAGGTCGTAGAGCATGGCCGTATCGCTGCGCGAGTACCGCGCGCGGATCAGGTCGACGGAGTCGATGAAGAAGATCACGCGCGCCATGGAGCTCATCGCTGCGTCTCGCATCATCAAGGCGCAGCAGCGGGCCCAGTCCGCTGCGCCGTATGCGCGTGAGCTGACCCGGGCGGTCTCGGCCGTGGCGACGTACTCCAACGTCGACCACCCCCTCACCCGCGAGCCGGAGAACCCGCAGCGGGTCGCGATGCTCATCGTGACCAGCGACCGGGGCCTCGCCGGCGCGTACTCCTCGAGCGTGCTCAAGGAGGCCGAGCGGCTGGCCGAGAAGCTGCGTGGCGAGGGGAAGGACATCGACGTCTACCTCTGCGGCCGCAAGGGCGAGGCCTACCACCGGTTCCGCAACCGGCCCGTGGTCCGGTCGTGGACCGGGTTCTCCGACCAGCCGTCGTACGAGGCGGCGCTCGAGGTCGGCAGCACGCTGATCGACGCGTTCCTCGACGAGGACGGCGAGCACGCCGTGGACGAGGTGCACGTGGTCTACACGCGGTTCCGCTCCATGCTCGTGCAGGAGCCGACCGCGGTGCGACTGCTGCCGCTGGAGGTCGTCGAGGGCGAGGAGCGGCCGGCCGGTGACGAGATGCTGCCGCTCTACGAGTTCGAGCCCTCGGCCGAGGCGGTGCTCGACAGCCTGCTGCCGCAGTACGTCGAGAGCCGGATCTTCTTCGCCTTCCTGCAGGCAGCGGCCTCCGAGCTCGCCGCCCGCCAGAAGGCCATGAAGTCGGCCACCGACAACGCCGACGAACTCATCAAGAAGTACACACGGATCGCCAACCAGGCCCGCCAGGCCGGCATTACCCAGGAAATCAGCGAGATCGTCGGAGGCGTCAACGCGCTCGCCGACGCACAAGCCGGGAGTGAGTGAAGACATGACTGCAACGATCGAAGAGACCCAGGAGACCGGCTCCGCTGGCGTCGGTCGCATCGCCCGGGTCATTGGCCCGGTCGTCGACGTCGAGTTCCCGGTGGACTCGATGCCCGACATCTACAACAAGCTCGAGTGCGAGCTGTCCCTCGCCGGCGAGGCCAAGACCCTCTCGCTCGAGGTGGCCCAGCACATCGGTGACGGCATGATCCGCGCGATCTCGCTGCAGCCGACCGACGGACTGGTCCGCGGTGCGCAGGTGACCGACACCGGCGGGCCGATCACCGTGCCCGTCGGCGACGCCACCCTCGGCAAGGTCTTCAACACCCTCGGCGAGGTCCTCAACCTCGAGGAGGGCGAGACCTTCGAGGTCAAGGAGCGCTGGGGCATCCACCGCAAGGCGCCCGCGTTCGACCAGCTGGAGTCCAAGACCCAGATGTTCGAGACCGGCATCAAGGTCATCGACCTGCTCACGCCGTACGTCCAGGGCGGCAAGATCGGCCTGTTCGGCGGCGCCGGCGTCGGCAAGACCGTGCTCATCCAGGAGATGATCGCGCGCGTCGCGAAGGACCACGGTGGTGTCTCGGTGTTCGCCGGTGTCGGCGAGCGCACCCGTGAGGGCAACGACCTGATCGTGGAGATGGACGAGGCCGGCGTCATCGGCCAGACCGCCCTCGTGTTCGGTCAGATGGACGAGCCGCCGGGCACCCGCCTGCGGGTCGCGCTGTCCGCGCTGACGATGGCGGAGTACTTCCGCGACGTGCAGGGCCAGGACGTGCTGCTGTTCATCGACAACATCTTCCGGTTCACCCAGGCCGGCTCGGAGGTGTCGACCCTGCTGGGTCGGATGCCCTCCGCTGTGGGCTACCAGCCCAACCTGGCCGACGAGATGGGCACGCTGCAGGAGCGGATCACCTCGACGCGCGGTCACTCGATCACCTCGATGCAGGCGATCTACGTGCCCGCCGACGACTACACCGACCCGGCGCCGGCGACCACGTTCGCCCACCTCGACGCGACCACCGAGCTCTCGCGTGAGATCGCCTCGCTCGGCATCTACCCGGCCGTGGACCCGCTGACCTCGACCTCGCGGATCCTCGACCCGCAGTACATCGGGCAGGCGCACTACGACTGCGCGATCCGGATCAAGCAGATCCTGCAGCGTAACAAGGAGCTGCAGGACATCATCGCGATCCTCGGCGTCGACGAGCTCTCCGAAGAGGACAAGATCATCGTGTCCCGCGCTCGCCGGATCCAGCGGTTCCTGTCGCAGAACACCTACGTGGCCAAGCAGTTCACCGGCATCGAGGGCTCGACGGTCCCCGTGTCGGAGACCATCGAGGCGTTCAACAAGATCGCCGACGGCGAGTACGACCACGTGGCCGAGCAGGCCTTCTTCATGTGCGGCGGTCTGGACGACGTCGAGCAGAAGTGGGCCGAGATCCAGAAGAGCCTCTGATGGAGCACCTCCACGTCGAGCTCGTCGCCGCCGACCGGACCGTGTGGTCCGGTGAGGCGGAGATGGTGATCGCGCGGACCACCGAGGGCGACGTCGGTGTGCTGCGCGGTCACGCGCCGCTGCTCTCGCTGCTCACCGACGCGGTCGTCGAGATCTCGACCTCCGACGGCGGGGTGGTCGTCGCCGCGGTCGACGGGGGCTTCCTGTCGGTCGCCAACGACCGGGTGTCGGTGCTCTCCCAGCGAGCGCTGCTGCCCGAGGAGATCGACGTCGACGAGGCGCGCGTCGAGCTGGAGGAGGCGCGCGGCCTGATCGGGGCCAACGACGAGGCGGAGCGCCGGCTGCGCCGCGCCGAGGCGCGGATCCGGGCGGTCGAGCGGGCGTCCTGACCGACCCCTCGCCGGCCGTGTTGCGCGTCCCGCTAGGGTGAGGACCCCTGGGGGTGCACGCGGTCGGACGGAGGGGGCTGGATGCCGGTATGGCAGTGGCTGCTCGATGCAGCCGGTGTGCTGCTCGGCATCGTCGTGCTCTACGGCCTCGGCCTCGTCCTGCGCCGCCGTCTGCTCTCGCGGAACGGCGGCACCTTCGAGCTCAGCTACCGCGTCCGGGACTCACATCCCGGACGCGGTTGGCTTCTCGGGCTCGGTCGCTACTCCGGTGAGTCACTGGAGTGGTTCCGCTACTTCTCGCTCTGGCCGCGCCCCAAGCGCGTGCTGCTGCGCTCGCGGCTCGTGTTCACCGGCCGGCGCACGCCGGAGGGCGTGGAGCAGATGTCGCTCTACCCCGACCACGTGGTGATCTCCTGCACGACCCCCGACGGCGTGGTCGAGCTCGCGATGTCGCCCGCCTCCCTCATGGGCTTCCAGTCCTGGCTCGAGGCCGGCCCGCCCGGCACCGACTGGACCCGCACCCCCCGTTGACGCCGAGTCGGCGCCAGTTTCCCCTCCACCTGCGCCGAGTCGGCGCCAGTTTCCGGAAACTGGCGCCGACTCGAGGTGCTCTGGGTGGAAACTGGCGCCGACTCGAGGTTCTCTGGGCGGAAACTGGCGCCGACTCGGCGCGGATCAGGCAGTGGGCGCTTCGTTCTCGTAGAGGCGGGGGACGGGGTGGTTCGCGGCGAAGATGCCGTGCGGGTCCACCGCGCTGCGGATGCCGGTGAGCTGGGTCCACACGTCGGCGCCGTACGCCGCACGGGTGTCCACCGGGTTCTCCGCGAAGTTGAGGTACTCGCGGCCGTTGCCGAAGGGCGCGAGCGCCTCGGTGAGGCGCACGGCGTCGGCGTGGGCCCGGGCGCCGATCTCCGGGGTGGCCGCGATGCCGCCGGCGAAGGTCGCGAACTGGCCGTCGAGCCGGTTCAGCACGCCGCCGCCCTCGTGGGGGCGTCCGAGCGCCCCGCCGAGCTGACGGAGCTCGGCCATCAGCAGCGTCGTCCGGGCGTCCGGGCCGGCCTCGGCAAGGAAGGCGTCGATCGCGGCGTCGGGGAAGGACGCGAGCATCGCGCTGTCCGAGGCGAACGGTGCGCCACCCTCGGGATCCATGTGCAACCGCACCAGCGACTTCGCAGGGACGCGGGCGAACGTGTCCACCTCGGGCTGCAGCGCGCGCAGACCGGCCAGCAGCTCCTCGCCGCGGTCGTCGGAGCCCAGCACGGCGCCGTCGATCACCACCAGCTCGCGGCCGCGGAGGAACTCCGGCAGGTCCGGCATCTCCGGCAGCCGCATGGCGCGGAAGGCGGTGGTGACCTCGTCGGGGGCGCCCGGGGCCCAAGCGGCCCACTCCCGCAGCACCGGCTCGATGTCGCGGAGGTCCCACAGGAGGAAGCCGGCGTACGCCGTCTCGATGTCGTACATCTTGAACTCCAGCGCGGTGACCACGCCGAAGCTGCCGCCACCGCCGCGGATCGCCCAGAACAGCTCGCGGTTGGTGGTGTCGTCGGCCCGGACCAGGCTGCCGTCGCCGATGACGAGCTCGACCGCGGTGAGGCTGTTCGCGGCCAGGCCGAGCGTGCGGGCGTACCAGCCGATGCCGCCGCCGAGCGAGTAGCCGGCGATGCCGACGTCGGGAGAGGAGCCGTGGAGGCCGGCGAGCCCGTGGTCGGAGAGGCCCGGCGTGACCTTCTCCCACTTGGTCGCCG
>NZ_DASWVI010000438.1:0-1695 GCF_036401255.1 Nocardioides sp. | reverse complement strand
CCACAGCTGCGCGGCCGGGAAGGACGTGGTGCGTCCGGGCTCGTGGAGGGTCCCGCCGCCGGGGCCGAGCTCGAGGTCGACCCGCCGCGTGGAGCCGGCGTACGTCGTCACGAGCCGGAGGGCCAGCCGGGGCGCCGCCGGGGGCGCGGCTGCGGAGGGCGTCATGACGCGACGCTAGGTCGCCGCGCCGGCCGGCGGCAGGTGGAAGGTTCCGGGTTGTGGCGCCCGGATCGGCGACCGGTCAGGCGCCGGGACGGCGCTTGCGCGAGCTCGCCCAGAGCGCGCCGCCGACGGCCACGACCCCACCGACGGCCAGCGCGGCCAGTGTCGGCTTGGCCGGCGGCAGCGGCACCCGGGAGCGCAGCGCGACCGGCTTGGTGAACACCAGCACGGGCCAGCCCCGGTCGGCCGCGATCTTGCGCAGCTCCTTGTCGGGGTTGACCGCGTGGGCGTGGCCGACGGCCTCGAGCATCGGGACGTCGGTGACGGAGTCGCTGTAGCCGTAGCTGTTCTCGAGGTCGTAGCCCATGGTCGCGGCCAGCTCCTCGATCGCGCGGGCCTTCTCCTCGGCGTAGGCGTAGTACTCGATGCCGCCGGTGTAGCGGCCGTCCTCGATCTCCATCCGGGTCGCGATCACCAGGTCCGCGCCGAGCATCTCCGCGATCGGCTCGACCACTTCCGTGCCGGAGGCGGAGACCACGACCACGTCGCGGCCGGCGAGCCGGTGCTCCTCGATCAGGCTGACCGCCTCGTCGTAGACGAGTGGGTCGACGATGTTGTGCAGGGTGTCGGCGACGATCTCGCGGACCGTGGCGACGTCCCACCCGGCGCACAGCTGCGACATGAACTGCCGCATCTTCTCCATCTGGTCGTGGTCGGCGCCGCCGACCAGGTAGACGAACTGGGCGTACGCCGACCGCAGCACCGCGCGCCGGGAGATCAGCCCGCCCGCTTGGAAGGGCTTGCTGAACGCCAGCGTGCTCGACTTGGCGATGATCGTCTTGTCGAGGTCGAAGAAGGCCGCGGTCGGCCGGGTCGCCATGCGCCAATCGTAGGTGGGTCCGGGCCGCCGACGGCCCACCCGGGGCCCACAGCGGCCGTGTCGGACGCCGTTCTCCACAGGCCCCGCGACCCGAGGGTGGCCACGAGCGAGATGCGGGAAGCATCGCAGCATGACCGCTCCGCTGATCATCACCCGCGACCAGTCCCTCCTCGACGAGCTGCTCCGCCTCGCCGCGGCGGCCGGCGTCAGCGCCGACGTCGCGACCGACGGCGGCGCCGCGCTGCGCGGCTGGTCCCGAGCACCGGTGGTCCTGCTCGGCGTCGACCTGGCCGAGGAGGTGGCGCGGATCTCGCCACCCCGGCGCCCCCAGGTCTACGTCGTCTCGTGGGGCGCCGTCCCCGACGAGATGTTCCGCGTCGCGGTGGCCGTGGGCGCCGAGAGCGTCGCGCAGGTCACGAGGTCCGAGGGCTGGCTCACCGAGCTCCTCACCGACCTCGGCGAGACCGCGCCGGCGGAGGGACTGGTCGTCGGCGTGGTCGGTGGCAGCGGCGGGGCCGGTGCGACGACGTTCGCCTGCGCCCTGGCGCAGGTGGGCGCCCAGCGGGGCCGCGCGGTCGTGATCGACGCCGACCCGCTGGGCCCGGGCGTCGACCGGGTGCTGGGGCTCGAGGCCAAGCACGGCGTGCGCTGGG
>NZ_DASWVI010000437.1:0-9454 GCF_036401255.1 Nocardioides sp. | reverse complement strand
GCTCGGCCGCGACGTCCTCGAAGAAGATGTTCGGGCTCTTGCCGCCCAGCTCGAGCGTGACCGGGATCAGGTTCTCGCTGGCGTACTGCATGATCAGGCGCCCGGTCGTCGTCTCGCCGGTGAAGGCGATCTTCGAGATCCGCGGGCTCGACGCCAGCGGCTTGCCCGCCTCGACACCGAACCCGTTCACGACGTTGACCACGCCCGCGGGCAGCAGGTCGCCGATGAGCTCGACCAGCTTGAGGATCGACCACGGGGTCTGCTCGGCGGGCTTGAGTACGACGGCGTTGCCGGCGGCCAGCGCCGGCGCGAGCTTCCACACCGCCATCAGGATGGGGAAGTTCCAGGGGATGATCTGGCCGACGACGCCGAGCGGCTCGTGGAAGTGATAGGCGATCGTGTCCTCGTCGATCTGGGAGATCGTCCCCTCCTGGCCGCGCAGCACGCCCGCGAAGTAGCGGAAGTGGTCGACGGCGAGCGGCAGGTCGGCGTTGAGGGTCTCCCGGACCGCCTTGCCGTTGTCCCACGACTCGATCACGGCGAGGTCCTCGAGGTGGGCCTCCATGGTGTCCGCGATCCGGAGCAGCACGTTGGACCGCTCGGCCGGAGAGGTGCGTCCCCACGAGGGCGCGGCGTTGTGGGCGGCGTCGAGGGCGGCCTCGATGTCCGCGGCCGTGCCTCGGGCGATCTCGGTGAACGGCTGCCCGGTGACCGGCGTGACGTTCTCGAAGTACCGGCCCTCGAGCGGAGCGACCCACTCGCCGCCGATGTAGTGCCCGTAGCGGGGCTGGACGGAGATAGTCGAGCCGGCGGTGCCCGGCGGCGTGAAGACGGTCATGGTGGACTCCGATCCTGGGTGGAGGTGACTGGCGTCACACCGTAGGAACCGCGACGTTGCGACCACGTTGCACTCGGTGGGCGCCCCCCGGGTCGAGCGGAGTCCGAGCAGGGTCCTCAACGCCCGGGTGGCCGCCACCCGAGCTCACGGTCCAGGCGGGCCAGCTGACCGTCGACGAGCGCGCGCATCGGCGATCCGAGGGGCAGGGCGGCGCGCTGGGCCGTCCACATCTCGTAGTCGTCCGCACCCCAGGCCGAACGGGTCCAGGTCGACATCAGGTCGGCGGCGCCGCTGGCCAGGACCGCCTGACGCAAGGTGCTGTCGACGGTCTCGCGCATCGCGACGACTCCGGGAGCGGTGGAGCGCGCCAGCAGCGGCCCCCGGTAGCCGCGCATCGCGGAGCGCACGTCGCCACTCGCTGCCTGGGCCTCCACGGCCAGCCAGTCGGCGGCGATGTTGGCCACCAGCCGGTAGGGCCGCGACGCCAGCAGATCGGCGCCGAGCATGCCGCGCAACCGGTTGAGCTCGGCCCGCAGCGTCGAGGAGCCGCCGTCCTCGTCGTACATCAGCGCCGCGAGCTCGTCGCCGGTCAGCCCCGACGTCGATCCCGCCAGCAGCACGACGATCTCGCTGTGCCGGCGGGACAGGCGAAGCGGCGGCGCTCCCACGCCGTCGGAGCTCACCGTCAGCAGCGCCTCGGACCGACCCAGCGCCTCGATCACCATCAGGGTGCCCCGGGCGGGCACCACGGCGTCGGGGCGGACGCGACCCAGCTCGCGGGCCAGTTCCGCCTCCGCCATCCGGGCCGCGGCCCGCACCATCGCCATCGCCTGCGGTACGGCGAGCTGGGGTCCGCCCGTCACGTCCAGCACACCGAGCAGACCGGAGGTCGCGGGGTCGTGGATCGGCGCAGCGACGCAGCTCCAGTCCTGCACCGACTCGCGGAAGTGCTCGGATCCGAGGACGCCGATCGGCCGACCGAGCTGGAGCGCCAGGCCGGGCGCGTTCGTGCCGGCCAGCCGTTCATCCCAGTTGCTGCCCTCCACGAAGCCGATCGACTCAGCCCGGCGCTGGATCGACCCGGTCCCACACACCCAGAGCAGCTGTCCCTCGGCGTCCGAGACGGCCATCAGCGAGCCCGTGTCGCGGGCGGCCTGGCCGAGGATGTCGTCGAGCAGCGGGAACACCCGGGCCAGCGGATGGGCGGCACGGTGCGCGCGCAGCTCGTCGTCCGGCAGGGTGATCGGGGCCTCCGGAGCATCCTTGTGCACCCCGGCCGCCGCCGATCGGTGCCAGCTCGCCGCGACGTCCGCGCGCAGACCACCGGTCACCTGCTCGGTGTCGTCACCGGACGCGCTCGCCCCACGCATTCGACAACGGTACGCGCGAATCGCCTCGGCCGGGGCGGTCCTGCGAAGTGCTGCGCACGCCGTGCGGATGCGCCACCTCGACGAACCACTCGGTCCCGAGGAGCCGCCGCGCGAGTGGCGCCGGGAGGAGCCGCAGGAGGGCGAGCGTGCGCACCCCGCCGGTCGCCTGGGAGGCGTGGGCCGCGAGCGCCGCCCGCTTCGCGGGGACCTGGTCACGCACGTCGACGCGCAGCGACACCTCCGAGCGCGCCGAGAAGATCTCGGCGACGGGCAGGGTCAGGCCGGGGAGCAGCGGGCCGAAGGGCCGCACCAGCGCGAGCCCGCGCACCAGCCAGGTGCGGTCGCGGGTGGCCTCGAGCAGCCGGGGTGTCCGGGCCGCGAGCTCCTGCGCCCGGCGGGCGACGTGGTGCACCCGCACGTGGTCGGGATGCCCGTAGCCGCCCCGCGCGTCGTAGCCGGTGAGCACGTCGGCGTCCTCCTCGTCGAGGACCGCGGCCAGCCTCCGGGCGGCCTCGGCGAGAGGCACGTCGACGAAGCGGTTCGCGGTGTCGCTCGGCGCGCCGGCCATCCCGGAGTCGGCGTACCCCAGCCAGACGACGGCGGCGGCCCCCAGGGCACGGGCGGACGCGGCCGCCTCGGCCCGCCGGAGTACGCCGAGCGGCCCGGTCCCCGGGACGCCCAGGCTGAGCCCGGCTCCCCCGTCCGTGGCGAAGACGAGCACCACGCGGTCCCCGGCCGCGGCCCGCTGGGCGAGCCACCCGCCGGTGAGCAGCGCCTCGTCGTCGGGGTGTGCGTGGCAGGACACGATCGTGGCCATCGGAGCGGTCCTAGGAGTCTGCTGAACAAGACGGGCGAACGCGAGCGGGCGTCCGGTGCGTGCGGTGGCAAGGCGGCCGAGGAACGGCGTGGCGGGTCACTCCGACCGAGGCGAACGCCGCCAACGCTCCACCGGGCGTCGCGTAGCCGCGCGGATTGTTCATCAGACTCCTAGGCCTCGAGGAGCGCGGGGACCAGCGGCGCGGCGCCGGGGACGGGCGCACCGAGCCGGGCGGCGGCGACCCGGTAGAGCTCCTCGGTCCGGTCGAGGGCCTCGTCCCAGCCGAAGGGCGGCGTGACCCGCCGGTTGTGCTCCGCGATCGCGTCGCGGAGACCCGGGTCGAGCACGAGCTCGGCCAGCGCGACGACCATCTCGGCGTCGTCGGCGACCAGCACCCCGTCGACGCGGTCGCGGATGAACTCGCCCACCCCGCTGCGCCGGTGGGCCACCACCGGCAGGCCCGCGCACCGGGCCTCGAGCGCGGCGAGGCCGAAGGACTCCTTGGGCGCCGGCGCGACGTACACCGAGGCCGACGCCAGGTGATCGAGGACCTCCCCGCGCGGGATGCGGCCCGTCACGTGCACGCACCCGGTCAGGCCCCGCCGCCGGAGGTGGCGCTCGACACGGCCGCGCAGCGGGCCGTCGCCGACCAGCACCAGTCGCACGTCGCTCGCCGGCGCCAGCGCGCGCACCTGCTCGAAGGCCCGGATCAGCGGCAGCGGGCGCTTGCGCGGCATCAGCCGCATCACGCTGACGATCGTGACCGCGTCGTGGTCGCGCGGCCGGGGGACGGGCCGGCGCCACCGCTCCAGGTCGATCGCGTTGGGGAGCACCGCGACCTCCCCGCCGCGCAGCGAGCGCCGGAACGTCTCGGCCGCCGCGCCGCTGACGGCGGACCACACGACCGGCCAGCGGCGCAGCCGGGTGACCGCGGCCAGCCGGAGCAGCCCGCCGACGCCGGCCCACATCGAGTGCACGGTCACCAGCGTCGGCACCCCGGCGGCCATCGCGGCCCGCGCCACCGCGATGCCGTACGGCGAGAGCATCGACACGTGGACGTGCACCGCGTCGAACTCGGCGACCGCCCGACGCGCGGCACCGGCGGGCATCCGGCGCACCCACGCCGGGTCCGGTCCGGCCGGCGCCGTCGGGGTCAGCACGACGGCGTCCACGCCCCGGGCCCGTTGGTGCCGGACCAGGTCGTCCACGTGGGTCTCGATCCCGCCGAGCCGCGGCAGGAACACGTCGGTGACGTGGGCGACGCGACGGCCTTCGCCGACGAGGCGCGGGGGCGGGAGGGCGCGGCGCCCGGCCCGCCGCCGGCCGAGGAGCCAGACGCCGAGGGTGCCGCCGCCGACCGGGATCTCGAGCGCGAAGACCAGCCCGCGGTAGAGCACGGCGCCGGCCGCGGCGCCCGCCGGGTCGCCGCCCAGCGCCACCAGGACCCCGACCAGACCGACGTCCGCGACGCCGGCGCCCCCGGGCGTCACCGGCAGCACGGTCAGGGCGCGCTCGAGGGCGAACGCCGCGAGCACGACCGGCCAGGTCACGCCGCTGTGGGTGAGGCCGAGGCAGAGCCCGAGCAGCACGCCCTGGAGCGCGACGTACCCGCTGATGCCCAGCAGCATCGGCAGCCAGCCGTCGGCGACCAGCCGCCTGCTCTCGCGGCGTACCTCGAGCAGCGGCCCGACCACGTCGACCCGGCCGGGCCGCCCGACGACGCGCAGCGCCGGACGGAGCAGCGCCTCGACGCAGCGGCCCAGGCCCACGGCGCAGCGCGCGCTGGCCAGGACCGCGATCGTGCCGGCGCCGATCCCGACGAGGGCGCAGCCCGCCAGCACGGCGACGTAGCGCAGCGGGGCGGTGACCGACTCCCCCGCATGGACCAGGGCGGCGACGGCGATCAGCGGCAAGGCGAGCTTGGAGCCGACGTCGGCGAGGTTGGTCAGGAATGTGTACCCGGCGAACCGGCGGGTGTCGATGCCCCAGGCCCGCATCATCCGGCGGTTCAGCTCGATGCCGGCGGCGCCGCCGAGAGGTACGACGTTCGCGACCGCGCTGCCGGTCAGGTTGAGCGCGAGCGCCCGACGGTGGGTGAGGCTCGGTGCGGCGGCGGTCAGGACGCTCGAGTGCACGACCAGGCCGAGGAACCACAAGACGACCAGCCCGAGCACGGCCGGCCAGTGCAACGACCTCAGCACCGGCAGCACGCCGTGCCAGGAGACGTCGACGACGTGCGGGACCCCGACCGCGACCAGGCCGAGGGCGAGCACCCAGGAGCCCACGAACCGGAGCCGGCGCCAGAGGGGCGCGGGGCCGCTGACCTGGCCGGCGACTGCGTGCATGTCCGGACCGTAGGCAGCACCGGATGAAGCGATCATGAAGCCGACCGCGCAGGCTCGGGAGGACGCCGGTGGACGCCGACGGTGCGCGGACCGAGCCACCACGCCGCCGCCCCGATCGCCAACCCCGCGACGTCGTCGACCGCGAAGTGCCAGCCCAGGTAGACCGTCGCCACCAGCGTCCCCGCCAGGAACACCGAGAGCGCGATCGTGGTCCGGCGGAGCCGGTGCCACCACGCGATGCCGAGGATGCCCGTCGTGACGGCGACGTGGAGGCTGGCGAACGCGGCGACCTGGGCGAAGGCGCCCGCCGCAGAGGGATCGGCCAGGAGGTGCGCGCGCTCGGCGAGGTAGCGGGCCTGGGTGTCCTGGATCATCGTGTGCGGCAGGCCGGCGAAGTCCCGGGGCGCCGCGGCGAACGGGCCCAGCGTCGGGATCGCGTAGTACGACGCCGTGCCGAGGATCCACACCCAGACCAGGGAGGCGATGGCGGCGTAGGCGTCGCGCACCCGGCTCGCGAGGACCACGGCGGCCGGGAACGCCAGCACGACCAGCGTCGGGAACGTCTCGTACCAGACCATCAGCACCCGGGCCGCCAGGTGCTGGCCGAGCAGGTCGTGGAGGACGACGGCGGGGCTGTTCCCCAGGAACAGCCCACGGTCCCAGCGCAGCAGCATCCGGTCCCGCAGGACGTTGAAGGAGTTCCAGCTCTTCAGGTTGTGGTAGGTGAAGTAGGTGAGGTGATAGGCCAGCAGGGCCGCCACGGCCAGAGCGGTACGCCGGGGCGTCCAGCGGTCGCGGACCACCCGCAGCACTCGGCGTACCGCGACCGGGCGGCCGGCGCGGACGAGTCCGTCGAGGACCACCAGCCCGGTGGCGATCCCCACGGTGAGGGCGAGCCTGGTGAGCAGGAACGCCCCGTGCGGGTCCCGGAACGGGACGCCCACCTGGATCGAGCGCGCCGCCCCGACCGCAACGAACACCACGACCACCAGCCACAGCCGCGCGGCCGCTGCCCAGGAGGCGTCGGGGTCCTCCGGCGGCGCCGCCGTCGTCGCTGCGGTCGTCGCTGCGGTCGTCGCTGCGGTCGGCTCCTGCACGCTCGTCTCGTCCGGCACGCCGGGACGGTAGGGCGACCCGCATGAAGCGGAGGTGAAGCGCCGCGTCAGCCGGCGGCGGCGCCCGTGGGGAGCAGGATGCTGACGGTCATCTCGGGGCCGTGGGTGCAGGTCACCGGGGCGTGCCCGCCGTGGGAGGCGTGGTGGCCCGCGTGGCACAGCCGCAGCTCGCCGCCGGCCTGGGCGACGATGGCCTGGACGAGGGCGAGGCCGAGTCCCGAGCCCGGCCGGCTGCGTGCCTCGTCGGAGCGGACGAAGCGCCGGGTGGCGGTCTCGAGGATCTCCGGCGCCAGCCCCGGTCCGGCGTCGCTGACCAGCAGGCGGCCCCAGGCGGGGTCGGGCCGGTCGACGGTGACGGTGTACGGCGCCACCCCGTGCAGGACGGCGTTGTCGAGCAGGTTGGTCAGCAGCCGCTCGACCTCGAAGTCGGCGACCAGGACCGGCACCGGCTCGCCCGGGAGCTCGGTGGCGGTCCGGGCCGCCTCCCCGGGGGCGGCCAGCCGGCGCTGGTTGACGACGCGAGCGGTGACGGCGGCCAGGTCGCAGGTCTCGTGTCCGGTGCGGCCGCCGCCGGCCCCGAGCTCGAGGAGCTGCTCGGCGAGCCGGGCGAGCCGGTCGAGGTCGACCTGGAGCTCCTCGAGGACCCGCTCGTGCTCCTGCTGGGTCCGCGGCCGCCGGCGCGCCAGCTGCACCCGGCTGATGAGCAGGGTGATCGGCGTCCGCAGCTCGTGGCTGGCCTCGTTGACGAACTGGCGCTCGCGGTCCAGCGCTCGCTCGAGGGAGGTCAGCATGTCGTTGAGGGTGTGACCGAGCCGGGTGACCTCGTCGTCCCGGGCAGTGGAGACGTCCAGGCGCAGGTCGGGGGCGCCGGCGGCGATCGCGGCCGCGCGCCTGCGGTAGCGCTCGACGGGCCGCAGGGCCGCGCGCGCGAGCCGCTCCCCCACCAGCGCGGTGACCGCGAGCGCGCCCAGACCCGCCAGCACCAGCTGGACGAGCAGCTCGCGCAGCGCCTCGTCGCGGTGGTCGCGGCGGACGGCGGCCAGCAGGTAGTGGTCGGTGCCGTCGTCGAGGCGGGTGACCCGGAGGCGGTACGGGTCGCGGGAGATCGGGAGGAAGTCCCCGACGTTGAAGGTCTGGTGGGTCCCGTCGATCCGGTCCAGCTGGCGGGCGCTGACCAGCCCGGTCGTGCCGGTCGGGCCGCCGTGGTCGAGCACCGACCCGTCGGCCGCCAGCACCTGCCACGCGACGCCGGTCGCGTCGGCCGCGGAGCGGTCCGCGACGCCGCCGCCGGTGTCGACGAGCGGCCGCAGCGCCCGCGTCGCCTGCGCCAGCTCGGTGTCCAGGCCCCGGTCCAGCGCGTAGCCCACCCGCCAGTAGACGAACGTGCCGGCCGCGAGCAGCACCACGAACATCGCCGCGGAGAAGCCGGCGACCAGGCGGATGCGCAGCGGCAGCCGGGACGCCCGGTCGCGCAGCGAGCTCATCGGGCCGCCGGCGCGGGGTCCACCCGATAGCCGACACCGCGCAGGGTCGTGATCGTCTCGGTGCCGAAGGGCTTGTCGATCTTGGCGCGGATCGCGGCCAGGTGGACGTCGATGACGTTGCTGCGCAGGTCGGTCTCGCCGTCCCACACCTCGTCGAGGATCGTCAGGCGGCTCACGACGCGACCCGCGTGGGAGACCAGCAGGTGGAGGATGTCGAACTCGCGCGCCGAGAGCACGATCTCCGCGCCGCGCCGGGTGACCCGGCGAGCGACCGGGTCGACGACGAGGTCACCGAGCCGCACGGGCGCCTCGCCGACGACGGCGCCGCGCCGGTACAGCGCGCGCAGCCGCGCCAGCAGCTCGTCGAGGTCGAACGGCTTGGGGAGGTAGTCGTCCGCCCCCGCGTCCAGCCCGCTCACCCGGTCGCGGACGTCGCCGCGCGCGGTCAACATCATGATCGGCAGCGCGATACCGAGGTCGCGCAACCGCCTGGCGACGGTCACCCCGTCCATCCCCGGCAGCATCCAGTCCAGCAGCGCCACGTCCAGGCCGGAGTCGGAGAGCAGCCGCTGGTACGCCGAGCGGCCGTCGTGCACCACCTCGACCTGCCACCCGGCCTCGGCGAGCGACTCCTGGAGGACGTCGGCGAGACGGACGTCGTCCTCGGCCACCAGGACCCTCACCGGCCCACTCCTTCCTGACGCTCCCAGACGTGCCACTCGCCGTACGCGCGCACCTCACCGTAGTGCTGCAGCAGATAGTCCTGCGCCTGCCGCGCGTCGAGTCCCCACGAGGCGAGGCTGTCGCCGTCCACCACGACCCACCGCGGCGCGGAGGGGCCGGCGAGCACGTCCTCGAGCTGCTGCAGCCGCGGGTCGCGGACGCGCACGGGCAGGCTCCACAGGTACGGGTAGGGGCTGCTCAACCCGCTGCCCGCCACGATCTCGGCGTGCCCGAAGGCGACGACGACCCCGTCGGTGGGCGCGGCGTGGGCGCGCAGGTACGCCGCGGCCTGCTCCTCCGACGACGCGTGGTCGGGCAGCTGGGTCCACTGCACCAGGGTGAGCGGGTTGACGACCAGGACGTAGGCGAGGACGGCGGCCGCCAGCCACCGGCGTCGGAGGCGCCCGGCGAGCGCGGCCAGCAGCACCAGGCCCGGCACCAGTCCGGTCAGGTAGTGCCACCAGTAGCTGCCGCCCAGGGCGACGCCCATGAGCTCCCAGGCGACGAGCGCGACAGCCGGCCAGATCAGGAGCGAGGACCGGTCGATCAGGACGACGACCAGAAGCACCACGAGCAGAGCCGCCGCACCGCTGGTCAGGAACACCGACGTCAGGCGGTCCATCCGCTCCGACGTCGCCGGGGAGGCGGAGCTGCTGATGACCGCCGAGGCCTCGAATCGGAAGACGAACACGGCGTCCCAGAGGCCGCGCGGCGAGGTCCCGAGGGCGGCCGCGCCGGCCGTCGCGGCGCCGAGCACCGCCA
>NZ_DASWVI010000436.1:0-8185 GCF_036401255.1 Nocardioides sp. | reverse complement strand
CCGTTGCCGTGGCCGTTGTTGCCGCCGCCACCGCCGCCACCGCCGCCACCGCCGCCGTTGCCCCGGCCGCCGCGGTCCGGGGGCGGCGGCGGGACACCGTTGGACTCGTAGACGACGACCACCGAGCCGCTGGGGGCGTAGGAGCCACCGGCCGGCGAGGTGTAGGCGACGGTCCCGGCCGGGTTGGCCGAGGAGGCCGTGCCGCCGTCGACCGCGTTGAACCCGGCACCCTTCAGCGTGCTGATGGCCTGGGCCATCGACATGCCCGAGGTGGACGGGACGGCCGTGGAGACGCCCTCGACCTGGGTCGCGCTCGGGGCGACGAAGTCCTCGTAGTCGAGCTTGTCGTCGACGACGTGCATCGCCTGGGCCCACATGGGACCGGCGAAGCCGGACCCGGACACCGAGGAGATGTAGCTGCCGCCGATCACCTGGCCGGCCAGCTGCATGGGTCGCTGTCCCTGCTTGGTCGCACCGGCGATCATCGCCGCGGTGGCGATCTGTGGGGTGTAGCCGACGAACCAGACGGCCTTGCCGTCCTGGGTGGTGCCGGTCTTGCCCGCGGAGGGGACGCTGAGACCCGTGCCGCCGAGGTCGTACCCGAAGCCGCCCGGCTCCTGGACGCCGCGCAGCACGTCGTTGACGGCGTCCGCGGTGGCCTGGGGGAGCGCCTGGGTGCAGTGGGAGGGGTACTCCTGGATGACGGTGCCGCTGGGGTCCTCGATCTCGGTGACCGGGCGGGCGTCGCAGTGCTCGCCACGAGCGCCGAAGGTGGCGTACGCCTCGGCCATCTCCAGCGGGCTCGCGTTGGCGATGCCGAGCGTGAACGTCGGCACCCGCTCGGCGCCGTTGCCGTTGGCGTCGCCCTTGGGGTCGGTGAGCCGCACCCCGAGGGACTTGGCGATGTTGAACGGCTTGCAGACGCCGGTGACCCGCTCGAGCATCGCGTAGAACGTGTTGACGGACTTCTGGGTGCCGACGTAGAGGTCCATCGACCCGTCGATGGTGGAGCTGGACACGTTCCATTCGCCGACGAACCCGGGCTGGCCTTCGCAGTTGGCGAACTCGTCCTGCGGGATCGTCATCGTCATCGGGGCGTTGAACGTCGTGCTCAGCGGGACGCCCTGGTTGACGGCGGCCGCGAGCACGAACGGCTTGAACGTGGACCCGGCCTGGAAGCCGGCGGAGTCGCCGTACTCGGTCGGGACCGCGTAGTTCAAGAACGTCTCGCCGGCGGCCTCGCTGCGGCCCATCGGGCGGGACTGGGCCAGGGCCTTGACGTTGCCCGTGCCCGGCTCGATCATCGCCATCGCGCCGACCGCCTGGTCGCGCTTGTCGACGTGGTCGCGCACGGCGGTGTCGGCGGCCTGCTGGTCGCGCAGGTCGACGGTGGTGCGGATGGTCAGGCCGCCGGTCTTGAGCAACTGCTTGCGCTCGGCGACCGTCTTGCCGAGCTGGGGGTCCTGGAGCAGCCAGTTCACGGCGTAGTCGCAGAAGAATGGCGCCCGCGCGTACAGGCACCCGTTCTTGGCCGGCACGACCTTCAGGCCGAGCTTCTTGTCCTTGGTCTTGTCGGCCTTGTCCTGGCTGATCACGTTCAGCTCGGCCATCCGGTCCAGCACCACGTTGCGCCGCTCCAGCGCCCGGTCCGGGGAGTTGGTCGGGTCGTAGCCGGTCGGGTTCTTCACCAGGCCCGCGAGCATCGCGGACTGGCGCAGGTTCAGGTTCTTGGCGTTGACGTCGAAGTAGTGCCGGGCCGCGGACTGGATGCCGTAGGTGCCGTCGCCGAAGTAGGCGATGTTGAGGTAGCGCTCCAAGATCCAGTCCTTGGAGTAGTTCTGCTCGAACGCGATCGCGTACCGCAGCTCCCGCAGCTTGCGCGCATAGGTGTCGTCGGTGGCCTCCTTGCGCTCGGCCTTGGTTTTGGCCTGGGTCAGCAGCGTCATCTTGACCATCTGCTGGGTGATCGAGGAGCCACCCTGGACCACCCCGTTGTTGGCCTGGTTGGTGATCAGCGCCCGCAACGTGCCCTTGAGGTCCAGCGCCCCGTGCTCGTAGAACCGGTAGTCCTCGATCGCCACGATCGCCTTGACCATCGTCCGCGAGATCTGCCCCAACGACACGTTGACCCGGTTCTCGTCGTACAACGTCGCGATCACATCGCCCTGGGAGTCCACCAGCCGCGTCTTCTGCGGCAACGGGTCGGTCTGCAGCTCCGCGGGCAGGTCGTCCATCGCCTTCGACATCTGCCGCGCACCCACCCCCAGCACCCCCGCGAACGGGATCGCGAGCCCCGCGACCACCACACCCATCACCGCGGCGACCGCGAGCATCACCGCGAGGTGGGAGGCGATGCGGGAGGACGGCAGGCGTTCGTCACGCGGCACGGACATGGCGTCCAGGGTACGTGAACGCGTGAACCCGAACCCAGTCGTAGTCAGAGGGGACTAGTCACTTCGGACTATGGGGATTGGGCCGGATGTGTCTGCCCCCCAGCTGATTTCTTCCTTAACTTCTTTACCGAGGGGAGCTATCCCGGGTGGGCGTCATGGGGACGCTGCCTATCTCGGACTGATGTGGGGACATCATCATGTGGGTTGAGGATTGGGCGCCGGCGGCCGCGTGCCGCGAAGCGCAGCCGGACCAGCTGTTCGTCCGTGGGGCCGAGCAGAACAAGGCCAAGCAGCTCTGCGCGGGCTGCCCCGTACGCACCGAGTGCCTCGCCGAGGCGCTCGACAACCAGATCGAGTGGGGCGTCTGGGGCGGGATGACCGAGCGTGAGCGCCGAGCACTGCTGCGCCGCCGCCCGAACGCCTCCTGGCGCGCGGTCCTCGAGGCCGCCCGCGAGCAGGGCGCGACCGCGCCCGCCGCCAAGCCCGTCGCCGTGTGACGGTTCGGCGGGAACGCCCAGCTAGTCCGATCCCGCCAGCAGGGTCCCGACCCGGCGCAGTCCGTCGAGGTCGTGGACGTCACCGGCGAGCGCGGGCACCACGGCCGTCGGCACCTGCGGGTGCGCGGCGGCGAACCGCTCGCGCAGCAGCGCCTCGCGCTCGACGATGCGGGTCTGGTCGGCGTGCAGGCAGAGCAGGCCGGCGGTCAGGGAGCCCGGTTCCTGCTTGCGCAGCCGCGCCGAGGCCGCCATCGCCTCGTCGGCCGACAAGCCGCCCGGGGGCACCGGGCTGGCCCGGTTGACGATCAGGCCGGCCAGCGGCATGTCGTCCTCGCTGAGCCGCTCGACGAAGTACGCCGCCTCGCGCAGCGCGTCCGGCTCGGGCGCGGCGACCACGAGGAACGCCGTACCGTCGGCCTGCAGCAGTTGGAACGTCTTCTGCGCCCGCGCCCGGAAACCACCGAAGAGCGTGTCGAACGCCGCGACGAAGGTCTGCATGTCCCGCAGCACCTGTGCGCCGATGATCCGATTGAGGGCGTTGGTGATCAGCCCCAGCCCCGCGGTCATCATCCGGGCCGGCCCGCGCGCCGGGGTGAGCAGCAGCCGGATGAAGCGCCCGTCGAGGAAGCTCGAGAGACGCTCCGGCGCGTCCAGGAAGTCCAGCGCCGAGCGGGACGGCGGGGTGTCCACGACGATCAGGTCGTAGCTGTCGTCGTGGCGGGCCTGCGCGTGGATCTGCCCGAGCTTCTCCATCGCCATGTACTCCTGGGTGCCCGCGAACGAGCTGGACAGGGCGATGTAGAAGGGGTTCTGCAGGATCTGCCGGGCCTTCTCGGGGTTGGCCTGGCTCTCGACCACCTCGTCGAAGGTGCGCTTCATGTCGAGCATCATCGCGTCGAGACCGCCGCCCTTGCGGTTGCCCTTGGCGTTGGTGCGCAGCCCGCTGACCGGACGCGGGGTGTTGTCGAGCTCCTCGATGCCCATCGACTGGGCCAGGCGCCGCGCCGGGTCGATCGTCAGCACGACCACCCGACGGCCCCGCTCGGCGGCGCGCAGCGCGAGCGCCGCGGAGACAGTGGTCTTGCCGACGCCACCGGAACCGCAGCACACGATGATGCCCGTCCCGCGGTCGTCGAGCAGTGCGTCGATGTCGAGAGCGGGGGCCGCCGTCGGACCGGTGGCGAGCGGACCGACGCGGGTGCGGGTGCGGGCCATCATGCGAGCCCCTGTGCCTTGAGGTCGGCGGCGAGCTCGTAGAGGCCGCCGAGGTCGACGCCGCCGGAGAGCCGGGGGAGCTCGAAGGTCGGCAGCCCGAGCCCGTCGACCACCGCGCGTTGGTCGTCCTCGAGCGCGCGGCGCTCGGCGTGGTCGCGCACCTCCGTGACGAGGCCCGCCACGAGCCCCGCGCCGCCCTCGATGCCGGCCGCGGTGAGCTCGGCCTCGACCCGGTCGGTGTCGAGCCGGCCGGCCAGGGCGGCCTCGAGGTCCGCGGGCTGGATGTCGCGCGGTCGCACCTGGTTGACGATCACTCCGCCGACCGGCAGCCGCGCCGCGCGCAGCTCGGCGATGCCGTCCGCGGTCTCCTGCACCGGCATCTCCTCGAGGACGGTCACGAGGTGGACCAGGGTCCGCGGCGATCGGAACAGCGTCATCACCGTGTCCGCCTGACCCTTGATCGGCCCGACCTTCGCGAGCCCGGCGAGCTCCTCGTTGACGTTGAGGAACTGCGTGATGCGCCCGGTCGGCGGCGCGTCCAGCACGACGGCGTCGTAGTGGGTGGCGTTGCGGTTGCGGCTGTTGCGCTGCACCGCCTCGAACACCTTGCCGGTGAGCAGCACGTCGCGTACGCCGGGGGCGATCGTCGTGGCGAACTCGATGACGCCGAACCGGTCGAGCGCCCGGCCCGCGCGGCCGAGCTTGTAGTACATCGCGAGGTACTCCAGCAGCGCGGACTCCGCGTCGATGTGCAGCGCGTGGACGACCCCGGGGGGTCGCCCGTCGTGGGGCAGCCCGGTCGCGATCCGGCGCTCCTCGTAGGGCAGCGGGTCGACGTCGAACATCCGGGCGATCCCCTGGCGGCCCTCGACCTCGCACAGCAGCACCTGCCGGCCCTGCGAGGCGAGCCCGAGCGCCAGGGCCGCGGCGACCGTGGACTTCCCGGTGCCGCCCTTGCCGGTCACCACGTGCAGGCGCACGCGCGACCAGTCGGGGACGTCTGTCGACGGGGCCATAGGGCCGAGCGTAGATGACGCCCCGGGGGTCCTAGGATCGACGAGAGCCGGGTCACAGTGTCGTGACGGGCGAGGAGGAGATGGCGTGGACAAGGTGGTGAGCTCCGCCGCGGAGGCCGTGGCGGACATCGCGGGCGGGTCGACCATCGCGGTCGGCGGGTTCGGGTTGTGCGGGATCCCGTCGGTGCTGATCCAGGCGTTGCTGGACGCCGGCACCGGCGACCTCGAGGTCGTGTCGAACAACGCCGGTGTCGACGGCTGGGGCCTCGGCCTCCTGCTCGGGGCCGGGCGGCTGCGGCGGGTCGTGGCGTCGTACGTCGGCGAGAACAAGGAGTTCGCGCGGCAGTACCTCTCCGGGGAGCTCGAGGTCGAGCTGACCCCGCAGGGCACGCTCGCCGAGCGGATGCGGGCCGGCGGGTCCGGCATCCCGGCGTTCTTCACCGCCACCGGGGTCGGCACCCAGGTCGCCGAGGGTGGCCTGCCGTGGCGCTACGACGCCGAGGGCAACGTCGTGAAGGCCTCGCCGCCGAAGCAGACGCAGGTCTTCGACACCGCCGAGGGCCCGAAGGAGTTCGTGCTCGAGCACGCGATCGTCGCGGACTACGGCCTGGTCCGGGCGTGGAAGGGCGACCGGCACGGCAACCTCGTGTTCCGCGACTCGGCGCGCAACTTCAACCCGCTGGCGGCGATGTGCGGGCGGGTCACCATCGCCGAGGTCGAGCACCTCGTCGAGCCCGGGGAGATCGACCCCAACCAGGTGCACACCCCGGGTGTCTTCGTCCAGCGCGTGGTCGCGCTCACCCCCGAACAGGCCGCGGACAAGCGGATCGAGAAGCGGACCGTCCGCACGCGCGAAGGGAGCCCGGCATGAGCTGGAGCCGTGAGGAGATGGCGGCACGGGCCGCTTCCGAGCTGTCCGACGGGTCCTACGTCAACCTCGGGATCGGCCTGCCGACGCTGGTGCCCAACTACGTCGATGACGACGTCGAGCTCGTGCTCCAGTCCGAGAACGGGATCCTCGGCGTCGGTGCCTACCCGTTCGAGGGGGAGGAGGACGCCGACCTGATCAACGCCGGCAAGGAGACGGTCACGCTGCGCCGGGGCGCGTCGTTCTTCGACTCCGCGACGTCGTTCGGGATGATCCGCGGCGGCAAGGTGGATGCGGCGATCCTCGGCGCCATGCAGGTCTCCCGCTCCGGCGACATCGCCAACTGGATGATCCCCGGCAAGATGGTCAAGGGCATGGGTGGCGCGATGGACCTGGTCCACGGCGCCAAGCGGGTCATCGTGCTGATGGAGCACGTCGCCAAGGACGGCAGCTACAAGATCGTCGACGAGTGCTCCCTGCCGTACACCGGCCGCGGCGTGGTCCAGCGGATCATCACCGACCTGGCGGTGATCGACGTGGTGCCCGCGGCCGACGGTGGCGGTCTCCGCCTGGTGGAGCTCGCGCCCGGGGTGACCGAGGACGAGGTCCGCGCCAAGACGGAGCCGGAGCTCATCGCCTGAGGCCGTCGTCCGTGCGCCCGCCGACGACGCAGCCGCCGGCGGCGTACCCACCCGCGACCTCCCAGGCGCTCGGCGTGGACGCCGTCGGTCCGGAGCGCCTGGGCGGCTTCTCGGCGGCCACGTAGGACCGGGGTTCCGGCCCCGGGCCTCAGGCGATCGACTCGACGCGCTCCTCGAGCCGAGCGGGCATCGACCGGCGCGCGGCGAACCGGCTGGCGACCGCGCTGGTGTAGGCGAGCCGCCGCCTGGCCGCCACCCCGTCGGGGTTGGTGTGGGGGGTGGCCAGGTGCGGCTCGAACGCGCCGGCCAGCGCGTCGCGCAGCAGCACGAGCGCCTCGGCGCGCAGCTGGGAGATCCGGGACTCGGTGACGCCCAGCTCGGCCGCGAGCTCGGCCATCGGCCGCTGGTCGAGGAAGTAGCCGCGGACCACGTGGCGCAGCCGCTCGGGCAGCTCCTCGATCGCGTCGGCGAGGTAGTGGCTGCGCTCGGCGCGCAGTGCGGCCTCCTCCGGGCCGGCGTCACGGCCGGCGAGCTGCTCGGCGAACCCGGCGTCGGGGCCGGCGTCCAGCGGCAGCACCTGGGCGCGGGCGACCTCGGAGTCGGTGCGCACGACGTCCTCACGGCGCAGGTCCAGCGCCTCGGCGACCGCGGCGTCGTCGGGGAACTCCCCGAGCACGGCCGCGAGCCGGGCGCGGGCGGCCTCGATCTCGCGCGCCTTGCGTCGCACCGAGCGCGAGGCCCAGTCGACCGAACGCAGCTCGTCGACCAGCGCACCGCGCACCCGGGTCGAGGCGTAGCTGCCGAACGGCACGCCCCGCGCGGGGTCGAAGGACCGCGCCGCCTGCACCAGGGCGAGGAGCCCGGCGGAGTGCAGGTCGTTGCGATCCATGTACGACGGGACGCGCGCCATCGTCTCTCGCACGAGATGGGCGACCAGGGGCACGTGCTCGACGGCGAGCTGGTCGCGTTCGGCGATCGTCAGGGTGGACTGGACCGGGTTCACGGGAGTAGTGACTCATATCCGGCGCGTCCATGACGTGAATTTGCAACTATCTCGTGTAGAACGATTTCTTTGGGCTAGGGCCGGTGGTTCAGGAGGACCAGTCCGGGTAGGCGCCCGAGTCATGGACCCCTAGTCCATCCGGGCCAGCCGGGCCTGGTCCCCCCGGGTCGGGGGTAGTCATTTGTGTTGGATACGGGCCAAATCTGGCCTTCTTTTTTGTCCGAACGGGCCCGTTCGTGCGTCACTGGTGGCGTGACGAGAGACACCTCTTCCCCCGCCGCGGGCTCCCGCTCCCTCGCCGCCCGCCACGTCCCCCTGGTCGCCCACCTGGTCCAGGAGACGATGACCCGGGTCCCGGCGGCCGTCGACCGCAACGACCTGCGAGCCGCCGGGCTGAGCGCGCTCCTCGACGCCGCACGAGGGATCGAGATGACCTCGGACCGATCGTTCGTGACGCGGGCGACCATCGCCATCCGCGGCGCCCTCGTCGACGAGCTGCGGGCCACCGACTGGGCGGCCCGGGCGGCCCGCCCACGCAGCCGGGCGGCGGCC
>NZ_DASWVI010000435.1:0-9586 GCF_036401255.1 Nocardioides sp. | reverse complement strand
CCGGCGACACCGGAGACGCCCGTCGACACGGCACGGGAGGCGCTCTACACGCCGGAGGAGCTGTACGACGACCTCGACTACCCCGGGTCGCTCGACGCGCGCGCCTACGCCTGGTCGCAACGGCCGTCGACCCGCGAGAAGGCCCTGGCCCGCGCACTCCACGACCACGCGATCGACCTCGCGCTGGAGTCCTGGATCGAGGGCCGCCACCTGGTCGGCGTGATGGGCCGGCACGCGGCGGATCGCGGCGACCCGACGTTCGCCGAGGCCGCCCGACTGGGCTCCGCGCTCGGTGCGACCCGCGTGGTCGCGACCGGGGGCGGACCGGGAGCGATGGAGGCGGCGAACCTCGGCGCCTGGCTGGCGCACCGGCCCGACGCGCTGGAGGAGGCGCTGTCGATGCTGACCGCGGTCCCGTCGTACCGGCCCTCGATCGGAGCCTGGGCCGAACGCGCCTTCGAGGTCCTCGCCCGGTTCCCGGACGGCGTCGAGTCGCTCGGGATCCCCACCTGGCACTACGGGCACGAGCCTCCGAACGTCTTCGCGACCGCGATCGCGAAGTACTTCCGCAACTCCACGCGCGAGGCGACGCTGCTCGAGATCTGCGACGCCGGCATCGTGTTCCTGCCGGGCGCCGGCGGCACCGTGCAGGAGATCTTCCAGGACGGGTGCGAGAACTACTACGCCGACGAGTCCTCGGTCGCCCCCATGGTGCTCGTGGGGGCGCGCTACTGGACCGAGGAGCTGCCGGCCTGGCCGCTGCTGAGCCGCCTCGCCCGGGGCCGGCCGATGGAGCAGCACGTGCACCTCGTCGACTCCTGGGAGGAGGCCGCGAACCTCTTCGTTTCGGGGACGTGAACCCGAGGCGGAGCCTAGATTGACGCGGTGCAGATCTCTCGCCGCGACCTCTTCCGATCCGCCGCCGTCGTCGGTGGCGCCGCCGCTCTGGGCGGACTCGGTGGCCTGTCCGCCGAGGCCGTCGCCGGCACCGGGCCCGCCGCTCGCGCGGCTCGCGTCGCCACCCGTTCCACGGTCCTCGTCCGCGGCCCGGAGGGGCCCGGCGGCTACCGCCCCGTCGTCACCGCCGCCGGCGAGGCCTGGCAGGTGCGCACCGGCCTCGGCGCCGCGGCCAAGGGCGGTCGCGTCGCGCGTCGCCGGCCGCTGGTGGCGTTCACCCAGATCAGCGACGTGCACATCGTCGACACCGAGTCGCCCATGCGCGTCGAGAACGCCGAGGCGTTCAGCAAGTCGGCGTACCGTCCGCAGGAGTTCTTGAGCCTGCACGTGGCCGAGGCGATGGTCCAGGGCATCAACGCGGTGCGGACCGGCCCCGCCACCGGGCGGACGATCGCGTTCACCCTGCAGACCGGCGACAACGCCGACAACGCGCAGTACAACGAGGTGCGCTGGAACATCGACGTCCTCGACGGCGGCACGATCCAGCCGGACTCCGGCGACCACACCAAGACCGAGAGCGTCGCCGACTCCCTCGACCCGTCGCTGTACGACGTGATGTTCTGGCACCCGGAGGGCACCCCCGACGGCAAGACCGACGACGACGCCCGCGCGAAGTACGGGTTCCCGACGATCCCCGGCCTGCTCGACAAGGCTCGGGCGCCGTTCGAGGCGACCGGCCTGGACCTGCCGTGGTTCAGCGTGATGGGCAACCACGACAAGCTCGTCCAGGGCAACAACCACCCCACACCGAGCGACCTGGCCCGGGCGACCGGCGACAAGAAGACCGTCGGGGTCAAGAGCCGCACCGTCACCCCCGACCCCGACCGCCGTCAGCTCAGCACCGCCGAGATCGTCGAGGAGCACTTCACGACGACCGGCCTGCCGGTCGGCCACGGCTACACCGAGCAGAACCGCGCGGACGGGACGGCGTACTACACCTTCGACCAGGGCCGGGTGCGGTTCGTGGTAATGGACACCGTCAACGCCAACGGCGGCGACGAGGGCTCCTTGAGCCGCAAGCAGTTCGCGTGGATCAAGGAGATCCTGGCCACGTCGCAGCGCAAGCTGCTGGTCTTCTCCAGCCACCACCCGTCGTGGAGCATGGTCAACGACCTGACCGGCGACGTCGACCCCGGGCCGCGCGTCCTCGGGAAGGCCCTCGTGGCGGAGCTGCTCGAGCACGACAACGTGATCGCGTGGGTCAACGGCCACACGCACACCAACAACATCAAGGCGCACAAGCGCAAGCAGGACGGCAAGGTCGTCAACGGGTTCTGGGAGATCAACACCGCCTCCCACATCGACTGGCCGCAGCAGGGCCGCATCATCGAGATCGCGAACAACAAGGACGGCACCCTGTCGATCTTCTGCACGATGCTCGACCACGCCGCCCCGGCGACCTGGGACGCGAGCCAGCTCGACGACCCGCTGCAGCTGGCCGCGCTCTCGCGGGAGCTCGCCGCCAACGACTGGCAGGAGCGCTACCACGACCGCCGCGGCGCCCGCAACGCCCGCAACGTCGAGCTGGTGCTCCCGCGGCCGAAGTTCCCGCCGCTGGGCTAGGTGTTCAGGCGGCGCGGCGCCGGGAGGACCGCGCCGCGATCACGTCGCGGTAGTGATCGACCAATGCCGCGTTGACGCCCTGCCACGACCGTCCGGCGACGCTGCGGCGCGCCGCCAGGCCCATCCGGCGGCGGAACAGCCGGTCCGAGGCGAGCGTGTCGACGTACGTCATCAGCTCCGCCCGGCTGCCGGGCTCGTAGAGGAAGCCCGCCACGCCGTCGGCGACGACGTCGACCGGACCACCGGCTCGCGGCGCGACCACCGGCACCCCCGAGGCCAGCGCCTCCTGGGCGGACTGGCAGTAGGTCTCGTGGCGGCCGGTGTGCACGAACACGTCGAGCGAGGCGTAGGCACGCCCGAGGTCCTCACCGTGCAGGACGCCGAGGAACCTCGCGTCCGGGAGGAGCGAGCGCAGCCGCTGCTCCTCGGGCCCGCCACCCACGAGTACGAGCCGGTAGCGCGGGTCGTCGGCGAGACAGGTCAGCAGGTCCAGCTCCTTCTCGGCGGCCAGGCGGCCGACGTATCCGACCAGCAGCCGACCGTCGCCACCGAGGTCCCGGCGCAGCTGCGCCGAGCGGTGCACGGGGTGGAACTGCTCGAGGTCGACGCCGCGCGGCCACAGCGCCGTCGCGTGGATGCCGAGGTCGGCCAGCTGGCGGAGGCTGGTCGAGGACGGCGCGAGCGTGCGATCGACGCCCTGGTGGATGCGTCGGGTCAGGTAGGCCATCGCCCGGGGCCCGCCGGCGATGTCGTACCGCTGGGCGAAGCCGACGAGGTCGGTCTGGTAGATCGCGACCGTCGGGATGCCCAGCTCCTCGGCGGCGCGCACGGCCTGGTGGCCGAGGGTCGCCGGCGAGGCGACGTGGACGATGTCCGGGCGGAACCTGAGCATGACCGCACGGAGCCGGGCCCGGCTCTCCAGACCGATCCGGAAGTCGCGGTAGAACGGCAGGCTCGCGCCACGCGCCCGGGTCACGGCGAACCCGGCGTACGCCGTCGGCCCGGTCGGGGCGACCAGCTCGGCGCTGTGTCCCTCGGCGGCGAGGTGCTCGAGCACGCGGCGTACGGAGTTGGTGACGCCGTTGACCTGGGGCAGGAACGACTCGGAGACGACCAGCACGCGGAGCCGGTCGCTCGGGGCCTGCGGAAGCTCGACGAGGTTGGAGCGGAGTCGACGCAGTCGCATGTCGCGTCCTTTTCGAGGCGGTGGTCTTCCGTGTCGGACCATGCCGAGCGCCCCGGAACGGGTGTCGAGGTCGACGCGAACGTCGCATGAATCCCGCGTGGCGCCCGGGCGGACCTCGTGGGTCAGCCGGCGTTCCGGGGCACGGGCAGGCGGTAGGAGCGCTCCTGTCCGTACGCCGCGAAACCCATCCGGCGCAGGATCGGGGCCGAGGTCTCGACCCTGCCCTTGACGAGCGCGAGACGCGCGCCGTGCTCGACGCCCCAGGCCAGCCGCTCGTGGAGCAGGGCGCGGTAGACGCCACGACCGCGGTGCTGCTCGCGCACGGCACCGCCCCACAGCCGGGCCACCCCGTCGGTCACCGTGAGCCCGGCCGACCCCACCGGCAGCCCGTCCCGACGGGCGACCAGCCGGCCCGCGGCGCCGGTGGCGAAGTCGAGGGCAGCCCGGGCGGCCTCCCGCTCGAGGTGGTCGCCGGGCGGGACGGTGCCGCCGAAGACCTCCGCGGCCACCTGCTCGAAGTCGCGCAGCGCCGCGACGTCGACCACCCAGCTGAGCTCGAGGTCGCCCGGCGGAGTCGAACCGGGCCGACCCACGGGCGGCTGTGGCCGGAGATCACGCGCGAGGACGTCCACCGTGTGGGCGGGCGCTCCTCGCTCCGCGAGCAACGACTCGAGGGCAGGGTCGGCGTCGGGTGGGACCCAGCAGAGCACGCTGGTCGGTCCGAGCTCGGCGGCACGCTCCAGGGCCTCGTCGATCACGACGTCCACCGGCCGGCGCGGTCGCAGCCGCGTGAGCATCAAGGGCTCCTCGAACCAGTCGGGGTAGCGGACGAGGAGGTACTCGTCGGTCTCGACCCGCGTCGCGAAGTCGGGCAGCCACACCCAGGCCGCGCTCGCGGCCATCACCTCCGCGGGCCCCGGGCTCATGCCTCGGTGGCCGCCAGCTGGCCGCACGCGCCGTCGATCTCGCGGCCACGGGTGTCGCGGACGGTCGTGGGGATGCCCTTGGCCTCGAGCCGGCGGACGAACTCCCGCTCGTCGGCCGGGTCGGAGGCGGTCCACTTCGACCCGGGCGTCGGGTTGAGCGGGATCAGGTTGACGTGGACCCAGCCCCAGTCGCCGCGCTGCTGGAGCACGTCGGCGAGCAGGTCCGCGCGCCAGGCCTGGTCGTTGATGCCGCGCATCATGGCGTACTCGATGGAGACGCGGCGCTTGGTCGTGGCCGCGTAGTTCCACGCGGCGTCGACCGTCTCCGCGACCGAGAAGCGCGTGTTGATCGGCACCAGCTCGTTGCGCAGCTCGTCGTCGGGCGCGTGCAGCGACAGCGCGAGCGTGACCGGGATGCCCTCGTCGGCGAGCTGGCGCATCCGCGGGACCAGACCCACGGTCGAGACGGTCACGCCCCGAGCGCTCATGCCGAGGCCGTCCGGGGCCGGGTCGGTCAGCCGGCGTACGGCCCCGATCACGGCCTTGTAGTTGGCCAGCGGCTCCCCCATCCCCATGAAGACGACGTTGGAGACACGGCCCGGGCCGCCGGGGACCTCGCCGCGGGCCAGCGCCCGTGCGCCGGCGAGGACCTGCTCGACGATCTCGGCGGTCGACATGTTGCGCTGCAGACCGCCCTGGCCGGTCGCGCAGAACGGGCAGGCCATGCCGCACCCCGCCTGGCTGGAGACGCACATGGTCGCCCGGTCGGGGTAGCGCATCAGGACGGACTCGACGAGCGCGCCGTCGAAGAGCCGCCACAGCGTCTTGCGGGTGGTGCCGCGGTCGGCCTCCATCGTGCGAAGCGGCGTCATCAGCGGCGGCAGCAGCTCGGCGACGAGCTCCGCGCGCTGCGCGGCCGGGAGGTCGGTCATCTCCTCGGGGTCGTCGACGAGCCGGGAGAAGTAGTGGGTGGCGACCTGCTTGACGCGGAAGCCCGGCAGACCGAGCTCCTTCGCGTACGCCGCCCGCTCGTCCGGCGCGAGGTCGGCCAGGTGCCGCGGCGGCTTCTTGCGGCCGCGCGGCTCGTCGAAGACCAGGGGCAGAGGGGTGCGCTCGGACATCAGACCCCGATCATCCCATCCGGGCGAGCGCCCCGGCGATTCGTCGGCCGGGCCGTCAGCTCTGGTAGGTCACTAGGTACCACAGCACGATCGCGCTGACGCCTCCGACGACGAGCGCCGTGACACCCATCCCGACCAGCATGTACTTGCCGAAGCGCCGGGTCCGAGGCGCGATCACCAGCCCCAGAGGGACGGCCAGCGTCACCAGGACGAGCGGGAACAGGTCCTCGGCGGTGTGGTAGTCGAAGATCCAGCCCAGGATCGCGGCGAACAGGCCGGGGACGACGATCACGAACGCCAGACCCGTGAAGAACCCCATGAGCGAGGTGAACGTCGGGTGGTCGCGGTGCCACCAGTCCGGCACCCGCTCCTCGGCGGGCGCCGGCTCCGGGGTCGCGTCGACGGGGTGACCCGTCTCGTCAGCGTCGGTCGACATCAAGGCGACTCTACGGCCGGATCGACAGCGATGACGTCCGGCATGCCGAGCGATTCCGAGCGCTCCGGTGCCGCACCAGGTGGAGCATCAGTAGACGAGGTAGTGGAGCAGCAGCCAGATCGGGGCGATCGTGGCGAGCAGCGAGTCGATCCGGTCCATCAGGCCGCCGTGCCCCGGGATCACCTGGCTCATGTCCTTGATGCCGAGGTCGCGCTTGATGACCGACTCGCACAGGTCGCCGAGCGTTGCCATCACGACCGTGATCAGGCCGAGGAGCAGACCCACCCACCAGTCGCCGTCGAGGAGGTAGACGACCAGGGCCCAGCCGGCGAGGAGACAGAAGGCGACCGAGCCGGCGAAGCCCTCCCAGGACTTCTTCGGCGAGATGACCGGCGCCATCGGGTGCTTGCCGAACAGCACGCCCGCGGCGTACCCCCCCGTGTCCGAGGCGACCGTCACGAGCACGAACGCGACGATCCCCTGCACCCCGGCGTCGTCGAAGCCCGCGGCGTTGGCGCCCCCGCCCTCGGCGAGCAGCAGCGTCACGAACGACCCGAGGAAGGGCACATAGACGAGCGTGAACACCGACGCGGTGGCGTTCTGGACATAACCGTCGACCCCGCGCTGGAGCAGCCACAGCATGATCACCAGCGCCGTCACCGCGGTGGCGGTCACCAAAGCGGGCGCGCCCCAGACGTACGTGACGGCGACCATGACGACACCACCGACCATCAGCGGCTGCTCGGGCAGGTCGATGCCCTTGGCGCGGAAGCCGCGGTGCAGCTCCCAGATCGCGACGACGACCGCCGTCGCGACGATCAGCATGAACGCGGTCTTCCAGAACAGCAGCGACAGGGCGATGGCGCTCAGCAGGACGACCGCGGACGCGACGGCGGCGCGCAGGTCACGGCCGGCCCGGCCGTGGTCCTTGGCGGGAGGCGGGACGGGGGCCGGCGCGGCCGGAGGCATCGCAGACGGGGCGTCGGGCATGAGGTTCCGGCCGCTCAGACCTCGAGCAGCTCGGCCTCCTTGTGCTTGAGCAGCTCGTCGATGGTGTCGGTGTGCTTCTTGGTCATGCCGTCCAGGCGCTTCTCCGCGCCGGTGACGTCGTCCTGGCCGACCTCGCCGTCCTTCTCGAGCTTCTCGAGGTGCTGCTTGGCGGTCCGGCGCAGGTTGCGGACGGCGACCCGGCCCTCCTCGGCCTTGTGGCGAGCGACCTTGATGTACTCCTTGCGGCGCTCCTCGGTGAGCTCCGGGAACACGCAGCGGATCACCTTGCCGTCGTCGGCGGGGTTGACGCCGAGGTCGGAGTCGCGGATCGCCTTCAAGATGTTGTGCATGGCGCCCTGGTCGAAGGGCGCGATCAGGATGATCCGCGCCTCGGGTGCGGTGAACGACGCGAGCTGCTGCAGCGGGGTCGGGGAGCCGTAGTAGTCGACCACGATCTTGTTGAACATGCTCGGGCTCACCCGGCCGGCGCGGATCGCCGCGAACTCCTCGCGCGTCGCCTCGACCGACTTGTCCATCTTGCCGTCGGCCTCGTTGAGGATGTCGTTGATCACGGGTGCTCCTAGTGTCGCTGGGTCGGTGCTCGTGGGTAGGACCGCTCAGCCCGCGGTGACGAGCGTGCCAATCCTCTCACCCTGCACGACGCGCAGGATGTTGCCCTCCGGCTCCATGCCGAACACGACCATGGGCAGCTTGTTCTCCCCGCAGAGCGCGAACGCGGTCTGGTCCATGATCCTCAGGCCGCGGGCGATCGCCTCGTCGTAGGTGAGGTCGTCGAACTTCGTCGCGGTCGGGTCCTGGTGCGGGTCGGCGGTGTAGACCCCGTCGACGCCGTTCTTGGCCACGAGGACCACGTCGCACCGGCTCTCGAGGGCCCGCTGCACGGCCACGGTGTCGGTGGAGAAGAACGGCATGCCCATGCCGGCCCCGAAGATCACGACGCGGCCCTTCTCCATGTGCCGGATCGCCCGGCGCGGGATGTACGGCTCGGCGACCTGTCCCATCGTGATCGCCGTCTGGACCCGGGTCTCGACGCCGAGCTTCTCGAGGAAGTCCTGCAGGGCCAGGCAGTTCATCACGATGCCGAGCATGCCCATGTAGTCGGCCCGGACCCGGTCCATGCCGCGCTGCTGGAGCTCGGCACCCCGGAAGAAGTTGCCGCCGCCGGTCACGACCGCGATCTGCACGCCGGCCTTGACGACCGCGGCGATCTCGCGCGCGACGGTCTGGACGACATCGGGGTCGACGCCGACCTTGCCGCCGCCGAACATCTCGCCGGACAGCTTGAGCAGGACGCGCTTGTATCCGGTCACGGACGGCTCCTTCGTGGGGCGGGACAGGAGAAGGCCGGTCCGATGATCAGGATCGCTGCCATCGAACCGGCCTCCTCGCGTATGTCTTGCTAGAACCTATCGAGTTACGCGCCGACCTCGAAACGGGCGAATCGCTTCACGGTGGTGCCGGCCTCGTCGAGCACGGCCTTCACGGTCTTCTTGCTCTCGGTCACCGAGGGCTGCTCGAGCAGCACGACGTCCTTGAAGAAGCCGTTGAGCCGGCCCTCGGTGATCTTCGCGATCGCCTGCTCGGGCTTGCCCTCCTCGCGCGAGGTCGCCTCGGCGATCTCGCGCTCCTTGGCGACCTTGTCCGCCGGGACCTCGTCGCGGGTGAGGTACTGCGGGCGCATCGCCGCGATCTGCATCGCGGCACCGCGCGCGCCGGCCTCGGCACCGTCGTACTCGACGAGCACGCCCACCGCGGGCGGCAGGTCGGCGGCCCGCTTGTGCATGTAGGCCACGACCGGGCCGTCGAAGTAGGCCACCCGGCCGAGCTCGATCTTCTCGCCGATCGTGATCGCGAGGTTCTCGACGACCTCACCGACGGTCTTGTCGCCGAGCTTGACGGCCTTCAGGCTCTCGGCGTCGCCGGCCTTCGCCTCGTTCGCTGCGTCGGCGATCTGCTGGGCGGCGGCGACGAAGTCGTCACCCTTGGCCACGAAGTCGGTCTCGCAGTTGAGCTCGACCAGCGCGCCCCCGGAGGTGGCGACCAGGCCGGCCGAGGCCTCGCGCTCGGCACCCCGCTCGGCCATCTTCTTGCCGAGCTTGATGCGGATCAGCTCGGCGGCCTTCTCGAAGTCGCCCTCGGACTCCTCGAGCGCCTTCTTGCAGTCCATCATGCCGGCGCCGGTGAGCTCGCGGAGCTTCTTGACGTCGGCGGCGGAGATGTTCGCCATGGTCCTTCTTCCTCGAAGTGTTTCCCAGTGAACGGGTGGCCAGTGATCAGGTGACCGGACGGGCCGGATCAGGCCTCGGTGGTCTCGGCGGCCGGCTCGGCGGCAGGCTCGGCGGCCGGCTCGTCGGTCGCGGCAGCGGCGGCCTCGGTCGCCTCGGCG
>NZ_DASWVI010000434.1:0-2498 GCF_036401255.1 Nocardioides sp. | reverse complement strand
CGGTCGGCCGCGACCGACCGCGAGGTGGAGCGGCTGCAGGGACGGCTGGCCGACGCCGAGCAGACCCTGCGGGACCTGCGGGCCGCGCACCGCGCGCAGCTCGAGGAGTACAAGACCGAGAACACCGCCCTGCGGCGCAAGCTCGGGGACACCCGGGCCGCGGAGCGGGAGGCCCGCGCGGCCGCCGACGAGGCGGAGCGGGCGCGGGGGGCCGCCGAGGCGGAGGCGGCCGAGCGCTGCGCCGGCCTGGAGAAGGACAACCGGCGGTTGCGCGGACAGGTCGAGCGGCTCGAGGCCGAGGCGGCCCGGAGCCGCCGTGACGCCCGCTCCGATCGCGACGACGCCACGCTGCGCGCCCGGGTGCTGCTCGAGACCGTGATCGACGCGGCCGCGGGACTGCGTCGCGAGCTGGCGCTGCCGCCCGTGACCGGTGCTCCGGGCGACCGGGTCGAGGCGGACGTGGCCGCGGCCGGCACCCGTGACCCGAGCTCCACGGGCGCGCTGGGGGTCACGAGCGCCGCCCTGCTGGAGCAGTACCTCGCGATGCCCCAGGCCCGGCTGCTCGTCGACGGCTACAACCTCACCAAGACGGCCTGGCCGAGCGCGCCGCTCGAGGCTCAGCGCAACCGCCTGGTCTCGGCGCTCGCGCCGCTGGTGGCGCGGACCCGCGTGGACGTGACCGTGGTCTTCGACGCGGCCGAGACCGATCACCGCCCGCCGGTGCACGCGCCGCGCGGCGTCAAGGTGCTCTTCAGCCCGCGGGGCGTGATCGCCGACGACGTGCTGCGCGACCTGGTCGCCGCCGAGCCCGCCGGCCGGGTCGTGGTCGTCGTGACCGACGACCGGGCGGTCGCCGAGGACGTCGGCCGCGGCGGCGCCCGCGTCGTCTCCCCGGCGGCGCTGGTGGAGCTGTTCTCCCGATAGGAGCGCGCCACCGACACGCCACGCCGGGCTCACGGCTCGTTCACCCGGCGTCGGGAGCATGCGGGACATGCTGTGGGTCGTCGTACCGGCACTCGACGAGGCCGAGAACCTGCGGGTCCTGGTGCCCCGCATCGTCGCCGAGGTCACCACCTTCGACCCGCTGGGGCGGGTCCTGGTGGTCGACGACGGGTCGACCGACCACACCGGCAAGGTGATGGCCGAGCTGGCCGCCGACCATCCGGAGGTGGAGCTCGAGACGCTGCGCCACAACCTCGGCAAGGCCGCGGCCCTGCAGCGCGGGTTCCGCCGGGCGCTGGACGGCGGCGCCGACGTGGTCGTGATGATGGACGCCGACGGGCAGGACGACCCGGCCGAGCTGGGCCGGCTGCTCGAGCGGATCGACGCCGGTGCCGACCTGGTCACCGGCGCCCGCCTCGTGCGTCAGGACCGCTTCGTCAAGCGCACCACCTCGCGCGTCTACAACCGCACCACCGGGCTGCTGTCGGGGGCTCCGGGCCGCGACTTCAACTCCGGCTTCAAGGCGATGCGGGCGGCGGTCGCCGAGGACGTCTCCCCGATGCTGTACGGCGAGATGCACCGGTACCTGACCGTGATCGCGCACGGCATGGGCTACCGGGTCAGCGAGGTGCCGGTGCAGCACCACGCCCGCATGTCGGGGGCGAGCAAGTACGGCCTGGCCAGGTTCTGGCGGGGCTTCGCGGACCTGCTCACGGTCCGCTTCCTGCTCAGCTACGAGAACCGCCCCTCGCACCTGTTCGGCGCGGTCGGGATGGCCAGCCTGCTGCTGGGCTTCGTGACGCTGGCCTACCTGACGGTCGTCAAGGTGCTCGGGGAGCCGATCGGCGACCGGCCGCTGCTGATCGCCGGCGTGCTGATGGTGATGGCCGGGCTGCAGCTCACGCTGTTCGGCCTGCTCGCCGAGATGGTGGTGCACGCGCGCAACCGGGGCCTGGGCCAGCGCACGTGAGCCGCCCCGTCCCGCGCCCGCTGCTCGCGGTGGCCGCGGTCGTCCTCGTGGCTGCGGTCGTGATGGTCTTCGCCGGGGGCTGGCGCACCGGGGTCTCCTGGGACGAGACCTACCACGTGTTGCGGATGCGCACGTTCCTCGGTCCGTCGGGGTGGTACGTCCTCGACCACGACCTGCACGGCGACGCCCCCGGCTCGTGGGTGGGCTCGGCGTACGTCTACGCGCCCGTCACGATGCTCCTGCTGCACGCCTGGTCGATGCTGACGGGCGTCGACTCCTCGGGCGTGGTGTCGGCCAGCGCGTCGGCGTACGCCGTGCGGCACCTCGGGGTCGGCCTGCTCTCGCTGCCGGCCCTGGCCGCGGTGGCTGTCCTGGCTCGCCTGCTGCTGCGGTCGTGGGCCTGGGGCCTGGTGGCCGCGGCGGCACTCGCGGCGATGCCGGCCTGGACCGGGCACGCGATGTTCAACGTCAAGGACGTGCCGGTCGCCACGGGCTACACGCTCGCGTCGCTGGGCTTCGCGGTGGTCGCGACCGCCCGCGCCCCGCGCCTCCTGGTCGCGGGTGCCGCGACCGCGGCCGCGGGGGT
>NZ_DASWVI010000433.1:0-11379 GCF_036401255.1 Nocardioides sp. | reverse complement strand
GTCGGCTCGACCGGACCCGACACCGCGGTGGTGGACGGCGAGGTGGGGACCGAGGACGACGGCGAGGGGTCGGCGAACTTGGGCTCGGGGTCATCCCCCGAGCAGGCACCGAGTGCGAGCACGGGCACGAGAGCGAGTGCGGTGAGGGCCGTCCGAGACCGGTTCACGGATGCGATCATTCCCCGCTCGACGCAGAACCGAAACGGTCCGGCAGCGATCTGTGGATGACCTACGCCGCGCCGACCATCCGCAGTGCGAGCAGCCGGTAGTGCGCGGCGACCTCGTCGGGCGCCCAGCGGCCCTCGTCGCGGTACCACCGGGCGACGTCGATGCCGAGGGAGAGGATCGCGAGCGCGGTCATCCGCACGTCGGGAGTGGTGAAGACGCCGGCGGCGACGCCGCGCTCGAGCACGTCGCGCAGGACCACGTCGATGTCGTGGCGGATCGCCCGGATCTCGGCGAGGTGCTCGGCGGTCAGTGCCGAGAGCTCGTAGTTGATCACCCGCGCACCCGTGTGCTCCTCGGCGTGGTCGCGGACGAAGTCCTCCACGAGCTGCCCGAGCTGCTCGACCGGGTCCGACCACGGAGCGATCGACGCACGCACCATCTCGAGCACCCGCAGGTGACCGACGCGCGCCAGCTCGAAGAGCAGCTCCTCCTTGGAGCGGTGGTGGACGTACAGCGCGGCCGGGCTCATCCCGGCCGTGGTGGAGATGTCGCGCGTCGTGGTGCCGTGGAAGCCGCGCGCCGCGAACGCGTCCACCGCGGCGGTCGCGAGTCGAGTCCGGGCGTCGGGCACGGGGGTGGACGCGGTCATGGACCGCATGGTAAGCAAGCGCTTAGTCAGGAGCAAGCCACGACGCAGGAGGACACGTGCAAGGAATCGCCGGCAAGGTCGCAATCGTGACCGGAGCCAGCCGGGGCATCGGCCGGGGCATCGCCCAGCGGCTGGTCGACGAGGGTGCGAAGGTCTGCCTGACCGCGCGCAAGCCCGAGGCGCTCGAGGAGGCCGTCGCCAGCCTCGGCGGCGCCGAGCACGCGATCGCCGTCGCCGGCAAGGCCGACGACCCCGAGCACCGCGAGGACGCCGTACGCCGCACCATCGAGACGTTCGGCAGCCTCGACCTGCTCGTCAACAACGCCGGCATCAACCCGGTGCTCTCCAGCCTGATCGACCTCGACCTCGGCGCCGCGCGCAAGATCGTCGAGGTCAACGCGCTCGGCGCGCTCGCCTGGGCCCAGTCCGCGCACCGCGCCTGGATGGGCGAGCACGGCGGCGCGATCGTGAACATCTCCTCCGTGTCCGGGGTCAAGCCCGCCCCGGGCATCGCGATGTACGGCGCCTCCAAGGCGATGATGATCAGCCTCACCGAGTCGCTCGCGGTCGAGCTCGGCCCGACCGTCCGGGTCAACGCGGTCGCGCCCGCCGTGGTGAAGACGCAGTTCGCCGGACCGCTCTACGAGGGCCGCGAGGACGAGGTCGCCGCGGCGTACCCGCTCAAGCGCCTCGGGGTGCCCGAGGACATCGCCAGCGCCGTGACGTTCCTGCTCTCCGACGAAGCGTCGTGGGTGACCGGCCAGACGCTCACCCTCGACGGCGGTCTCACCCTCACCGGCGGGGTGTGATGCCCGGGCTGCTGGCCGGCCAGGGCGTCGTCGTCACCGGCGCCGGCCGGGGCATCGGCCGGGCCCTGGCGACCCGCGCCGCCGCCGAGGGCGCCCGGGTCGTCGTCAACGACCTCGACCCCGCCACGGCGCGGGCGGTCGCCGACGACATCGGTGGTACGCCGGTCGCGGGCGATGCGTCCTCCGCCGAGGGGGTCCGGGCGCTGGTCGACGCCGCCACCGACGCGCTGGGCCGCATCGACGTCTACTGCGCCAACGCCGGCATCGACGGCGGCGGCGGGGTCGACAGCCTGCAGACCTCCGACGAGCACTGGCAGCGCATGCTCGACGTCAACGTGATGGCCCACGTCCGCGCCGCGCGCCTCCTCGTCCCCGGGTGGCTGGAGACCGGCGGCGGCCGGTTCGTCGTCACCGCCTCGGCGGCGGGACTGCTCACGATGATCGGCAGCGCGCCGTACTCCGTGACCAAGCACGCCTCGGTCGGCTTCGCCGAGTGGCTCTCGGTGACGTACGGCCACCGGGGTGTCACCGTGCAGGCCATCTGCCCTCAGGGGGTGCGCACCCAGATGCTCGAGGACGCCGGGCCGTTGCAGGAGCTGCTCTCCCGCGACCAGGCGCTCGAGCCCGAGCAGGTCGCCGACGCCTGGATCGCCTCGCTCGCCGACGACCGCTTCCTGGTGCTCCCCCACCGGGAGGTCGCCGGCTACTACGTCGCGCGCGCCACCGACACCGACCGCTGGCTGGCCGGGATGCGCCGCCTCCAGCACAAGATCGACGAAGCAGGAGCACTGGGGTGAACGAGACTCCCGGACTGGACCTCGACGCCTTCCGACGCTGGTACGACGAGCAGCGGCCGGGTGAGATCGCCGGCGGGCTCAGCGGACAGCTGATCGCCGGCGGCAAGTCCAACCTGACCTACGAGGTCACCGACGGCACCTCGTGGTGGATCGTGCGCCGTCCGCCGCTCGGCCACGTGCAGGCGACGGCGCACGACATGGGCCGCGAGTACACCGCGATGTCCGCGCTGCGCGACACCGACGTCCCGGTGCCCACGACGTACGCCCACTGCGCCGACCCGGACGTGATCGGTGCGCCGTTCTACGTGATGGAGCGGGTGGTCGGCACCGCCTACCGGTCCGCGCGGGAGCTCGAGGCGCTCGGCGCGGAGCGCACGGCGAGCATCGCCCGGGAGATGGTCGACGTGCTCGCGCGGCTGCACACCGTCGACGCGGGCGCCGTCGGGCTCGGGGAGTTCGGCCGCCCCGCGGGCTTCCTGGAGCGACAGGTCCGGCGTTGGGGCCAGCAGCTGGCGGGGTCCAAGACCACCGACCGCCCGGAGGCCGACGAGCTGCACCGCCGGCTCACCGCGCGGGTGCCCGAGGACGACGGGGTGTGGGCCGGGATCGTGCACGGCGACTACCGCCTCGACAACCTGCTCACCGGCCCCGACGACCACATCAAGGCCGTCGTCGACTGGGAGATGGCCACGCTCGGCGACGTCCGCACCGACCTCGCGCTGCTGCTCGTCTACGACCGGCTGGCCGAGCTGCCGGCCGCTGGCCTGGTCTCCGACGTGAGCACAGCGCCCGGCTATCCCAACGGTGAGGAGCACCTCGCGCGGTACGCCGACATGCGTGGTCGTGACCTCGGGGACATGGGGTTCCACCTCGGGCTCGCGTACTTCAAGCTCGCGGTGATCCTCGAGGGCATCACCTACCGCTTCCAGCAGGGTGCCACGGTCGGCGAGGGGTTCGACCAGATCGGCGCCGGCTTCGACCCCCTGATCACAGCAGGGCTCGCCGCCCTCGGAGAGGACTGAGATGGACTTCGCACACGACGACACGACGACCGAGCTGATCGAGCGGCTCGAGCGCTTCATGGCGGAGCGGCTCGTGCCCTCCGCCCCGCTCTTCCACGAGCAGCTCGGACAGCTCGAGGACCGGTGGGCCTGGTCGGAGGTCCCGATCCTCGAGCAGCTGCAGGCCGAGGCCCGCGAGCTCGGGCTCTGGAACCTCTTCCTCCCCCACGAGCACGCCGACTCCCCCGGCCTGACCAACCTGCAGTACGCCCCCCTCGCCGAGATCACCGGCCGCCTGGGTCACCTCGCCCCGGCGGCGCTCAACTGCGCCGCCCCCGACACCGGCAACATGGAGGTGCTCTCGCTGTTCGGCACCGCCGAGCAGAAGGAGCGTTGGCTCCAGCCCCTGCTCGCCGGCGAGATCCGGTCGGCGTTCGCGATGACCGAGCCGGACGTCGCCTCCTCCGACGCGACCAACATCGAGACCCGCATCGAGCGCGACGGCGACGAGTACGTCATCAACGGCCGCAAGTGGTGGATCACCGGCGCGATGAACCCGCACGCCGAGATCTTCATCGTGATGGGCAAGACCGACCCGTCGGCGTCGCGTCACCGCCAGCAGAGCATGGTGCTCGTCCCCCGCGACACCCCCGGCGTCGAGGTCGTGCGCGGCCTGGAGGTGTTCGGGTACGACGACCACGAGCACGGTGGACACGCCGAGCTGGTGTTCCGCGACGTACGCGTCCCGGCCAGCAACCTGATCGGCGAGGAGGGGCTCGGCTTCGCGATCGCGCAGGCCCGCCTGGGCCCGGGCCGCATCCACCACTGCATGCGCGCGATCGGCATCGCCGAGTCGGCGATCGAGCTGATGTCGCGACGGGCCTCGTCCCGGGTCGCCTTCGGCCGGCCGCTCGCCGACCAGGGCGTGGTCCGCGGCTGGATCGCCGAGTCGCGGGTCAAGCTCGAGCAGCTGCGGCTGCTCGTGCTCAAGACCGCCTGGCTGATGGACACCGTCGGCAACCGCGGCGCCCACACCGAGATCCAGGCGATCAAGATCGCCACCCCCGAGACCGTGCAGTGGATCCTCGACAAGGCGATCCAGGTGCACGGCGGCGGCGGGCTCTCCCAGGACTTCCCGCTCGCGTACGCGTTCGCCCAGGTCCGCACGCTGCGGTTCGCCGACGGCCCCGACGAGGTGCACAAGAGCTCACTGGCCAAGGCCGAGATCGCCCGCTGGAAGGACTGACGCCGATGGATCTCAGCCTGTCCGAGGAGCAGCAGGCGTTCCGCGACCTGGCCCGGGAGTTCCTCGACCGCGAGGCGGTCCCGCACCGCACCGCCTGGGACCGCGCGGAGTCCGTCGACACCGCGATCATCCCCAAGCTGGCCGAGATCGGGTTCTTCGGCCTCACGATCCCCGAGGAGTACGGCGGGCTCGGCGGCGACTACCTCACCTACGTGCTCGGCATGGAGGAGCTCGGTCGTGCCGACTCCGCCCTGCGCGGCATCGTCTCGGTGTCCAACGGGCTGGTCGGCAAGTCGATCCTGGGCTTCGGCAGCGAGGAGCAGAAGCAGCGCTGGCTGCCCGGCATCGCCGACGCCAGCATCCTCGGCTGCTTCGGCCTCACCGAGCCCGACACCGGCTCCGACGCCGGCAACCTGTCCGCCCGGGCCCGCCGCGACGGCGACGACTGGGTGATCAGCGGACAGAAGCTGTTCATCACCAACGGCACCTGGGCCCACGTCGCGCTCGTGTTCGCGCGCACCGGCGGCCCGGGCCCGAAGGGCGTCAGCGCGTTCCTGGTCCCGACCGACACCCCCGGCTTCGAGGCCCGCGAGATCAAGGGCAAGCTCGGTCTGCGCGGCCAGGCCACCGCCGAGCTGTTCCTCTCCGACGTGCGGGTGCCCGCCGACGCGCTGCTCGGCGAGGAGGGCCAGGGCTTCAAGATCGCGATGACCACCCTCGACAAGGGCCGCGTCTCCGTGGCCGCCGGCTGCGTCGGCATCGTCCAGGGCTGCCTGGAGATCGCGCGAGAGTACGCCGTCACCCGCACCCAGTTCGGACGTCCGCTCGCGTCCTTCCAGCTGGTGCAGGAGCTGATCTCCGACCTCTCGGTCGACGCCGACGCCGCCCGACTGCTGGTGTGGCGCTGCGCCGACCTGATCGACCGGGGCGAGCCGTTCGGCACGGCAGCGTCCAAGGCCAAGCTCTACGCCTCGGAGGCCGCCGTGCGCGCCGCCGGCAACGCGATCCAGGTCTACGGCGGCGCGGGGTACGTCGACGAGCACCCGGCCGAGAAGTACCTCCGCGACGCCCGCGTGATGACGCTCTACGAGGGCACCAGCCAGATCCAGAAGCTGCTCATCGGCCGCGCCGAGACCGGCGTCAGCGCCTTCGTCTGACAGGAGAGCCATGCCCCTCGACCCCCAGCTCGCCGCCCTGCTCGCGTTCATCGGCTCGGCCGAGGCCGCCCCGATGGCCGAGGGCACCGTCGAGGACGCCCGGCGCGGCCTGCGCACGCTCAGCGTCGACCTGCGCGACCCGGCCGCGGTGCCCGGCGTACGCGCCGTCGAGGAGACGACGGTCCCGGGTGCCGACGGCGACCTGCCCGCCCGCGTCTACCGCCCTGACCTCGACGGCCCGCTGCCGACGATCGTGCTGCTCCACGGCGGCGGCTTCGTGATCGGCGACCTGGACACCCACGACCTCACCGCCCGCACGCTCGCCAACGGGTGTGCGGCGGTCGTGGTCTCGGTGGCCTACCGGCTCGCACCCGAGCACCCCTTCCCCGCCGCGCCCGAGGACGCCGTCGCGTCGGTGCGGTACGTCGCCGACCACCTCGCCGACCTCGGCGGCGACGACCGGGTCGCGGTCGCGGGCGACAGCGCCGGCGGCAACCTCTCCGCGGTCGTGGCCCAGGCGTTCCGCGACGAAGGCCGACCGCTCGCCGGCCAGCTGCTGATCTATCCCGTCACCGACATGGCCGGCAGCTATCCGTCGCACACCGAGAACGCCGAGGGCTACTTCCTCGACGCCGCCAGCATGGCGTGGTTCCAGCGGCAGTACACCGGCGACCGCACCGACCTCAGCGACCCGCGGCTCAGCCCGCTGCGTGGCGACCTCCACGGCCTGGCCCCCGCGGTGGTCGTCGTGGCGGAGTTCGACCCGCTGCGCGACGACGGGCTCGCGTACGCCGAGGCACTCGCCGGCGCCGGTGTGCCGGTCGAGGTCCGCACGTTCCCCGGCCTGATCCACGGCTTCGTCGACATGGGCCGCCACTCGACCGCGGCGCAGCGGGCACTCGACGAGACCTGCGCGCTGTTCCGAACGGTACTTCACGGCTGACCCCGTCAGACGCCCGAGTTGGTCAGCGTGGGCATGCCGTGCTCACGGAGCTGGGCCGGACGTTGATGAGCCTGGACGCACACCATGCGCGCTGCGAGCGCCACGAGCTCCCAGGGCATGTCGACGGCGAGGACGGGGATCTGGAAGTTGTCGGGCCGCGGCTTCGGATCCAGCCAGGCCACGAACTTGTGCATGACCGCCCGCTCGGACGACGAGGGCCGCAGGTCGAAACGGATCGCGGGCACCCACGGGTTGGACCTGGTGCTGCGGACCCGCTCGATGTCCTCCCACGGGACCTCGATGTCGTAGGACCAGCCCCGATAGATGATCGCGCGCGGAGTGAGGACGACCTCCCGCCCAGTCGCGAGCAGGCCTCGCACGCTGTCGGGGACGAGCAGCAGCGGCAGAGGGAGGAGGACCCACATCAGTGCCTTGCCCTCGGGCGACTCGAGCAGCAGCACGCCCGTGCCGAACATCATCGCCGTGCTCAGAGCCGTGCACAGCAGTGCCAGCGGGCGGTGGGGTCGCAGCCCGACGCGGATCGCGAAGCCCGAGGCATCCCAGGTCTCGCGGACCCGCTTGCCGAGGCTCCGGCGCCCGAACATGCTGAGGCGGAAGCTGGCGGCACCCGTCAGGAAGAAGCCGCCCAGCAGCAGAGCGCCCCACGCGCCGGTGCGGACGGCTGCGACCACGAAGGCGAGGCCCGCCACCGTGCTGACGACGATGAACAGCTGCATCCCGACCGCGTCACGCGCCTCTCTGCCCACGAACCGTGGATCGAGCCTCACGGCGCCTCCCGGTGGCCGGCGTCCTGCGGGGACGAGAGCACCTCGGCGGCGTAGTCGAGCAGCTCGGCACCCGGCTCAGGCTCCTCAGCCTCGTCGTCGCCGGGCTCGTCGTGCCCAAAGAGGAAGTGGTCCACGCCCTTGTCACCGAGCACGGAACCGAGCGCACCGCCGACGAATGCGGCGCCCCCGACGGTGACCGCACCGATGGCCGTGCCCGGTCCGGGCGCCCACGAGCCGGCGACAGCGCCGAGGCCGGCCGCGCCAACGACACCAGCAGCGAACCCTGCCCCTTGGGACACGACCGCCTGCTTGGTGGACTCGCCCGCCTGGATGTCGCTGTAGACGCCGTAGCCGGCCAACGCGCCGGAGAGCACGCCGAACCCGCCGCGCAGCTCGCGGGGCAGCTCGGGATGCTCGGCGGCGTCGTGCAGCGCCTGCGCGGCGTAGCGCTTCTCGATCCTCTCGTCGACGAGCTGGTCGAGCAGGAGCCGGTCACCGGGCCGTCCGAAGCGATCGAAGGCGCGCGCGAGGTCGTCGATCTGGCCGTCGAGCCGGCGCACCTCCGAGGCGTAGAACTCCGCCCTGCCCATCAGCCCTCGGGCCGTGACCAGCAGCAGTGCCCGCTCGGCCGCGGTCACCACCAGGTCGGCGGTCAGCCCCAGCAGCGTGCTCGACGAGAACTCGGCGAAGGCGGCGGCACGGTCGAGGGCGGTGTACCAGGCCTGCCGGTGCCGCCGCTCGCCGGCGAGCGCGGCGTTCCACGCCTCCTGCAGGCGGGTCGTCTCGAGGAGGTCGAGGCGCCACGCGTCGGGCGGCCACATGATCACGGTGCCCTCGACGTGCAGGCCGCCGGCAGCGGCGCTCGCGCGCACCTGCGCCATGCCGTCCTGGGCGAGGCACAACGCCTCCCCGAGTGCCTCGACCTCGGCCGCGGCCGCGCGTGCCTGCTCGGCGACACCGTCGCCCGCGGTGACGAGGGTCGCGGCCCGGCCGCCGAAGGCGTCGGCGGCCGCCCCCTGCCAGGAGCCGGCCAGCGAGGAGCGCTCGGCAGCGGTCCGGTCGGCGAGGTCCGTCGTGCGTGCGGCCAGGACGGTGCGCAGGTAGTCGCCCAGCGCGCGGAACGCGGCCGGGTCGCCCCGGACCTCGGTCTCGATCGTCCCGGTCATCGGTGGCCGACCTCGACGAAGCGGAGTGCCTGCTCGGCGTCCGTGGCGGCGAGGCCGGCGGACGCCACGCGGATCCCGAGGCCCAGCACCTTGCCCTCCGCGACCAGGCGCGCCGAGGTCTCCATGAGGCCGGCGAGCAGCACGGCGATCACCGCCTGAGCGTCGGCGAGGTCACCCGCGGGCACGGACCCACCCACGGCATCGAGGTCAGTCGCGGCCGACACGAGCGCTGCCTCGGCATCGCGCAGCGCGCTGTGGTCACACACCAGACCTGCGGTCGGTTCGGCAAGCATGGCAACCCCCCGAGTGAGTCGTTGGCTCCATGCTGCCCCGCGGAGGCGCCGACGAAAACTCGTCGTCCACAGGCCACCGGCGGCGCGATGATCAGCTGCCGATGGTGCCGATCGCGGTCCCGACCAGCAGCGCCAGCACGAAGGCGGCACCCCCGCGCAGCCCCGGCCGCCGGCCCGGCGCCGGGGGCAGGAGGCCGCACGGCCCGCCGAGGAGGAGGAACGCCACGACACCCACCGGCGCGGCCAGGAGCAGCAGCCAGAACCACGCCCATCGGGTGGCCCGCCACGGTGGCGGACCGCCCACGATCAGCATCAGGGTGCCGACCCAGACCACGGCGACCACGAGGGCGCACCAGCCCACCAGCCGCCACCCGAGGACCTCGATGCTGGCCCCGAGCTCGCGCCAGTGCGGCCGACGCTCGACCTCCAGGCCTGGGTCGAGTCCGCGGAGGTCCTGCACCACGTCGTACACGACCGGCAGTCCGTTGAGCCGGTCCCGGCGCAAGGGGTGCTGCTCGACCACCTGCGCCACGCGCCAGCCGGTCGCGGTGTGCCAGTGCACGTCCACGGTCACGTGACCGCGGAAGTCGCCACTGGAGCCCGACGACACGACCACGTGCTCGATGTCGCCACTCCGCACCGCGGTGCGCAGCGAGTCGTAGCTCGCCGTGCGCTCACCGCCGGCGACGGCCACGGCGGCCAGCAGCAGGCACGCGCCGAGCAGCCCCCAGCCGGCGACCCGGGCCGCCCACCATCCGACCGGCCGCGCACGGGACCTCCCCACCGCTGTGACCGCCGGCTCGTCGACCCCGTCGACCCCGTCGACCGTCCCCCGAGACTGCATGGCAGCAACCTAGACCGATCTTCGGGCCGGATGTCGAGAACCGCGCCGCGGCTCCGTCCCAGGGTCGAGCCGCCACGAGAGCGGCTATAACGGAACCCCCAGAAGGAGACACGACGATGGCGAAGTACCTGCTGCTCAAGCACTACCGCGGCGCGAAGCCCCTCGACTGCCCGCCGATCGACCAGTGGGCGCCGGCCGAGGTCGAGGCGCACATGGCGTTCATGACCGACGTCATCGACCAGCTGCGTGAGCGCGGCGAGTTCGTCGACGCCCAGGCGGTCGCACCCGAGGGCACGTTCGTGCGCTTCGACGGCGACGGCCGCCCACCGGTCACCGACGGGCCGTTCGCGGAGACCAAGGAGCTGGTCGCCGGCTGGGTGGTCATCGACGTCGACTCCCCCGAGCGGGCCTACGAGGCCGCGGCCCACCTCTCCTCGGCGCCGGGACCGGGCGGGGAGCCGATCCGGGAGTGGATCGAGGTCCGGCCGTTCATGGAGCTGCCCCCGACCGTGACCGAGTGACGGACCTGGCGATGGAGGCCCTGGTCCGGGACCTGGCACCTCAGGTCCTCGGCGTCCTCGTCCGTCGCGGAGCCGACTTCGCGACGGCGGAGGACGCCGTCCAGGAGGCGCTGGTCGAGGCGGTACGCCGCTGGCCCGACGCCCCGCCGGACGACCCGAAGGGGTGGCTGGTCACGGTCGCCTGGCGCAAGGTGATCGACGCCGGCCGGTCCGAGTCGGCACGGCGCGCCCGGGAGGAGCGGGCCCACGACGAGCCGCCGCCCGGGCCGGTGGCCGAGCAGGACGACACCCTTCTGCTGCTGTTCCTGTGCTGCCACCCGGCGCTCAGCGCGTCGTCGGCGGTCGCGCTGACGCTGCGCGCGGTCGGAGGGCTCACCACGCGGCAGATCGCCTCGGCGTACCTCGTGCCGGAGGCGACGATGGCCCAACGGATCAGCCGGGCCAAGCGGACCGTGGCCGAGGCGGGCGTCGGCGCCCCGGGCGACCTGCGACGGGTGCTCACCGTGCTGTACCTGGTGTTCAACGAGGGCTACTCCGGCGACGTCGACCTCGCCGCCGAGGCGATCCGGCTGACCCGGATGCTCGCGCGGGCCAGCGACGAGCCCGAGGTCGCCGGCCTGCTGGCGCTGATGCTGCTCCACCACGCGCGCCGTGCCGCGCGCTGGGACGAGCACGGTGCACTCGTGCCGCTCGCCGACCAGGACCGCGGTCGCTGGGACACCGCGCTGATCGCGGAGGGGGTGCAGATCCTCCAGGACGCGCTCGCCCGGGACCGGCTCGGGGAGTACCAGGCGCAGGCCGCGATCGCCGCACTGCACTGCGACGCCCCGAGCACCGAGGAGACCGACTGGGCGCAGATCCTGGAGTGGTACGACGAGCTGGTCGGCCTCACCGACTCACCGGTCGTCGCGCTCAACCGGGTGGTCGCGGTCGGCGAGGTCGACGGGCCCCTGGTCGGGCTGCGCGAGCTCGCGGCCGTCCCCGCGGACGTCCCCCG
>NZ_DASWVI010000432.1:0-3085 GCF_036401255.1 Nocardioides sp. | reverse complement strand
CGCACGGGCCTCGTGCTCGGCGGCCCCGGCCGCGGTGGCAGCGGTCTCGGCACAGCGCGCGGCCGCCTCGTCGCGGAGCCGGCCGGCCCAGGCGGCGATCTCGTCCTCGGGTGCCTCGGCGCCGGTCGTCTCGCTGATCCGGCTGACCAGCTCGTCGACGCGGCGGCGTACGTCGTCGGCGTCACGGGTCAAGGCGATCCGCCGGTCGCGCAGCCAGCGCTCGACGCCCGCGAACCGGCCGGTGCGGAAGAGCTGCTGCAGCAGCTGGTGGCGCTCCTCCGAGCGCGCCCGGAGGAACGCCTGGAACCGGCCCTGCGGCAGCATGGCGACCTGGGTGAACTGCGCGGTGTTCATGCCGACCAGGCGGGTGACCAGGTGGCCGGTCTCGTCGAGCCGGGTGGAGTGGGTGACCCACTCGCCGTCGACGCGCTCGGCGATCGAGACCGACGCCTGTTCGGTGGTCAGGCCGGAGCCGCGCTTCTTGGGCCGCTCCCAGGAGGGGGAGCGCACGATCCGGAACCGGCGGCCCGCGAGCGTCGCCTCCAGCGCCACCCGGGGGCGTACGCCGGGTGCGGCCTGGTCGGACCGCAGCCGCTTGGCGGCGCTGCGGTCGCCGGGGACCTCGCCGTAGAGCGCGAAGCAGACCGCGTCGAGCACGCTGGTCTTGCCCGCGCCGGTCGGGCCGGAGAGCAGGAACAGTCCCGCCGCGGAGAGCTCGTCGAAGTCGACCGCGACGGTGTCGGCGAAGGGGCCGAACGCGGTGATCTCGAGGTGGTGCAGCCTCACCCGTCCACCGTCCCGGACAGCAGCACGTCGACGTCGGGATCCTCGCAGCAGGCGTCGACGGCCGTGAGCAGCAGCGCGGACTCGGCCTCGGTGGCCGGCGCGCCGCGCAGCTGCTCGACGAACTCCAGCGCGATCGCGTGGTCGGACCGGCCGCTCACCCGCGCGGCCGGGACCCCGACCGGGCGCGCCCCCACCGGCTCGAAGCCGAGCACCAGCGTGTGCGGGAACCGGCGGCGGAGCCGGTCCATCGCCTGGAGTGGCCGCACCGCGTCGGTGAGGGTGGCCTGCACCCAGGACCGCTCGTGGACGGTGTGGCGCGGGTCGGCGAGCAGCTCCTCCAGCGTGCCACGCAGGCGAGCGAGCGGTCGGGGCACCGGGGCCTCGACGAACGTCGCGCTGTCCAGACCGTGGGCGCCGAGGTCGACCAACCAGGAGCCCTTGACCTGCGTCGCCTCCGAGAAGGAGTAGGCGAGCGGTGAGCCGGAGTAGCGCACGGACTCGGTCAGCGTGTGGCGGCCGTGCAGGTGGCCCAGCGCGGCGTAGTCGACGCCGTCGAACACGCTGGTCGGCACCAGGGACACGCCGCCCACGCTGATGTCGCGCTCGGAGTCGCTGGGCCGCACCTGGTCGGGCGCACCCGCCACGAACGCGTGGGCGAGCACCACGGAGCGGGCGCCGGCTCGCGTCGCCAGGTCGGCGCGGACCCGGCCCATCGCGGCCGTGAGTGCGGCCTCGTGGCTGCGCACCGGGAGACCCCAGGGCTCGCGGACCGCGTCGGGGTCGAGGTAGGGCAGGCCGTAGACGGCGACGGTGCCGTGGTCGTCCTCCAGCAGGATCGGGGTGCCGACGCCCGCGGCGTCGGTGCGGATGTGCACGCCGGCCGCGTCGATCAGCCGCGAGCTGAAGCCCAGCCGCTGCGCCGAGTCGTGGTTGCCGCTGGTCAGCACGACCTTCGCCCGGGAGCCCGCCAGTCGCGCCAGCGCCTCGTCGGCCAGGCGCACGGCGTCGACGTGCGGGAGGGCGCGGTCGTAGACGTCGCCGGCCACCACCACCAGGTCGACGTGCTCCTCCTCGACGACGGCCAGCAGGTGGTCGACGTACGCAGCCTGGTGCCCGAGCATGCCCTCCCGGTGGAAGGACCGCCCGAGGTGCCAGTCGGAGGTGTGGAGGATGCGCACACCGCAACGCTAGGAGCGGCCGCCGACAACGGCGCGGGGGCGCGCCGAGGCCGGGTGTCCGCAACGTCACGCCGGCACGTCTCGGACCGGGGCGAGGGCCCGCCGCGCCGCGGGGTGTTCTCCAGGCCGCCGTTACCTGCTTCGCCCACGAGCCTGGGGCCCCTGGTAGCCGTGGGAGAGCGCCCAGGCGACGGCACTTGCGCGGCTGGTGACGCCGATGCGCGAGTACACCCCGCGGATCGCGCTCTTGAGGGTGTTGGGGCTGATGTAGAGCTCGGCCGCGATCTCCTCGTTCGAGTAGCCGGCGGCGATCCGGGAGATCACGGTCTTCTGACGGGGGGTGAGCTCCACGTCGCTGTCCAGCAGCGTGCTCAGGTCGGCGTCGTAGCTGGTGACCAGCTGGGGGTCGGACGCAAGATCGCCGTTGACGGCCGCCTCGACCAGGGCGACGAGCTCGGTGCCGTCCGCGCTCACCGAGATGGGTGCGGCCGCGCCGATCGCGAGCGCGCGAGCGGTCAGGCCGGGCTGGAGCAGTCGGGAGAGCGCCAGCACTCGCCCGGGATGGCCGGCGACGAGCTCGCGGAGCTCCTCCTCGTTGGCCGGGTGCGCGGCGATCGCGAGGTTGAAGACGTCGTAGATGACGACGTCGGCGTCCGCCGGGTGCGCCGTGGAGAGGTAGGCGCAGCCGGCGTCCGTGGCCTCGGCGAGGAGCGCGTGGATGCCGGCGACGATGATCGGCTGTCCCGAGACCACACAGACGGCGCAGGTCGTGGTGTCGCTGGTCACGGACCCATGATCGCCGGTCGACCCGGCGGTCGACAACGATGCCCCGGGGTCCCGACCGGCCGCAGCGAGCTCGCCGGCGGGCAGGTAGGTGCCGGCCGTCGCTCCAGGCTGGGGCCCGGGGTCCCGTGAGCCCCTCGTGCTGGGGTGAGGTCCCGCCTTGCGCTATATAACATGGAAGTTATATAAAGGGCGGTGTGCACGCGTTCGACGTCCTGGGCGACCCGGTGCGCCGCCGGATCATCGACCTCCTGGCCGAGGGGGAGGTGACCGCCGGCGCGATCGTCGAGGCCGTCGGTGCGGAGTTCGCGATCTCGCAGCCTGCCGTGTCGCGCCAC
>NZ_DASWVI010000431.1:0-2251 GCF_036401255.1 Nocardioides sp. | reverse complement strand
CGCGCTGTACGCGCTCCGCGTCGGCGGCCAGGGGGCCGCTGCCCAGGAGCTGCACCGCGACGGGCGGCGACGTGGTCGGGGCCGTCGGCTCCGTCTCGGTGAGCATGCCCGCGCGGGCCAGCGCGAGCAGGGCCCGGTGCGCGTCGGGCGTCTCGGGGGCCGGCGTCCGTCCGGCGACGAGGTCGTCGAGGAGGTGCTGCACGTCGGGCCGGTCGGGCACCACGAGCCGCCAGGGCGGGTCGATGCCGATCTGCAGGTGGTGGTCGTCGCGGCGTACGACCTGGAGGCCGGGGCGCAGGAGGCTCATGCCGACGGTCTACCCGGTCCGAGCCGCCGAGGCGTCCGCTCTCCACAGCCGGAGGAGGGGAGACGCGGACGGCGGCGCCGCCCGGTCCGCAGACCGGGTCGACGCCGCCGTCGCCAGAAGAGTCGGGGCGCTAGCCGCGAAGGTGTCGCGTCACGCCTTGCCGAGGATGCGGTTGAGGTTGGTGCCACAGACCGGGCAGACGGCCTTGGCCATCCGGGTGCCCTTGTCGTTCACCTTGACCTCGCCCTCGGCCTCGCGCTTCTCCTTGCACTTCACGCAGTAGAACTCGCCGCTCCAGGTCTCCGCCATGACGGCCTCCTTGCCTATGTATAACTGGTCGTCGCGACGGGGCAGAGGGGAAGACCCGCCGGAGCCCGACGACGGATGCCGCCGGACCGACTCAGACCCTACGACACGAGCGGTGAGTTGTGCGTCAGGCGCACCGCGAGCGGTGTCGACGGTGAATCCGGTCACGGCGCGCCCCGGCGCCGCTCAGTACCTTGTGCGGCATGCCAGCGCCCACCGACCAGCCCACCCACCTGCGCCTCGACCGCCCCTCGCCGGGCGTCGCCGTGCTCACCCTCGACAACCCCGACCAGCGCAACGCGATGTCGGACGAGATGACCGCCTCCTGGGTCGCGGCGATCGACGAGCTCGCCGCGGACCGCTCCGTGCGGGTCGTGGTCGTCACCGGGGCCGGCACCGCGTTCTGCTCGGGCGGCAACACCTCCTGGATCGCCAGCGAGCCCGACGCGAGCGTCGACCACCTGCGCACCCGGATGATCGCGTTCTACCGCGCCTGGCTCTCGATCCGGCGCCTGGAGGTGCCGACGATCGCTGCGGTCAACGGCCCGGCGATCGGCGCGGGGCTGTGCCTGGCACTGGCCTGCGACGTGCGGTACGCCGCCGCGGGGGCCCGGCTGGGGGCGCCGTTCGTCAAGCTCGGCATGCACGCCGGCATGGCCGGGACCTACCTGCTGCCGAACGTCGTGGGCGAGGCCCACGCCCGGGACCTGCTGCTGACCGGGCGCCTCGTCGACGCCGACGAGGCGCTCCGCCTGGGCCTGGTCTCACGGGTGATCGAGCCGGCCTCGTTCCTCGAGGAGGTGCTGGTCACCGCGGAGGGGATCGCGGCGACCGCGCCGATCGCCAGCCGGCTCACCAAGCTGGCGCTGGCCGACGGCGGGCACGCGGACTTCGAGAGCTGCCTGCAGTGGGAGGCGATGGCCCAGCCGATCACGCTCGCCACCGAGGACCTGCAGGAGGGCATCCGGGCGGCCCAGCAGAAGCGGCCGCCGGTCTTCCTCGGCCGTTGACCCGCCCGAGACTTTCGGGCGGGTGAACGTGAGGAAGCCCCCGGCCGCCTCGGGACACTTGCCTTCCCCTTGCGAGTGTCCGTCCGCGGCCGAGGGCCTCATCTGCCCACCACGCTAGGAGGCGCGCCGCCCGCCGGTCAACGCGCGGCGTTCACCTCCTGTGGATAACCTTGTGGACAGCCCTGTGGACGGGACGCTCCACCGGTGGAGGACGGCCCCGCAACCCGGGATCGGCCTGTGGACAGGCCGGGCCGTGGTGCGCCCGACCGCCCGCTGACCAGGCAGGATGGCCGTCCACCGGGTGTGGAGGAAAAAATCGTCCGACCGACAGCCGACGGACAGGAGACCGACCGCGTGGCGGACCAGACCGATCAGCGCGCCGACGAGGCCGGCGGCGGCTACGACGCGGGCCCGGTCGCGGCGCTGCGGCGCATCGCGTTCCTCCTCGAGCGGGGCCGCGAGGACACCTACAAGGTGAAGGCGTTCCGCGGCGCCGCGGCCGCGATCCTGCCGCTCCCGCCCGACGAGGTCGCCCGGGCCGTCGAGGAGGGCACGCTCACCGACCTGCCCGGCGTCGGCGCCAGTTCGGCGCGGGTGATCGCGGACGCGGTGCGCGGCGTACGGCCCG
>NZ_DASWVI010000430.1:0-4638 GCF_036401255.1 Nocardioides sp. | reverse complement strand
CGGCGCCGAGCTGGTCCAGCTCGGGCTCACCGACGGCGACGAGACCGCCGTCGTCCAGGGCCAGGGCGCGCAACCCGACGACGGCGCCGACCGCTCGTTGCTGCGCGAGCGCCTCGCCCGCACCGCTGCGCTGCTGCGGGCGGAGTCGTTCCCGTCGATCGCCGGCCAGCACTGCCGCGAGTGCCAGTTCATGTCGATCTGCCCGGCCAAGAGCGCGGGGTCGGTGACCAGCCAGTGAGCCGACCGATCGACAGCCCCGAGGACCTCGCCGCGGTCATGGGCACGCCGTACTCCGTCAGCGACCAGCAGTGGGCGGCGATCTCCGCGCCGCTGGCCCCGGCGGTGGTGATCGCGGGCGCGGGGTCGGGCAAGACCACGCTGATGGCCGCGCGGGTGGTCTACCTCGTCGTGACCGGGCAGGTCCGCCCCGACGAGGTGCTCGGCCTGACGTTCACCACCAAGGCGGCCAGCGAGCTGCGCCGCAAGATCCGGGATGCGCTCAACGCCGCCGGCGCCCTGGAGCCGCCGGCCGAGGTCGGTCCGGACGGCGCCGGCGAGGTGCTCGAGCCGACGGTCGCCACCTACAACGCGTACGCCGCCGGCCTGCTCACCGACCACGGGCTGCGCATCGGCCACGAGCCCGACACCCGGGTGATCACCGACGCCGCGCGCTACCAGCTCGGCGCCCGGGTGGTGGACCGGTTCACCGGCGAGATCCGCCACCTCTCCGACCACCCCGCGACCGTCATCCAGAACCTCCTCGCCCTCGACAGTGCGATGAGCGAGCACCTCGTCGGGCCCGAGGCCGTGCGCGCGACCGACGCCGAGGCGCGGGCCGGCTTCGAACGGGCGCTGGCCGAGGAGCTGGCCGGCAAGGCCCGGGTCACCTACCGTGAGGCGATCGACAAGGCGATCTCCGCGATCGACCGGCGTGCCGAGCTGCTCGACCTGGTCGAGGGCTACCGGCGGCTCAAGCACGACCTCGGGCTGATGGACTTCTCCGACCAGATCGAGCTCGGCGCCCGGCTGGCCAGCGAGCAGGCGGGTGTCGGCGCCCTCGAGCGGTCGCGGTTCAAGGTGGTGCTGCTCGACGAGTACCAAGACACCTCGGTCGCCCAGGCGGTGATGCTGTCGCGGCTGTTCGGCGAGGGACACCCGGTCACCGCGGTCGGCGACCCCAACCAGGCGATCTACGGCTGGCGCGGCGCGTCGGTCTCCAACATCCTCAACTTCGCCGACACCTTCCCCGCTGCGGACGGCCGGCCCGTCCCGACGTACCCCCTCACCGTCAACCGTCGCTCCGACGCGCGGATCCTCGAGGTCGCCAACCGGCTCGCCGCGCCGCTCTACGCCGCCTACGGGCAGGTCGAGCCGCTGGTCGCCAAGCCCGAGGCCGCGACGGGGTCCGTCACCACCCGGGTGTTCGAGACGCACGCCGAGGAGCTGGCGTGGCTGGCCGAGGCGGTCCGCGAGGCGCACGCGGCGATGCCCGACCCCGGCAGCTGGGCCAAGATCGGCGTGCTGACCCGCGACAACTCCCACGCCGAGGACGTGTTCGACGCCCTGACCGGGGCCGGCATCCCGGTCGAGATCGTGGGTCTCTCCGGCCTGCTGCGGCTGCCGGAGGTGGCCGAGATCGTCGCGACGCTGCACCTGCTCCACGACGTCACCGCCAACGCCGCGCTGCTCACGCTCCTCACCGGGCCACGCTGGGCGATCGGGCCGCGCGACCTGCGGCTGCTGAGCCGTCGCGCCCACGAGATCGCCGGCCGGAGCGGCCGCGGTGCCGCTCCGGAGTCGATCACCGACCACCTGCTCGAGATCGCCGACGGCATCGACCCCGCCGAGGTGCCCTCGCTCGACGACGCCCTGGCCGACCCGGGGGAGCACCCCTACTCGCCCGAGGCGCTGGAGCGGTTCGGGCTGCTGTCCGCCGAGCTGCGGATGCTGCGCACCTACGTCGGCGAGCCCCTGCTCGACATCGTGCGCCGGATCATCGACACCAGCGGCACCGACGTCGAGCTGGCGTCGGCGGTCAGCCCGGCGGCCGCGGCGCGCCGTGACAACCTCGACCTGTTCGTCAAGGCGGTCGCGGAGTTCCAGGCCGTCGACGGCGACGTCACGCTGCCGGCGCTGCTGGCCTACCTGACGGCCGAGGACGACCAGGGCAACGGGCTCGACGTGGCGACCCCCACCGAGGCCGACTCGGTCAAGCTGCTCACCGTGCACCGGTCCAAGGGGCTGGAGTGGGACGCGGTGTTCCTCGTCGGCGTCTGCGAGACGCGCTTCCCGTCCAACCGGTCCCGCACCCTGTGGACCTCCTCGCCGGCGATCCTGCCGGCGCCGTTGCGAGGCGACGCCGACGACCTGCCCCAGCTGGCCGGGCACGACAAGGCCGCGCTGGACGCCTACCGCGCCGCCACCCGCGACCACGACGCCGAGGAGGAGCTGCGGCTCGGCTACGTCGCGTTCACCCGGGCGGCCCACCGGCTGTCGGTCACCTCCTACCTCTGGAGCACGCGCACCACACCGTTCGGCCCGTCGGCCTACCAGCGGGTGGTCCGCGAGCAGCTCGAGGAATGGGGCGAGGCGGCGGAGTGCTGGCTCGACAAGCCCGAGCGTGGCTCCGCCAACCCCTACGACGCGGTCGACCCGTCGCAGCCGTGGCCGCTCACCGGCACCGGCCGCGAGGCCGCCCTGCGCCTCGAGGCGGCGCGCCGGGTGCGCGACGTCGACGTCGAGGCGGCCGACGCCGGTCTCGACATGATCGAGGCGGCCCGGGTCGCGGAGTGGGACGCCGAGCTCGAGCGGCTGCTGGCCGAGGCGCGCCGCGACCGCAGCTCCGACGTCGTCGTACCTCTGCCCTCGAGCCTCTCGGCGACGGCCATGGCCCGGCTGCGCGAGGACCCCGGCACGTTCGCCCGCGAGCTGGCCCGGCCGATGCCGCGCCCGCCGTCGTCGGCCGCCCGGTTCGGCACCCGTTTCCACGCGTGGGTGGAGGCGCGGTTCGGCCAGCAGGACCTGTTCGACTACGACGACCTGCCCGGGCGCGCCGACGCCGGCATCGACGACGACTCCGACCTCAAGGAGCTGATCGCCACGTTCGAGGCCGGGCCGTTCGCGACCCGGACGCCGCACCGGGTCGAGGCGCCGTTCGCGCTCGTGCTCCGTCCTCCGGGTGGGGTCGGCCAGGTCGTCCGGGGCCGGATCGACGCGGTGTACGTCGACGGCGACGAGCACCTGGTCGTCGACTGGAAGACGAACCGCTCGGCGACCGCCGACCCGCTCCAGCTCGCGCTGTACCGGCTCGCCTGGGCCGAGCTCAACGACGTCCCTCTCGACCGCGTCCGCGCGGCGTTCTACTACGTGCGCACCGGCGAGGTCGTCGAACCCCCGGACCTGCCCGGCCGGGCCGAGCTCGAGGCGCTGCTCGACACGACGTCCTGAGCCGGTCTCCACAGGTTCGGCCGGGGCGGTTTCGTTCGGGCTGTGTGCGGGGAATGATCGGGTTCGTGAACCGGTCTCGGACGGTCATCACCGCCATGTCGCTGCTGTCGGTGCTCGCGCTGGGCGCGTGCTCCGACGACGACCCCGAGCCCAAGTTCGCCCCGCCGCCGTCCTCCACGGCGCCGTCCTCCCCGTCGACGACGGCCGTGTCGGGTCCGGTGGAGCCGACGATGCCGGCCGCTGCGCGGGGCGATGACGCGGCTGCTGCTGAGGCGTTCGTGAAGTTCTACTGGGAGATGGCTGACTATGCCCAGGAGACGGGCGACGTTGCCGGCTTGGCAGCGCTCAGCCCGAAGGGCTGCAAAGCGTGTCAGCAGGTCCTTGACTTCCTGGAGTCCGTGTATCGGCGGGATGGTCACATCCGGGGTGGTGAGACGAAGATCAGCGACGCGTCCACGGCCCCAGTCGGATCCGAGGGCAACCTGCTCGTGGTGCGATACGTGTTGGCCAACAGTCATCAAGTCGTCGACCTGCCTGGAACGAAACGCGACGAGGAGTACGAGGCCGGAACGGTCCGGATCGAGACGATCGTCCGGTTGACAGCGAATGGCTGGCGGATCGAGTACTGGGACAAGCAGACATGAGTAGATGCCGATGGACAGCCGGGCTGGTGCTCGTGGCGGTGGCCATCCTGGGCGGTGTCGACGTTCCGGCACATGCAGACCCGACCACTCCGGCGGATCCGGGGACGCACACGGATCCGCCACCCCAGGCCGACACTGCCGGTGGTGCACTCGTCACCCATGGCACGTCGCATCTTCCGGGAGCCGAACTCCCGGGACAGCCCGGCGGCGCAGAGCCGCCCTCGCCAGTGCATGAGGTGCCGGGGGTCTGGCATCACGATCCGGTCTGCGCCATGGGCGGCAATCAGACGTGCTCAGAGTTGGCTATCTGCGACGACGGCTCCATCCAGATGTACGTCTGGTTCCAGCCAGCGGGCGGGGCTCCGCAGCCTGGGACCTCGAGTTGTCCTGAGGATTCGGTGGCCGCGCCGCCGGAGGTGACGCCGGGGTTGGTGTTGCGGGCGTTGCGGCGGGTCCCGTTGCCGGCCTCGGAGTTGGTGGTGCAGCCGCCGGGTGGTCGGACGTTGGTGAACTTCGAGACGAACTTCTACACCGAGCAGGGGGAGTT
>NZ_DASWVI010000429.1:0-21727 GCF_036401255.1 Nocardioides sp. | reverse complement strand
ACGAACGAGACGAACCGGGCGAGCTTGTCGGGGTCGTCGATCGTGGCCTTCCACTCGTCGAAGTAGGAGTCGACGTGACGGGCCATCGCGGCCTCGAGCTCCGAGCCGAGCCCGAGGGCGTCGTCGACGACGATCTCGCGGACCCGGTCGAGCCCTCCGTCGAGCGAGTCGATCCAGGGTGCGGTGCGCTGGAGCCGGTCGGCGGTGCGGATGTAGTACATGAGGAACCGGTCGAGGTAGCGGATCAGCGTCTCCCGGTCGAGGTCCCCGGCCAGCAGCCGGGCGTGGGCGGGCGTCGCGCCCCCGTTGCCGCCGACGTAGAGGTTCCAGCCCTTCTCGGTCGCGATCACCCCGAAGTCCTTGGCCCGCGCCTCGGCGCACTCGCGGGCGCAGCCGCTGACGCCGCCCTTGAGCTTGTGCGGCGACCGCAAGCCGCGGTAGCGCAGCTCCAGGTCGATCGCGAGCTGGACCGAGTCCTGCACGCCGTACCGGCACCAGGTCGATCCGACGCACGACTTCACGGTGCGCAGCGACTTGCCGTAGGCGTGCCCGGACTCGAAGCCGGCGTCGACCAGCCGCCGCCAGATCGCGGGCAGCTGCTCCATGCGGGCGCCGAACAGGTCGATGCGCTGGCCGCCGGTGATCTTCGTGTAGAGGCCGAACTCCTGCGCCACCTGGCCGATGACGATCAGCTTCTCCGGCGTGATCTCGCCGCCGGGGATGCGCGGGACCACGGAGTAGGTGCCGTTGCGCTGGATGTTCGCGAGGTAGGCGTCGTTGGTGTCCTGCAGCGTGCGGGTCGGGCCCTCGAGCACGTGTCCGTTGAGCTGGGAGGCGAGGATCGAGGCGACCGTCGGCTTGCAGATGTCGCAGCCGCGGCCGCGGCCGTGCGCCTCGATGATGTCGTCGAACCGCGTGTAGCCGTGCACCGCGACGACGTCGAAGAGCTCCTGCCGGGTCAGCGAGAAGTGCTCGCACAGGCTCTTGTCGACCACCAAGCCCCTCGCCGCGAAGAACTCCTCGACGACCTTCTTCACCACGGGCTTGCAGGAGCCGCAGGTGCTGCCGGCCTTGGTGCACTTCGTGACGCAGGAGGCGCTGTCACAGGTCCCGCCCTCACCGACGACCGCGAGGATCTGGGCTTTCGTGACGTCGTTGCACGAGCAGACCTGCGCCTCGTCGGGCAGCCCGATCTCGGTCAGGGAGCGCCCGGCCGGGAGGATCAGGTCCTCGGGGGTCTCCGGGAGCGCGATGCCCGAGGCCACCATCGGGCGGAGGACGCCGTACGCCGACGCGTCGCCGACCAGGATCCCGCCGAGCAGCCGGCGGCCGTCCTCACTGATGACCAGCTTCTTGTAGACCCCCGCGACGGCGTCGGAGTAGACGAGCTCGAGCGCGCCCTCGGTCGTCGCGTGCGCGTCACCGAAGCTCGCCACGTCGACGCCGAGGAGCTTGAGCTTGGTGGACATGTCCGCGCCGGTGAACTCCCCCGCCCCGCCGAGCAGCGTGTCGACGACGACCTCGGCCATCGCGTAGCCGGGCGCCACCAGGCCGTACATCACCCCGCCGGGAGCGGCGCACTCGCCGATCGCGTAGATGTGCTCGTCGCTGGTGCGGCAGTGCTCGTCGACCAGGATCCCGCCGCGCTCGGCGACCGCCAGGTCGGCGCTCCGGCCGAGGGAGTCGCGCGGCCGGATGCCCGCGGAGAAGACCACGAGGTCCACGTCGAGCGACTTGCGGTCCTTGAGCGCCATCCCGGTGACCTTGTCGGTGCCGAGGATCGCCTCGGTCATCGCGCCGGTGTGGACCCTCAGGCCCAGCTGCTCGACGTGGCGGCTCAGGGTCCGGCCGCCCGCGGCGTCGATCTGGACCGCCATCAGCCGCGGTGCGAGCTCGACGACGTGGGTCTGCAGTCCCAGCTGGCTCAGGGCGTTGGCGGCCTCGAGCCCGAGCAGGCCGCCGCCGACGACCGCGCCGCTCTTCGCCCGCTTGGCGGCCTTGCGGATGGCCTCGAGGTCCTCGATGGTGCGGTACACGAAGACGTTGTCCAGGTCCTTGCCCGGCACCGGTGGCACGAACGGGTAGGCCCCGGTCGCCAGCACGAGCTCGTCGTAGTGCAGGTCCTCACCGGTGTTCAGCGTGACGATCCGCAGCCGCGGCGACACCGCGACGACCTCCACACCCGTGCGCAGCGTGACGCGCGGGTCGTCGTACCTCCCCTGCGGCAGCAGGCTGAGCGCCTTGGCACCGACCTCGAAGAACGACGTCAGCGCGACCCGGTCGTACGCCGGACGCCGCTCCTCGCCGATCACGGCGACGTCGTGGGTCTCGGTGAGGCCGCGCTCGATCGCGGCCTGCACGAACCGGTGGCCGACCATGCCGTGGCCGACGACGACCAGCTTCTTGCGGAGGTGGGGGCTCATGTTTTTGGGGTCCCCGCGACGTTGTTCGGCGGAGGAGCGAAGCGGGGGAGGCGAAGAACGTCGCGGGGTGTTCATACGAGGGCTCCTTCTCTGAGTAGCTCGCGGACGGCGGTGGTGCAGCCGCCGCAACCGGTGGTGGCGCGGGTGGTGTCAAGGGCCTGGTCGAACGACGCGCAGGCGCGGATCCGGCCGGCGCTGACGCCGGCGCAGGCGCAGACCTCCGCGTCGTCGGGGAGGACGACGGGCGCGGCGGCGCGCTCCGCCGTCAGCAGGGCGCCGGCCTCGTGGCGGCCGAGCACGGTGCCGCGGTCGTAGTGCTGGGTGATCAGCCCGATCCGGGAGAGGTCGCCGACCAGGGTGGCCGCGACGATCACACCGTCGCGCAGCACGAGCTTGCGGTGGCTGCCGGCGACGGGGTTGGACATCTCGACGACCTCGCCGTCGGTGTGCTCGGGGTCGCCGAGCACCGCGACATCGAGCCCGGTCGCCCGCAGCCTCGCGACGTTGCGGCTGCCGGCGTACGCAACGTCCTCGCCACGCAGGCGCCGCGCCAGCAGGCCGGCCTGCTCCCACGCCGGTGGCACGAACCCGGTGACCTGCTGGCCGTGCTGGGCGCAGTCGCCGATCGCGTGGATGCGGGGGTCGGAGGTGCACAACCGGTCGTCGACGACGATGCCACGGCGTACGTCGAGCCCGGCGCGGCGGGCGAGCGCGGTCGAGGGCCGACCGCCGGCGGTGAGCACGACGAGATCGGTCTCGAGGGTGTAGCCGTTGTCGAGCACGAGCCCGGCGTCGGTGAGCCGCACCGCACGCGCCCCGGTGTAGACACGGGTGCCGAGGCGGCCGAGGTCGCGGGCCAGGATCGCCCCGGCCTTGGCGTCCACCTGGCTGCGCAGCAGGTGGTCGCCGCCCTCGACGACCTCGGTGTCCAGGCCGCGCACCCCGAGAGCGCGCGCGACCTGGACCCCCAGGAGGCCGCCGCCGACGACGACCGCGTTGCGTGCGCCCGGCACGGCCCGCTCCAGCCGCCGACAGTCGTCGAGGCTGCGGAACGCGTGCACCCGGCCGTCGAGGCGCCCGTCCACGCGCACGAGGCCGCGGATCGGCGGCAGCGTGGGGATGCTGCCGGTGGCCAGCACCAGCCGGTCGTAGGGGACGCGGCTGCGGTCGGCGAGCTCGACCTCGCGCTCCGCGCGGTGGATCTCCACGACCCGTGCACGGAGCCGGAGGTCGACGCCGTCCGGCACCGACATCGCGATCGCGGCCGGGTCGTGGGTGCCCTCGAGCACCGCCGACAGCAGGATCCGGTTGTACGGCGGGTGCTGCTCGTCGCCGAGCAGCGTGACGTCGTGCGTGCCGGCCAGCCACTCGGCCAGCCGGGTCGCCGCCATGCCCGCGCCGACGACGACGATCCGCTCGCCGCCGCTCATGCCGGGGTCTCGATACGCTCGCTGGCGCTCGCTACTCGACCAACGATCCCGGGTTCGGTGGTCGAGTAGCCCTCGCGAGGGACGAGCGAGGGCGTCGCGGGGTCGGTGGTCGAGGGCGTCGCGGGGTCGGTGGTCGAGTAGCCCTCGCGAGGGACGAGCGAGGGCGTATCGAGGCCCACCGCCGCGGCACACACCTTGAACTCCGGCATCCTGCTGGCCGGGTCGAGCGCGTCGTGGGTGAGCCGGTTGGCGCCGACCCAGTGGAACGGCACGAACACCGTGTCCGGGCGGATCGTGGTCACGATGCGCGCGGGCGCCTTCAGCTCGCCGCGGCGCGTGGTGACGACGACGGGCTCGCCGTGGTACGCGCCGATGCGGTCCGCCAGCATCGGGTGCAGCTCGACGAACGGGCCGTCGTCGGGCAGCTCCGCGACCCGGCGGGTCTGGGCGCCGGACTGGTACTGCGCGAGCACCCGGCCGGTCGTGAGGTGGACCGGGTACGCCGTGTCCGTGGGCTCGGCCGGGCCGCGGTGCTCGACCGCGACGAACCGCGCGCGCCCGTCGGGCGTGGCGAACGACGAGCCGAACAGCCGCGGCGTGCCGGAGTGGTCGGCCGTGGGGCACGGCCAGAAGACACCACGCTCGGCGCGGATCCGGTCGTAGGTGATGCCGGCGTAGTCGGCCCGCCCGCCGCTCGAGGCGCGGCCGAGCTCGGCGAAGACCTCCTCGGCGTCGGTCGAGAACTCCACCGGGGACCCCAGACGCGAGGCGAGACCGGCGATCACCTCGAGGTCGGTGCGCACGCCCTCGGGCGGGGCGACGGCCCGCTCGCGCAGGATCACCCGGCCCTCGAGGTTGGTCATCGTGCCGGTCTCCTCGGCCCACTGCGTGACCGGCAGGACGACGTCGGCCAGCGCCGCGGTCTCGCTCATCACGAGGTCGGCGACCACGAGGAGGTCGAGGTCCGAAAGCCGCGAGGTGACGTGCGTGGCGTTGGGCGCCGACACCACGATGTTGCTGCCGAACACCAGCAGGGCCTGGGGTCCTCCGTCGGTGCCGAGCGCGTCGAGCAGCTCGTACGCCGAGCGTCCCGGGCCCGGCAGCGAGTCGGCGGGCACGCCCCACACCCGGGCGACGTGGTCGCGCGCGGCCGGGTCGTCGATCATCCGGTAGCCCGGCAGCTGGTCGGCCTTCTGCCCGTGCTCGCGGCCACCCTGGCCGTTGCCCTGGCCGGTGAGGCAGCCGTAGCCGGCGTGCTCCTTGCCGGGCATGCCGAGCGCCAGCGCGAGGTCGATCCAGGCGAGCACGGTGTCGGTGCCCTGGGCGTGCTGCTCGGCCCCGCGGGCGGTGAGGACCGTGACCCGCTCGGCCCCGGCCAGCAGCGCGGCGCACTCCCGGAGCTGCGCGGTCTCGACGCCGGTCTCGCGCTCGACCCGCTCGGGCCACCACGCGGCGATCGAGCGCCGGACCTCCTCCCAGCCGGTCGTCCGCGCGGCGACGTACTCCTCGTCGACCGCGCCCGCGGCGTCGAGGAGGTGCAGCAGCCCGAGCGCCAGCGGCAGGTCGGTGCCCGGCACCGGCTGGAGGAACAGGTCGGCCCGCTCGGCCGTCGGCGTACGACGCGGGTCGACGACGACCACGCGGCCGCCGTTCTCGCGCAGCCGGTCGAGGTGGCGTGCGGCGGGCGGCATGGTCTCGGCGAGGTTCGACCCGACCAGCACGAGCACGTCGGTGTGCTCGATGTCGGCGAGCGGGAACGGCAGCCCGCGGTCGAGCCCGAACGCCCGGTTGCCGGCCGATGCGGCCGAGGACATGCACCACCGGCCGTTGTAGTCGATCTGGCTGGTGCCGATCGCGACCCGGGCGAGCTTGCCGAGCTGGTAAGCCTTCTCGTTGGTCAGCCCGCCGCCCCCGAACACCGCGACCGCGTCCGGGCCGAGATCGGCGCGCAACTCGCGCAACCGGCCGGCGACGAGGTCGAGCGCCTCGTCCCAGCCGGCCGCGCGGAGCTCGCCGCTCTCCCGGTCGCGCAGCAGGGGTGTCGTCAACCGCTCGCGATGACCGCGCAGCGCGGTCGCCGTCCAGCCCTTGCGGCACAGCGCGCCCTCGTTGACCGGGAACTCCGGCCAGGGCTGCACCTCGAGGCTGCGTCCGGTGCGGGCAAGCGTCATGCCGCACTGGAGCGAGCAGTAGGGACAGTGGGTGTGGGTCATCAGATGCCCGCGTTGGCCAGGCTGACGTGCGCCTTCGCCTCGTGCGGCCGGCGCAGGAAGACCGCCCAGGTCACGACCGCGCAGACGACGTAGAACGCGGTGAACGCGACGAACGCGCCCTTGGTGGCCTCCATCGGCTGGTCGACCCACGGCGAGCTGAACGCGATCGGGATCAGGAACCCCCCGATCGCGCCCACGGCGCCGATGACGCCGATCGCGGCGGAGGCCTTCTTGGTGCCCGCGTGCAGCGCCGCGGCTCGCTCGGCGCTGCCCGCCGGTGTGGCGCGCTCGGCCTGGGTGCGGAAGATCGCCGGGATCATCTTGTACGTCGAGCCGTTGCCGATGCCGGTGGCGGCGAACACGCAGAGGAAGAACGCCAGGAACCACGGGAACCACGACCGGTTGTCCTCGGCGATCACGGCGCTCTGGTCGGGGTTGGGCGTGAGCTGCGTGAGCGTCCAGAGCACCGCCAGGGTGAACACGATCATCGCGGCGAACGCCGCGAGCGTGACCCGCGCGCCGCCGAACCGGTCGGCGAGCCAGCCACCGAACGGGCGCGTGGCCGAGCCGACCAGCGCGCCGAGGAACGCGTAGTAGGCGAAGTAGATGCCGGTGCCGAGCGGCGCCGGGTCGGCCACCCAGAAGTTCAGCTTGATCAGCAGCGGCATCGCCGCGGAGTAGCCGATGAACGAGCCGAAGGTGCCGATGTAGAGGAACGCCATCACCCAGGTCTGCCGCTCCTTCACGACCTGGAGCTGCTCGCGGGGCTTGGACCTCGCGGAGGTCAGGTTGTCCATGAAGAGGTACGCCGCGAGGGTCGCGACGACCGCGAGCCCGGCGTACACGTAGGCCGCGCGCTGCAGGCTGATGCCGCCGTCGGCCGCCTTGACGAGTCCGAAGATGCCGGCGCCGCCGACGATCACCGGGAGGAACAGCTGGATCAGCGAGACGCCGAGGTTGCCGCCGGCGGCGTTGAGGCCGAGCGCCGCGCCCTTCTTGGCCGCGGGGTAGAAGAAGTTGATGTTCGCCATCGAGCTCGCGAAGTTGCCGCCACCCAGACCGGCGGTCGCCGCGATCAAGCAGAACGCCCAGAACGGCGTGCCGGGGTGCTGCACCGCGACCGCGAAGCCGAGCGTCGGCACCAGCAGCAGCCCGGCGCTGACCATCGTCCAGTTGCGGCCGCCGAACCTCGGCACCGCGAACGTGTAGGGCAGCCGCAGCAGCGAGCCGACGAGGTTGGGCAGGGCGACCAGGAGGAACAGCTGCTGGGGGGTGTAGCTGAACCCCATCGAGACCAGGAACGCCGAGCTGACGCTCCAGATCAGCCACACCGAGAACCCGAGGTGCTCGGCGAAGATCGACCAGACCAGGTTGCGGAGGGCGACCTGCCGGCCGCCGTTCTCCCAGAACTCCGGCTCCTCCGGCCGCCAGTCGTCGATCCAGCGGCCCGCACGTGTCGTCGTCATGGCCCCACCCTCGGCAGCGCAGGTAACGCCCGACGCAGGGCGGCGTACCGCCGACGTCAACTTCCGCTCACGGCCTCACGGCGCTCACCGCCTCACCACCGTCCAGCGGACGGCGCCCGTCCGCGCCGACCGCTCGTCGCGCCCGACCGACCGCTCACCGATCCCGCCGGGCCGCTCGTCGCGCGCTCGTGACGCACCTCTCATCAAGCACGGCGTGCCCCTCCTACCGTGACCGCGATCACATCCCTCACGGAGAAGGGTGCCTCCAGTGTCCGACCTCGATCAGTCGACGGGCCAAGCCCATCGACACGACCCCGTCTATGACGAGCTCCACGCGACGCCTGAGTTCGACCGGCTGCGCAAGCTCTACCGTGGCTTCGCGTTCCCCGCGACCGTCGCGTTCTTCGCCTGGTACCTGCTCTACGTCGTCATGAGCAACTGGGCGACCGGCTTCATGGACACCACCATCGCCGGCAACATCAACATGGCGCTGCTGTTCGGCCTGCTGCAGTTCCTGACGACGTTCGCGATCGCCTGGCTCTACGCCCGCTACATGAACCGCAACGTCGACCCGATCGCGCGAGCGCTCGAGAAGCGGTACGACGACCGGCTCGGTGGAGGTGCGCGATGAGCTCGGACACCTTGACCGCCATCTTGTTCATCGGCGTCGTCCTGCTGACCGTCGGCATCACGTTCTGGGCGAGCCGGCAGAACAAGGGCGCGGCCGACTTCTACGCCGGCGGCCGGTCCTTCAGCGGCTTCCAGAACGGCATGGCGATCTCCGGCGACTACATGTCGGCCGCGTCGTTCCTCGGCATCTCGGGCGCGATCGCGCTCTACGGGTACGACGGGTTCCTCTACTCGATCGGCTTCCTGGTGGCGTGGCTCGTGGCCCTGCTGCTCGTCGCGGAGCTGCTGCGCAACTCCGGTCGTTACACGATGGCCGACCAGCTGGCCTACCGGATGCGGCAGCGGCCCGTCCGCACCGCCGCGTCGACCTCGACGGTCGTCGTGTCGATCTTCTACCTGCTCGCTCAGATGGTCGGCGCCGGCGCGCTCGTGGCGCTGCTGCTCGGCGCCGAGTCGCAGTCGGCGAAGAACCTCACGATCATCGGCGTCGGTCTGCTGATGGTCTTCTACGTCACGGTCGGCGGGATGAAGGGCACGACGTGGGTCCAGATCGTCAAGGCCGTGCTGCTCATGGGCGGCACGATCCTGATCACGATCCTGGTGCTCGCGAAGTTCGACTTCAACTTCTCCGAGCTCCTCGGGGCGGCCGCGTCCAACACCGGCAAGGGTGATGCGTTCCTCCAGCCCGGCCTGAAGTACGGCATCGACACGACGTCGAAGATCGACTTCCTCAGCCTGGGCCTCGCACTCGTGCTCGGTACGGCGGGCCTGCCGCACATCCTGATCCGTTTCTACACGGTGCCGACCGCCAAGGCGGCGCGCACCTCTGTGCTCTGGGCCATCGGCCTGATCGGCGCCTTCTACCTGATGACGCTCGCGCTGGGCTTCGGCGCCGCGGCGCTGCTGGACACCGGCGCCGGGAGCAAGGTGGCGGCCTCGGGCGGCAACCTCGCCTCTCCGCTGCTGGCCGAAGCCGTCGGCGGCGGCGACGGCACCACCGGCGGCGCGGTGCTGCTCGCGCTGATCTCGGCGGTGGCGTTCGCGACGATCCTCGCGGTGGTCGCCGGACTGACGCTGACCTCGGCGTCGTCGGTCGCCCACGACCTCTACGCGACCGTGTTCAAGAAGGGCAAGGCGACCGAGCGCGACGAGGTGCGGGTGGCCCGGATCTCGGCGTTCGTGATCGGCGGCGTCGCGATCGCCCTGGCGATCCCGGCGCAGAAGCTCAACATCGCGTTCCTCGTGGCGCTGGCCTTCGCGGTCGCCGCCTCGGCGAACCTCCCGTCGCTGATCTACAACCTGTTCTGGCGGCGGTTCAACACCCGGGGCGCGACCTGGGCGATCTACGGCGGCCTGATCGCGAGCGTCGGGCTGGTCTTCTTCTCGCCGGTGGTCTCCGGCTCGGAGACCGCACTGTTCACCGGACACGACTGGTCGTACTTCCCGTTGAGCAACCCCGGCATCATCTCGATCCCGCTGGGCTTCTTCTTCGGCTGGCTCGGGACCGTGACGTCCGACGAGCCGGACACCGCCGCCCGGTTCACCGAGCTCGAGGTGCGCGCCTTCACCGGTGCGGGCGCCGAGCAGGCCGTCCGGCACTGACACACCGGCACCACATCTCGGGGGAAGGGTGCCCGGCGACCCCTGTCGCCGGGCACCCGGCCACGTTTCCGGCCGGCACTAGTGTGGCCCGTACCACAGTGCTTGCCCCGTCCGATTCGAACCGTTCGACGCACAGGAGCAGAAGTGAGCGACGAGACCCTGTCCAACCTCCTCAAGGAGGACCGCCGTTTCGAGCCGCCCGCGCAGATCGCCGCGGACGCCAACCTCAAGGCGGACGCCTACGACCGGGCGGCCGCCGACCCGGAGGCGTTCTGGGCCGAGCAGGCTGAGCGGCTCGACTGGGACCAGCGCTGGGACCGGGTGCTCGACTGGGACGACCCGCCGTTCGCCAAGTGGTTCGTGGGCGGCCGGATCAACGCGGCGTACAACTGTGTCGACCGCCACGTCGCCGCCGGCCGCGGCGACAAGGTCGCGCTGCACTGGGTCGGCGAGCCGCTCGACGACACGCGTGACATCACCTACGCCGAGCTCCAGGACGAGGTCTGCCGGGCCGCCAACGCGCTGACCGACCTGGGTGTGCGCACCGGCGACCGGGTCGCGATCTACCTGCCGATGATCCCCGAGGCCGTGGTCGCGATGCTCGCGTGCGCCCGCATCGGCGCCCCGCACACCGTCGTCTTCGGCGGGTTCTCCGCCGACGCCCTCGCCTCCCGGCTCGACGACTGCCAGGCCAAGGTCGTGATCACCTCCGACGGCGGCTACCGCCGCGGCTCGGCCTCCGCGCTCAAGCCCGCCGTCGACGAGGCCCGCACCAAGACCGACGTGGTCGAGAAGGTGCTCGTCGTGCGCCGCACCGGCCAGGACGTCGCCTGGGACGACAGCGTCGACGTGTGGTGGCACGACGCGGTCGGGTCGGCCTCGAACCAGCACGAGTGCGAGTTCTTCGACGCCGAGCACCCGCTCTACGTCATGTACACCTCCGGCACCACCGGCAAGCCCAAGGGCATCCTGCACACGACGGGCGGCTACCTCGTGGGCACGTCGTACACCCACTGGGCGGTCTTCGACCTCAAGCCCGACACGGACGTCTACTGGTGCTCGGCCGACATCGGCTGGGTCACCGGCCACTCCTACATGGTCTACGGGCCGCTCGCGAACGGCGCGACCCAGGTCATGTACGAAGGCACGCCCGACAGCCCCGAGCGTGGCCGCTGGTGGAAGATCATCGAGGACTACCGGGTCACGATCTTCTACACGGCCCCGACCGCGATCCGCTCGTTCATGAAGCAGGGCCGCGAGATCCCCGACAAGCACGACATGTCGAGCCTGCGGATCCTGGGCTCGGTCGGCGAGCCGATCAACCCCGAGGCCTACGTCTGGTATCGCCACGTCATCGGCGGCGACCGCACCCCGGTGGTCGACACCTGGTGGCAGACCGAGACCGGCATGATCATGATCAGCCCGCTCCCGGGCGTCACGGCGGGCAAGCCCGGGTCGGCGATGACGCCGATCCCGGGTGTCGGCGCGGAGGTCGTCAACGACGAGGGCGACCCGGTCCCGAACGGGTCCGGCGGCTACCTGGTGCTCACCTCGCCGTGGCCCTCGATGCTGCGCACCATCTGGGGCGACGACCAGCGGTTCAAGGACACCTACTGGTCCCGCTTCGCCAAGCAGGGCTACTACTTCGCCGGCGACGGGGCGAAGAAGGACGAGGACGGCGACATCTGGGTGCTCGGCCGCGTCGACGACGTCATGAACGTCTCCGGCCACCGGCTCTCCACCACGGAGATCGAGTCCGCGCTCGTGTCGCACCCCAAGGTCGCCGAGGCCGCGGTCGTCGGCGCCAAGGACGAGGACACCGGCCAGGCGGTCTGCGCGTTCGTGATCCTGCGCGAGTCTGCGCTGGATTCTGGGGGAAGCGACGGCGGCGACGACATCGTCGCCGAGCTGCGTCAGCACGTGCGCAAGGAGATCGGCCCGATCGCCACCCCGCGCCAGATCATGATCGTCCCCGAGCTGCCCAAGACCCGCTCCGGCAAGATCATGCGGCGCCTCCTGCGCGACGTGGCCGAGCACCGCGAGGTCGGCGACGTCACCACCCTCGCCGACTCCTCGGTGATGGACCTGATCTCGGCCAAGCAGGACGAGGGCAGGTCCGAGGACTGATCCGACGCCGAGTCGGCGCCAGTTTCCCGCGGGGCCACGCCGAGTCGGCGCCAGTTTCCCGCGGGGCCACGCCGAGTCGGCGCCAGTTTCCCGCGGGGCCATGCCGAGTCGGCGCCAGTTCCCGGAAACTGGCGCCGACTCGGCATCCATGCGCTCGGTAGGCTGGGACCCGGTGAGCCGGGAAGTCTGGTCGGCACGTCCGTCCGCCGACCCCCAGGAGTCCTGCCGTGCCCGACCACCACGCCCACGACCACGCCCACGACCACGCCCACGACCAGGCCCACGACGCCGGTCCCCCCGGGGCCGGACGACCCCGGCTCTTCGCCCGCGGGTCGTTCCTCGAGTCCTCCCGCACCGCGAACATCCTGCGCGCCGAGACGACCGGCGGCCTGCTGCTGATCACCGCGGCCACGATCGCGATCGTGTGGGCGAACACCCCCTGGTCGCAGTCGTACGCCGACCTGCGCGACCTCCGCGTCGGGCCGGCGTCGTGGCACCTCGACCTCACGCTGGGGGCCTGGGCGGCCGACGGGCTGCTCGCCATCTTCTTCTTCGTCGCCGGGTTGGAGCTCAAGCGCGAGTTCGTCGCCGGCGACCTGCGCGACCCGCGACGCGCCGCGCTGCCCGTGGTCGCGGCCGTGGGCGGGATGCTCGTCCCGGCACTGGTCTACACCCTCGTCAACGTCGCCGGGGACGGTGACCTGAGCGGGTGGGCCATCCCCACCGCGACCGACATCGCGTTCGCGGTCGCGATCCTCGCGGTGATCAGCACCCACCTGCCCTCCGGGCTGCGGACCTTCCTGCTCACCCTCGCCGTGGTGGACGACCTGCTGGCGATCACGGTGATCGCGGTGTTCTACACCAGCCACCTGGAGCTGGCCTACCTCGGCCTGGCCCTGCTGCCGGTCGCCGCCTTCGCGCTCCTCGTGCAGCGCGGCGTGCACGCCTGGTGGCTGCTCCTCCCGCTCGCCGTCGCGACCTGGATGCTGGTCCACGAGTCCGGGGTGCACGCGACCGTCGCCGGCGTGCTCCTCGGCTTCACGGTCCCGGTGCTGCGCACCGGCGGGCACGGCGACCGGGGCCTGGCCGAGCACCTCGAGCACCTGGTCCGGCCGGTGTCCGCCGGCGTCGCCGTACCCGTCTTCGCGTTCTTCGCCGCCGGCGTCGCCGTCGGCGGCTGGGACGGGCTGACGAGCGCCCTCACCGACCCGGTCGCGCTCGGCATCGTCGCCGGCCTGGTCCTCGGGAAGCCGATCGGCATCGTGGTGTTCACCTGGTTGCTGCACACGTTCACCCACGCCGACCTCGACGACGAGCTCTCCTGGGTCGATGTCCTCGGGATGGCGATGCTCGCGGGCATCGGCTTCACGGTGTCGCTGCTGATCGGCGAGCTGGCCTTCGGCGAGAGCTCGGCGCTCGGGGAGCACGTGAAGGTCGCCGTCCTCGTCGGGTCGCTGGCCGCCGCGGCGCTCGCCGCCGTCGTGCTCCGCCTGCGCAACCGGGTCTACCGCCGCCTCTGCGAGGCGGAGGAACGCGACACCGACGCCGACGGCGTACCGGACCTGTTCGAGGAGCAGGCCGCCGTCAGGGACCGGTGATCCGGCCCGGGAGGAGCTGCTCGAGCACGGTCGGCAGGGTCACGACCCCCAGCAGCGGCGAGGACTTCCCGGGGGTCTCGACCACCGCCACGAGCGCGCTGCGCTCGGAGGCCATCAGCGCGGCCACCTCCAGCACGCTGTCGTCCGGCCCGACCACCGGGAGTTTGGGCAGCTCCTTGGGCATCAGCTCGGCGACGGTCTTGTCGGCGAGCACGTCGCACATCTGCTCGATGAACTGGTCGTCGACCACGCCCGCGAGGTTGGGGTCGTCGCGGATGTAGCCCGGGATCACCAGGCGCAGCACCTGCCAGCCGGGCAGGACGGCCACCGGGTGGCGCCGGTCGTCGACGACGATCAGGCCCTGCCGATGTTCCTCGGTGAGCACCCTGGCGGCGTCGACCGCACCACTGTGCAGACCGACGGTCGGGTGCGGCTGAGCGAGCTCGCGTGCCTTCACGCCGCCGACGCTATCCCACTCCCTCCCTCCGGCTCGACAACCGACGGCGCGCCCGGGATAGGGTCGGTCGCGGTGCGCCGGGAAGCCTGGTCGGCATTGTCGTCTCGACCCCTCAGGAGCCGCCGTGGCCATCGCCGCCGTCATCATCTTCCTCGGCGCCTACGCGCTGCTGGTCACCGAGAAGGTCCACCGCACCAAGGTCGCCCTCGGCGGCGCGGCCCTGATGCTGCTGCTGCGCATCACCGACGGCGAGCACGCGTTCTTCTCCGACCACACCGGCATCGAGTGGAACGTCATCTTCCTGCTGCTCGGGATGATGATGATGGTCTCGATCATCCGGCGCACCGGTGCCTTCGAGTACGTCGCGATCTGGGCCGCCAAGCGGACCCGCGGGCGCCCCTACCCGCTGATGGTGATGCTGTGCGTGCTGACGGCGGTCGCGTCCGCGCTCCTGGACAACGTCACCACGGTCCTGCTGATCGCCCCTGTCACGTTCCTGGTCTGCCAGCGCCTCGGGCTGCGCCCGGTGCCGTTCCTCATCGCGGAGGTCTTCGCGTCGAACATCGGCGGCGCCGCGACCCTGGTCGGCGACCCGCCGAACATCATCATCGCCGCGCGGGCGGATCTGACGTTCAACGACTTCCTGGTCCACATGGCGCCGATCGTCGTCGTGCTGATGGTCGTGTTCAGCCTCCTGTGCCGGTGGCTGTTCCGCGCCGAGTTCACCTACGACGCCGAGCGGGCGGAGTCGGTGATGCGCCTCAACGAGCGGGAGGCGATCACGGACCCGCGGCTGCTCGTGAAGTCGCTGGCGGTGTTGACGCTCGTCGTACTCGCCTTCGTCCTGCACCCGGTGCTGCACTACGAGCCCTCGGTGGTCGCCCTCCTGGGCGCGGGGCTGCTGCTGCTGATCACCGACGTCGACACCACCGAGGCCCTGGCGGACGTCGAGTGGCCGACGCTGGCGTTCTTCGCGGGACTGTTCATCATGGTCGGCGGCCTCGTCGAGACCGACGTGATCTCCAAGGTCTCGGAGGCGACCGCAGACGCGACCGACGGCCGCCTCGGCCTGGCCTCGATGGTCCTGCTCGGGGGCTCCGCGGTCTTGTCGGCGATCGTCGACAACATCCCGTACGTCGCCACCATGAGCCCGATCGTCTCCGACCTCGCCGCCGGCCACGGCAGCGCGGGCCACGTGCTGTGGTGGGCCCTCGCGCTCGGCGCGGACCTCGGCGGCAACGCCACGGCGGTCGGCGCGTCGGCCAACGTGGTCGCCCTCGGGCTCGCCGACCGCGAGGGGCACCACATCGGGTTCTGGGAGTTCACCAAGTACGGCCTCGTCGTGACCGCGGTGACCGTCACGCTGTGCGTCCCGTACCTCTGGCTGCGCTACCTCTGAGCCACCTCCGAGCCATCGCCGGGCCCCACGGTGGGTAAGGTCGGTCCCGTCACTGACCCACTCGACCGGGGGATGCACATGACCCAGCAGGTGAACGACCAGGACCCGACCATCGGCCGTCTGGTCCACGACGCCAGCCGGGACATCTCCACGCTGATCCAGAAGGAGATCCAGCTCGCCAAGTCCGAGCTGAAGGTCAGCGTCCAGGCGGGCGGCATCGGGATCGGCCTCTTCGCCGCGGCCGGGTTCATCGCGGTGCTCGCGGTGATCATGCTCTCGGTCGCGATCGCCTACTTCATCAACTGGAACGGCGACGGCCTCGCCCTGCACTGGGCGTTCCTCATCGTGTTCGGGTTCTACCTGCTGCTCGCGGGCCTGCTGGTGTTCGTCGGCATCCGCAAGGTCAAGCAGGTCCGTGCCCCCGAGCGGGCGATCGAGCAGGGCCGGGAGATCCCGAAGGCGCTCAAGGGCAAGGCATAGCGAGGACGCGTCAGCGGACTCGCTGATGGTGGTCGCCCTTCGAGACGCCTCGTCCCTCGGCTCCTCAGGAACCGCAGCCGCGCGATCGGCGTGTCGAGACCCAGTTGGCTACGGGGTCATCAGCCCGCTCAACCCGCACACCCGCCCGTCGAGACCTGGCTGGAGCTGCTGAGCCCCGCGGCGGCGGCCGCGGACACCTGGCCGGCGGTCAGCGCGTAGCCGGTGTCGTGGTCGGTGACCGATGCCGCGAACACCACCCCGACCACGTCACCGGCCGAGGAGACGATCGGTCCGCCTGAGTTGCCGGGCAGGATCCGCCCGCGCAGCGAGAACACCTCGCGGATCACGGCGCCGTCGCCGTAGATGTTCGGTGAGCGCAGCCGCTGCTCGGAGCGGATCCGCGCAGGCTCGACGTGGTAGGGCCCGTCCTGGGGGTAGCCGAGGACCGCGACTCCGTCGGAGGCTCCGGCATCCCGGTCGAAGCGCAGCGCGGGCAGGTCGCCGCTGTCGAAGGACAGCACCGCGACGTCGATGTCGGGGTTGTAGTAGACGACGTCCGCCGGCACCGCGTCGTCGTCGACCACCACCTCGGGGTCGTCGATGCCCGCGACGACGTGCGCGTTGGTCATCAGCCGGTTGCCGGCGTACAGGAAGCCGGACCCCTCCACGCCACGCCCGCACTCGTTGGTGCCCCGGATCTTCAGGACGCTCGCCCCGGCGCGCTCCACGTCGGGGTCCTCGAGCAGCCGCTTGGGTCCCGGCCCGACCTCGATGATGCGCTCGGGGGCGAACGGCTCGAGGTAGCGCGGGAAGAAGCTGGTGCCGACGACGTCGTTGAACGCCTGCAGGGCGCCGTCGGCGGCCCCGGGCATCACCTCGTCGACGTGGGAGAGCACCGTCGAGCTGCGCACCAGCGGGGTGATGCCGCCGATCCGGGAGCCCGAGATCGCGACGCCGAGCGCCCACGAGACGAGGAGTACGGCGAGGGCGCTGAGCAGTGCGCCGCCGACGGCGTCGAGCGCCCGCGCCGGCTGCCAGGTGATCTTGGCCCGGATCCGGGCGCCGGCGAACTGCAGCACCGCCTGCCCCAGGGACGCCGAGAGGATCACGATGAACAGCGCGCCCAGGGAGACCATCAGCGACGGGTTCGCGTCACCGAGGGCGACCGGCGCCAGCCACACACCGAACAGGCCGCCGAGGAGGAGCCCGCCGGTCGCGAACGCGCCGGTGATGAAGCCCTGCCAGTAGCCCGAGAGCGCGTAGGCGAGGACCAGGACGACCAGCAGCCAGTCCAGGAGGTTCACCGGTGTTCCTCCTCGATGTCCAGCAGGTCGTCGTCGGCGTCGCGTCCACGCCGATCCTGCAGCATGTGGGGAGGTAGGTCGCGCAGGCGCGACTCGTCCCACGGCCGGGTCCAGCCGAGGAAGTCGAACAGCCGGGCGATGATGCCGCCGGTGAAGCCCCACAAGATGACGTCGTGGTCGGGGCCGATCAGGAAGCCCGGGCTCTGGTAGCCGCCGCGGGGATGGCGCACGGTCACCCGGTGCTCGGGATCGAGCAGCTCGGCGATGGGCACGTGGTGGATGGCGTGCACCTCGGCACGGCTGACGATGCCGACCGACCCGGGCTCGCGCCACCACCCGAGCACGGGCGTCACGGCGAAGTTGCTCGGCGGCAACCAGAGCTCCGGGAGCCGCCCGAAGACCTCGACGGAGGCCGGCTCGACCCCGACCTCCTCCTCGGCCTCGCGCAGCGCGGCCTCGACGGGCGTCTCCCCGGGGTCGATCGAGCCGCCCGGGAACGACACCTGCCCCGGATGGGAGCGCATGTCGTGGGCCCGCTCGGTGAGCAGCAGCTCGCCGCCTTGCTCACCCTCGCCGAACAGCATCAGCACCGCACCGCGCCGGGCGTCGCCACCCGGCGGCGGGGTGAACCTCGTCAGCTGGTCGGCGGAGATCGCGGCCGCGCCGTCACGCACCGGCACCAGCCAGTCCGGGATCACAGGCTGGTCCCGAGGTGCTCGTCGACCAGGCCGACGAGCTCGTCGTAGGAGTCGACGCCACCGAACTGCTGATAGGCGATCTCGCCGTCGGCGTCGATGATCGCGAGGTAGGGGTACCCCCGGATCAGGGGGAAGGGGTCTCGGCTGCTCAGGTCGCCGCCCGGGTCGGCGAGCTGGGGATAGGTGACGCCGAGGTCGCCGGCGAACTCGAGCGCCGCGGCCGGCTGGGTGTCGGTCGAGTCGATGCCGAGCACCGGGACCTCGTCGCCGTGCCGCTCGTAGAACTCCTGCAGCGCCGGCATCTCCTTGCGGCACGGCTGGCAGAAGGACTGCCAGAGGTTGACGATGAGCGGCCCCCGCAGCGTGGACAGGTCGACGTCGGGGCCGCCGCCCAGGCACGGCAGGGTCAGGTCGGGCAGCCCGCCGCCGTCGGCCGGGCCCGGGACGCAGGTCTCGATGCCGGTCTGCTTCTTGAGGGCGCGCAGCTGCGGGGTGTCGACGTCGACCTTGGCCTGGCCGGGCGGCTGGGGCACGTCCGCGGAGTCGCACGCGGTCAGCACCAGCAGCGCCGCGGCGAGCGCGGCCGGGAGGAGTCGCCTCATGCGCGGCCCTCGGTCTTCACCAGCTTCGCCGCCGCGACGGGGTCGGTCGGCCCCTCGCCGTACGCCGGGCACCACGTCGCCACCGGACAGGCGCCGCACGCGGGGTTGCGCGCGTGGCAGACGCGCCGGCCGTGCCAGATCAGGTGGTGGCTGAGCATCGTCCAGTCGCGCTTCTCGAACAGGTCGCCGACCGCGTGCTCGACCTTGACGGGGTCGGTCTCCTCGGTCCAGCGGAACCGGCGGGCGAGCCGGCCGAAGTGGGTGTCGACGGTGATGCCGGGGATCCCGAAGGCGTTGCCGAGCACGACGTTGGCGGTCTTGCGCCCCACGCCCGGCAGCTGGACGAGGTCCTCGAGCCGGGGCGGCACCTCGCCGCCGTGCCGCTCGACCAGCGCGGCGCTCAGCTTGAGCAGCGACTCGGTCTTGGCCCGGAAGAAGCCCAGCGGACCGACGATGCCCTCGAGGGTGGCGCGGTCGGCCGCGGCCATCGCCTTGGCGTCGGGGTAGGCCGCGAACAGCGTGGGCCGCACCGCGTTGACGCGCTTGTCGGTGGTCTGCGCCGAGAGGACGGTCACGACGAGGAGCTCGAAGGGGTTGTCGAAGTCGAGCTCGCACCGGGCGTCGGGGTAGGTCTCGGCGAGCACCCGGTCGATCTTGCGGGCGCGGCGGACCAGACCGGTGCGGGTCTCGGAGGCGGCAGGCACGGCCCAAGGGTACGGCGGGGCACCGACGCCGCGGCTTGCTGACCAGCGTGGGGCGGCCGCCGCAGGGCGACATACGCCGGGCGGTTGTTCCTGTGACCTTCCCCACTGGATAGGATCAGTGCGGATCCCGTGTGCAGCGGGCCATTCTTGAGGAGGAACCCGTGGACAACGACGTGCTCCGTCAGGCTCCGCTCTTCAGCGCGCTCGACGACGAGGCCGCGAGTGCGCTGCGCGCCTCGATGACCGAGAGCAAGCTGCGCCGCGGCGACGTCTTGTTCCACGAGGGAGACTCCGGCGACAAGCTCTACATCGTGCTGGACGGCAAGGTGAAGCTCGGCCGCACCTCCTCCGACGGCCGCGAGAACCTCCTCGCGATCCTGGGCCCGGGCCAGATGTTCGGCGAGCTGTCGCTGTTCGACCCCGGCCCGCGCTCGGCCACGGTGACGGCGGTCACGGACGCGACGTTCGGCTCGCTCTCCCACGAGGACCTCCTGCGCTGGCTCGAGGGCCGCCCGGTGGTCGCCCGCGGCCTGCTCGCCCAGCTCGCCGGCCGCCTGCGCAAGGCCAACGACGTCGTGGCCGACCTGGTCTTCTCCGACGTCCCGGGTCGCGTCGCCAAGGCGCTGCTCGACCTCGCCGACCGCTTCGGCCGCACCGCCGACGACGGCGTGCACGTCCACCACGACCTCACCCAGGAGGAGCTGGCCCAGCTGGTCGGCGCCTCCCGCGAGACGGTCAACAAGGCGCTCGCCGACTTCGCCTCCCGCGGCTGGCTGCGCCTCGAGCCCCGCTCGGTCGTGATCATGGACGTCGACCGCCTGGGCCGCCGCGCCCGTTGATCCGGGAGTTCTGACACTCGAGTCGGGCCTTCTGACGCTCGAGCCGAGGACTCTGGCGTCCGGTGACCCCCGAACGACACCCACGTTGCGTAGGACGGGGTGAAAGGGGGCTCGGACCCGTGCCAGCAGACACCAGCGAGGACACGTTCCACGCGTTCGTCGTGGCGCGGACCCCTGCCCTGTCGCGTACGGCGTACCTCCTCACCGGGGACGCCCATCTCGCGGAGGATCTCGTGCAGACAGCGCTGTTCAAGGCGGCGAAGAGCTGGCACCGCATCGAGGGTGATCCGGAGCCCTACGTCCGGCGCATCCTCTACACCCAGAACGTCTCCTGGTGGCGGCAGCGCCGGCACGTCCGCGAGCAGGCGCTCGGGACGTACGACGTCCCCGCGCGACCGGTCGACTCGGACCTGCGGCTCACCCTCGAGGAGGCTCTGGGCCGGCTCACCGTCCGGCAGCGGACGGTGCTGGTGCTGCGCTACTTCGAGGACCTGACCGAGGTGCAGACCGCGGGCGTCCTCGGCATCGGGCCGGGCACGGTCAAGTCGATCGGCCGCCAGGCGCTGGCCCGGTTGCGCCAGCTCGCCCCGGAGCTCGCCGAGCTGGTGGGGGAGCCGTCATGACGCTCCATGACGAGCTGCAGCGGATCGCCGATCGCGCGCCGGTCGCCGACGTACCTTCCGACACCTGGCGTCGCGCCCGTCGCGCCCGCACCCGCGACCGGGCCCTGGCGCTCTCCGCCGCTGCCGCCGCCGTCGCTCTCGTCATCGGCGCGGTCACTTGGCTGCCCCACCGTGCCGAGCCGCCGATCGCCGACTCCGACGCGCTCGGTGTCCCCGACCACCTCTACGCCGTCCCCGAGCGGATGTCGGACCGCGACAACGACGGCTCCTGGATGCGCGACGAGGTCACCGACGACCCCACCGTCGTCGGCGTGGGCGCGGCCGCATGGGTGACCTACCAGGGTCTCCCCGTGGTCGTCGGCGCAGCCGATGGCCGCTACCACCTGCTGGACCTCCCCGACTTCGTCGGCAACAACTGGGCTTCCGCCGTCGGACTCGACAGCCCGGTGGTCGCGCTGTCCCCCGATGGGCGGGAGCTGGCCTACGGGTACGCCGTCTTCGGAGCAGACTCCACCACCGAGCCCATCCCGAGCGGGATCCGGGTCGTGGACCTCACGACCGGCGACCTGCGCCAGGTGCCGGTGCCGGGCAAGGAGGGCACGGTCATCAGCCGGATCGAGTGGTCACCGGGCGGGTCCTGGCTGGCGTTCACCGGAGTGCCGCAGGACACCTGGACCCGGATGTCGATGGCCAGCCATGGCCGGGCGGTCCTCGGCCGGATCGCACCCGACGCCCAGCACGCCGAGACCCGAGCCGTCGGCAACAGCGACGTTCCGCTGTCGGTCGACGACGGGGGCACCGTCCTGTGGCGCAACGGGGGGCTGCACACCTGGGGTACCGGGCGACCTCGTCCCGGCAGCCTCGAGGCACTGGGCAGGATCGCGGACGGGCGCTGGCTCGTGCGCACGGGGACAGCCGACAACGACGTCTTGTCGGTGACCGACCCCGACACCGGGCGCCGCCACATCCTCGTCGACATCATCGGCATCGACGGCTCACTCTCCGTCGCGACCGACCTGATGCCACCCAACCGCCTCACCGTGCACCGTCCCGAGCCTGACTGGCCGGTCTCGGAGGAGCGGCTCTCACTCCTGATCGGCCTCGGCGTCGCGGCGGCGATCGCGGTGCTCCT
>NZ_DASWVI010000428.1:0-2837 GCF_036401255.1 Nocardioides sp. | reverse complement strand
TGGTCGCGATGGGCGAGATCGGGCTGTCCGGGGAGCTGCGCCGGGTCCGTGACCTGCCGCTGCGGCTCGCCGAGGCGGCGCGGCTCGGCTTCCAGCTCGCCGTGGTGCCCACCGAGCCGGGCCGCCCGGCCGCCCGCTCCCCCGAGTCGTGGACGGTCGACGGCATGCGGGTGCTCGACGTCCCCGACGTCGCGTCCGCGCTGCGGCTGCTCCAGCTCCTCGGCGCGGAGCACCACAAGCCACGTTCGGTCGAAGGACTCTGAGCGCCTCTCCTGGGACGCTGCTGAACGAGACGCGCGCACGCGAGCGACGGCCGGTGCGTGCGGTGACGGGTCACGACGACCGAGGCGAACGGCCCCGAGGCGCCACCGGCCGCCGCGTAGCCGCGCGGATTGCTCGGCGGGGTCCTAGACTCGGCCCAGCGGCCGACCGGGCCGCGCCCACGGGGAGAGGACCGGCAGTTGGCCACGGATCGCTCGGACGAGACCCTTCGCCTGCGCGCCACCCTCGCGACGATCGCCCCCGGCACACCTCTGCGCGACGGCCTGGAGCGGATCCTGCGCGGTCGCACCGGCGCGCTGATCGTGCTCGGCCACGACCGGGTGGTCGAGTCGATCTCGACCGGCGGCTTCACCCTCGACGTGCCGTTCACCGCGACCGGCCTGCGTGAGTTGGCCAAGATGGACGGCGCGATCATCGTCGACAAGGACGTCACGCGGATCCTGCGCGCCGCGGTCCACCTGATGCCCGACCACACGATCCCGTCCGAGGAGACCGGCACCCGCCATCGCACCGCCGACCGGGTGGCCCGCCAGGCCGGGTTCCCGGTGATCTCGGTGTCGCAGTCGATGCAGATCATCGCGGCGTACGTCGGGGAGACCCGCCACGTGCTGGAGGACTCCGGTCAGATCCTGTCCCGCGCCAACCAGGCGCTGGCGACCCTGGAGCGCTACAAGCTCCGCCTCGACGAGGTGTCGAGCACCCTGTCGGCACTGGAGATCGAGGACCTCGTCACCGTTCGCGACGTCGCCGTGGTGGCCCAGCGTCTGGAGATGGTCACCCGCATCGCCAGCGAGATCGAGGACTACGTGCTCGAGCTCGGCACCGACGGCCGGCTGCTGTCGCTGCAGCTGGAGGAGCTCGTGACCGGCGTCGACACCGAGCGTGAGCTGGTGATCCGCGACTACCTGCCCGCCGGGCGGCGCAGCAAGAGCCCCGAGGCGCTGCTCAACCGGCTCGAGTCGCTGTCCTCCACCGAGCTGGTCGACCCCGCGGCGGCCGCGCGCGCCCTGGGCCTGGGCAACGGCGAGCACCTCGACGGCGCCGTCGCCCCGCGCGGCTACCGGCTGCTGGCGAAGGTGCCCCGGCTGCCCGCGACGGTCGTCGACCGGCTGGTCGACCACTTCGGCACGCTGCAGAAGCTCCTCTCCGCGGGCGTCGACGACCTCCAGGCCGTCGAGGGGGTCGGCGAGCTACGCGCCCGCAGCGTCCGCGAGGGTCTCTCCCGCCTCGCCGAGTCGACGATCCTCGAGCGGTACGTCTAGCTCGTCGTTCGCCGTCGAGACACCAGAACTGGCTGTTCCCCGGCCGTCAGCACAACCACTTCTGGTGTCTCGACGGGAGATGGGCCCAGGTCAGTCGGGCTCGACGGCGCCGGACGGCGACTTGCTGGAGCCGTGCTCCGGCGCGATCGGCCGCCCCGAGGGCGAGGTGGACGGGGAGCCGGACGGGGAGCTCGAGGGGGTGTTCTTCGGCTTCGCGGTCTTGGTGATCGTGGCGGCCACCGGCCTGGTCAGCTCGAACTGCAGGTCCGACGGCTCGCCGCCGAGCGCGGCCGCGGTGACGTGGTACCAGCCGGGCAGGGCCCAGTCGGCGGACCTGGTGCAACCCTCGCTCTTCGAGCGCCGCGCCTCGCGCCAGGTCACCGTGACGTCGGTCGTGACCGCCCGGCGGACGACCACGTCGCGGGTCCCGATGGCGGCCGGGCAGTCGCGGCTGGTCCAGATCCGGTCCTTGCCCGAGGTGATGTTGACCGTGACCGTGCGGGGCGAGACCCGCCAGGTGCAGGCCTCCGCGGTCTGGGTGCGCAGCTGGAGCGTGATCGCGACGTCGTGGCCACCGACGGCGTCCTCGACGACCGGCGTGACCGCGATGTCGTCGTTCGAGCACGGCCCCTGGGGCTGCGCGAGCTCCGGCTCCTTGCTCTTCGACGGGCGCTTGCCGGGCTTGCGGGAGGCCGGCGTGCTCGGCGCGTCGGTGAGTGTCGCGGCGGCCGTCGGGGTCCCGTCCGCGACCAGCGCGGCGGCGGGATCGGAGCCGGACGAGGCGTCGCTACCTCCGCCGAGCATCCGGGCGATCGCGACGACCAGCAGGACGGCGGTGCCGAGCACCATCGTCCGGCGGACCCAGTACACGCGTGCCGGCAGCGGTCCACGGGTCAGGGCGGGCATGCCGCAACGCTAGTCAGCCGCCGCCGCGGGGTGGTGGTGCCACACCGGCGGCCTCCGGTGACAATGGGCCCGACATGAGCGAGCGAGTCACCCCGGCGCGTGCGCGCACGAGCATCCTCCACGAGCCGGTCCTGCGGTGGTACGACGAGCACGCCCGCGACCTGCCCTGGCGGCGACCCGAGGCGTCCCCCTGGTCGGTGATGGTCTCGGAGTTCATGCTCCAGCAGACGCCGGTGTCGCGGGTGCTGCCGGTCCACGAGCAGTGGCTCGCGCGCTGGCCGGCGCCGGCCGACCTCGCGGCCGAGCCCACGGGCGAGGCGGTCCGCGCCTGGGGCCGGCTGGGCTATCCCCGGCGGGCGTTGCGCCTGCACGCGGCCGCCACCGCGA
>NZ_DASWVI010000427.1:0-2290 GCF_036401255.1 Nocardioides sp. | reverse complement strand
CGCGGCCAGCAGCGCGCGGATCGGCAAGTACGCCACCACCGACCCGGTGACCGCCAGCCTCGCGCTGGTGCGCGGCAACCAGGTCGTCGCCCTCGTCACCGGCATCGACCTGCCGGCCGCGGCCGGCGTGCGCGAGTTCGGCTTCGTCGACGGCACCGGGGCCGCGGTGACACTGCCGTTCCAGGCCGGCGACCGGCTCGCGATCGTCAACGACTCGGCCGTCCCGCTGCCGGTGATCGGCACCGGGTCGACGGCGTACGCCGAGGCCGAGTGCGCCCTCGACCGCACCAGCGGCGCGCTCTCCGGGTGCGGCATCGCCGCGACCGGCTGGCGGCTGCAGGTCGACCTCGGCGTCGACGACGGCGGCACCGACCCCGGCGGCCCGACCGACCCCGGCGTGCCGGACGACCCGGGCGTGCCGACCGACCCCGGCCCCGACGCCCCGGTCACCGACTGCCCCAGCGGCATCGCCGCCGACGGGCTCCGGGTGCCGACCGCGAGTCGGCCGCCGACGTCGCTGGTCGGGTTCGACCTGGCCAAGGACGGCGCGAACCGGCTGCGCGGGGCGCTGGTCACCTCGCTCACCGACAACCTCGTCGAGCGCCTGCCCAGCGGCCGGGGCGCCTACTACAGCAGCGCGACCCGCGCGGCGGCGTACTCCCTCGCCGGGACGGCGCAGACGCTCGCCTGGTCCGAGCACCACGACGTCACCCTCGACACCGGGCTGCTGATGCCGTGCGAGGCCGTCTACGCCACGCTGACGCCCGGCGGCCCCGCCCAGCCGCTGCTGTGGTCGGAGTCCGGCGGCCTCGACCACCTCGACGCCGCCGTCGACAGCACCGGCCGCCTCGCGCTGGTCGCCACCGACGCGGCGCCGCTGCACAAGGACGTGCGCGCGATCTACTGGCCGGCCGTGCGCCGCGACGGCGCCTACGCGCTCGGCACGGGCACCAGGCTGCCGCTGCGCGGCGTCGAGTCCGTCAAGGTCGCGACCGCCGGCGGCCGGGTCGCGATCGCGGTGACCGGCTTCGGCCGCCTCGCGGTGTACGCCGGGCCGCTCGCCGGGCCGTTGACGCAGGTCCACACCGCCCGCCGGGTCGACGCCAGCGCGCTCGACGTCGCGGTGGCGCGGGGCGGCAAGCCGGTCGTGTCCTACTCCAGCCACGGGCGGCTGCACCTGCTGATCGGCGGCAAGGACGTCGACACCCGCTATCCGGCGTGGGGTGCGGCGATGGCCCTGTCGAAGTCCGGGACCGTCGCCCACCTCGCCTGGTCGGTCAAGCCGACCGCCGCGCCCTGCTCGACCCCGAAGGGGCTGCTCTACGACTGCGCCGGCCCCAACGGGATGCTCGTCGCCGACGCCGCGCTCAGCAACGGCCGGCCGCGGCACGTGCGGCTCGCGGCGAAGTTCGCCGACGGGGTCGCCCCGCAGGTGGTCGTCGGGCCGGGCGACCGCGCGGCGGCGTACTTCATCCCCTCGACGAGCCGGCGGCTGATCGTCAAGCCGGTGCCGTGAGGCTCGACGGCCGAGACCCCCGCGGCCACGCGGGCTGCGGGGTCTCGATACGCCGTCGCTCGTCCCTCGCGACGGCTACTCGACCACCGAAGACAGCGCGATCACGACCTCGGCGACCGAGTGGCTGCTGGGGTCTCGATACGCCGCCGCTCGTCCCTCGCGACGGCTACTCGACCACCGAGGACAGCGCGGACCGAGTCGCTGCGGGGCTCGCGACGGCTACTCGACCACCGAGGACAGCGCGATCACGACCTCGGCCACCGAGTCGCTGCTGGGTCTCGATACGCCGTCGCTCGTCCCTCGCGACGGCTACTCGACCACCGAGGACAGCGCGGACCGAGTCACTGCGGGGTCTCGACAAGCTCGACCTACGAAGACAGCGCGATGACGACCTCGGCGACCGAGCCGACGGCGGCGTGCACGCGCTTGTCGACGGGGTCGGCCTTGGGGGCCAGGGTGCGCAGGGTCCACTCGCCGTCGCCGGCGAAGAAGCGGAAGTGCCCGCTCGCGGACGTCGGGACCTCGGCGGTGAACTCGCCGCTGCGGTCCAGAAGCCGCACGTACGCGTTCGGCACCGGCTCACCGTCGCGGAGCACCTGCCCCTGGACGATCGCCTCCTTCTTCACGTCGACGCCGTCCAGCGACAGCCCGCCCGCGGTCGCGCCGCACATCAGCGCCCCACCTCATCGGCAGAGCCGCGCTCGTCGCCCAGGACGACCGGGACGCCGACCAGCGAGCCGTACTCGGTCCACGAGCCGTCGTAGTTCTTCACGT
>NZ_DASWVI010000426.1:0-2639 GCF_036401255.1 Nocardioides sp. | reverse complement strand
GCCGAGCCGGTCGCGCTGGGCCGCGCCGACTGGCCCGACCTGGCGTCGCGGGTCCCCGGGTGCGACGCGGCGTACGTCGTCGCGCCCAACCTCCACCCCGACGAGCCGGGGTACGTCGCGACCGTGCTCGAGGCCCTGCGCGCGGCGGGCGTGACGCGGGTCGGCTACCACTCCGTGGCCTCGCCGTACTGCCCCGACATGCCGCACCACCTCGGCAAGGCGCGGGCCGAGGACCTGGTCCGCCGTTCGGGGCTCGCGTGGACGATCCTGCAGCCGGGCGCCTACCTGCAGAACCTCGACCTGTCCGGGCCGGTGCGGGTGCCGTACGACGTGCACGCCGTCTTCGGGTTCGCCGACCTCGCCGACGTGGGGGCCGCGGCCGCGACCGTGCTGCTGGAGGACGGCCACGCGGGCGCGACCTACGAGCTGGCCTCACGGGTCGCCACGGTGGCCGGACTCGCCGCGGAGGCGGGCGTCCTCGCCGAGCGCGTGGAGGATCCGGGGACCCATCCGTGGCTGAGCGCGATGTTCGCCTACTACGACGCCCACGGCCTGCCGGTGGGCACGCTGCCGCTGCGCGCGCTGCTCGGGCGCTGACCCCCGGCCGGGAGATGCCGACGCTGCGTCGGTAAGATGCCGACATGGTGTCGTCAACCGTCTGTCCGTGCGGAGGGGGCGATCGTGTTCCTCGCCGTCCGTGAGCTCCGCTTCGCTCGTACCCGCTTCGCGCTCATGGGCTCCGTCGTCGCGCTGATCGCGGTGCTGATGGTGCTCCTGTCCGGCCTGTCGGTCGGGCTCGTCGACGACGGCGTCTCCGGGCTGCAGAAGATGCCCGTCACGTCGTTCGCCTTCGAGATGGACGTGCCCCACGACACCGCGTTCTCGCGCAGTGTCGTGACGCTCTCGGCGGTGGGCGAGTGGGCGAAGCAGCCCGGCGTCGAGGACGCCGCGCCGTTCGGCAACACGCTCGCCAACGCCCACAGCGACCGCGGCCTGGCCGTCGACCTGGCGCTCTTCGGCGTCGAGCCCGGAACGTTCGTCGACCCCGCCCCGGTCGAGGGCGAGCCGCTCGGCGGCGACCCGCACGGGATCGTCGTCAGCCAGACGCTCGTCGACCAGGGCCTGCGGCTCGGCGACACGGTGACGATCGACCGGATCGGCACCGAGCTGCACGTCGTCGGCGTGCTCGCCGGCCAGCACACCTACGGCCACGTCGACATCGCGTACGTCCCGCTCGAGACCTGGCAGCGGGTCAAGGTCGGCGCGCGGCCCGGCGAGCCGATCTCCGCCGGCGCCCGCGACGAGATCACCGCGGTGGCGGTCCGCGCCGACGGCGACGTCGACCTGGCCGCAGGCGACCGGGCCGCCGGCACCGAGTCGCTGACCAAGGAGGCGTCGTACGGCGCGTCCCCCGGCTACACGGCCGAGACCTCGACGCTCACGCTGATCCAGGTCTTCCTCTACGCGATCTCCGCCCTCGTGGTCGGTGCCTTCTTCACCGTCTGGACGATCCAGCGCCGCCAGGAGATCGCGGTGATGCGCGCGATGGGCGCACCGGCGGGCTACCTGCTGCGCGACAGCCTCGCCCAGTCCCTGCTGCTCCTGCTCGCCTCGACCGCCGTCGGCGTCGGGGTGGGCGTCGGCGCCGGAGCGCTGATCGAGGGCACCTCGATGCCGTTCGCGCTCAGCGCCGGCTCGATCCTGCTCGCGTCGGTGCTGCTGGTCGTGCTCGGCGTCGCCGGGGCGGCCGCCGCCGTCGTCCGGATCGTGCGGGTCGACCCGCTCTCCGCACTGGGAGGCAACCGATGACCGCGACCGCGCCCGGCCTGCTGCTCGAGGACGTCACGCTGCTGCTCGGCGACGGCGACGAGACCGTGCAGGCGCTCGACTCCGTGACGCTCGCCGTCCGACCCGGCGAGCTGGTCGCGGTCGTCGGCCCGTCCGGCTCCGGCAAGTCCAGCCTGCTCGCGGTCGCCGGGGCGCTGACGCTGCCCACCTCGGGCCGGGTGGTCGTCGACGGCGAGGAGACGGCCGCCGCCGGCGCCCGCGGCCGGGCGCGGCTGCGCCGGGACCACATCGGGTTCGTGTTCCAGTCCGGCAACCTGATCCCCGCGCTCACCGCGGCCGATCAGCTGCGGTTGCCGGGCCGGTTCGGGGGTCGGCGTAGCGAGCGCGACCCGGTCGCGCTGCTGGCCGAGGTCGGGATGGAGCACAAGGCCGACCGCCGCCCGCACCAGCTCTCCGGTGGCGAGCGGCAGCGGGTCGGCATCGCCCGGGCGCTGGTCACCAGTCCCCGGCTGCTGCTCGTCGACGAGCCGACCGCCGCGCTGGACCGCCAGCGCAGCCAGGAGATCGTCGCGCTCCTGGCCCGGGAGGCCCGCGAGCACGAGGTGGCGACGGTGATGGTGACCCACGACCACGACGTGCTGCACCACAGCGACCGGGTCTACGAGATGATCGACGGGTCGTTGCGGGTGTTCGAGGGTTAGCCGGTCACGGGGCCGGCCGGCCGGCCGGTCGGGAGGGAGGGCGTGGTGCCGAGGATCCAGGCCGCCACCGTCGCCGAGCACCGCGCCCGCCAGCACCGCGCGCTGCTCGACGCGGCGCGCGCGCTGCTGGCCGAACCCGGCCCGCGCGAG
>NZ_DASWVI010000425.1:0-1584 GCF_036401255.1 Nocardioides sp. | reverse complement strand
GAACCTCGCATCGGATCTGGGCGTCGCTTGAACCTGCCGGAGCAGAGTCGGGATCACACGATCCGACCAGCGACAGCCCCGCGGCGCTACCGCGTCGAGACCGGGCGGCTGGAGCTCAGCAAAGGAACCTGCAATGCGCATCGCCGCCAGCACGACCACCGGCAAGATCCTCGCTTCCGTCGTCCTCGTGGGTGCGGCCGCCTCGGTCGCGGGCCTCGGGACGTTCGGTGGCTTCACCTCGACCACCACGGCGAGCCAGCGCGCCAGCGCCGGCGAGGTCGTGCTCGGGTCGAGCAGCGGCGGCGCGCGCGGGGTGTCGGTCGCGGCGGACAACCTGGTGCCCGGCGACACCGTCCAGCGCACGATCACGCTGACCCGCAGCGGCGAGACCGAGGCGTTCGGCTCGGTGCGGCTCACCACGACCGGCCAGACCGCCAACGCACTGACCGCCGCCGGCGGGCTGCAGCTGAGGATCGACCAGTGCTCGGTGCCCTGGGCGCCGGTCGGCAACACCAACGAGCTCGCCTGCTCCGGCGCGACCACCGGTGTCGTCGCCCAGCGCGCCGTCCTCGGCACCGACATCGATCTCGCCGCCGCGACCGAGACGCTGAACGCCGCGGCCGCGACCTCGAACCTGCGCGTGCAGCTGACGCTGCCCGACGGCGCCGACAACGCGCTCCAGGGCCTGTCGAACCTGGTCACCTTCACGTTCGACGCCACCCAGCGGACCGCCGAGTTCCGCTGACCCAGACACCGGGGGGCCGTCTGTGGGGGGACGGCCCCCCGGTTCACCACCCGGGCACCCGCGAACAGCCAGGAGAGGAGCCGTCGCCGATGAGCAGCACCACCACCGCCGGACGCCACGCCACCGCGGCGCCGCCGTCGCGCCGTGGCCCGCGCCGTGGCCCGCGGCGTGCCTTCGGCGTCGTCATCGACCTCGTGCTGGTCGGCTGCCTGCTGGTCTTCGCGCTGCTGGCGGTCGGACCGCACCTGTTCGGCTACCGCACCTCCACGATGCTCACCGGCAGCATGGAGCCCGGGATCAGCCCCGGGGACGTGGTCGTCACGACCGCCAAGCCGGCCGCCGACGTCGAGGTCGGTGACGTGATCACCTACCAGATCCCGATCGAGGACCACCGCGTCGAGACCCACCGGGTGGTCGAGGTGCTCCACCGCGACGGATCGATCGCGATCCGCACGAAGGGCGACGCGAACGACCACGCCGACCCGTGGACCGCGACCCTGCAGGACGACCAGGTCTGGGAGGTCCGAGCCGTCGTCCCCGAGCTGGGTACGGCGATCCGCGTCCTGCGCGCCCCGGTCGTCCAGCACGGTGTGTTCTGGGCCGCCCTCGCCGGGTTGCTGGCGCTCGGGCTCACCACGGTCTGGCGCCGCGACCCCGCCGCCCAGGGGAGCGACCCCGCATGAACGACGCCATCACCGCGCCGGTGGTCTTCGACCCCGCCGCGCTCGACGACCTGACCGGCGACGCCCGTGACGCCGAGCTCGCGCTCCGGCTCGCCCACTTCTACCGGCGTCTGCTGCCCGAGCGGGTGGCTCGCATCGACGCCGAGCTGCACGGGC
>NZ_DASWVI010000424.1:0-5348 GCF_036401255.1 Nocardioides sp. | reverse complement strand
CGGTCGGGCTGCTCGCCGGCGCGATCACCAAGACCACCGAGGGCGCGGTCAACGCCGCGAACTTCATGGTGCTCCCGATGGCCTTCCTGGCCGGCTCGTTCTTCCCCCTCGACATCGCGCCCGCCTGGCTGCGCGGGTTCGCCCAGGTGCTGCCGTTGCGCCACCTCAACGAGGGGATGCTCGACGTGATGGTGCGCGGCGAGCCCTGGACGGCCGCGCTGGCGCCGATGGGCATCCTCGCCGCGTTCGCGGTCGTGGTCACGCTCGTCGCCGCCCGGCTGTTCCGCTGGGAGACGACCTGATCTCAGCCGGCGAGCTCGTCGCGCTGCTCCACGCCGCCGACGAAGTCCACCACGATCGCGACCACGCCCGGGTCGGCCAGCACCCGGTTGTGCCCGAGCCCGCGGGTCTCGACGTACGCCGCGTCCGGCCACCGCGCGGCGAGCTCGCGCGCGATCCCGACGCCGGGCGTGCGGTCGTCGCGGTCCTGCACCACCAGCGCAGCGGGCCCGGCGTCCTCGGCGAGGCTCAGCGTCTGCAGGTCGGCGGGGTCGTAGCCGGTGCGCGCCCGGACGCGCCGGTCGCTGTGGCGCTCGGTGCGGTCGCCGAAGCCCAGCACCGCGCGGAAGAACGCCGTGAACGCCGGCACGCCGTCGACCGGCGCGATCAGCACCACCCGCTCGGCGGTGCACCAGCCGTCGCGCAGGGCGAGCAGCAGGGAGAGCGTGCCCAGGGAGTGGGCCACGACGGCGTGGGCCGGGCCGAACTCCGCGACCACGGCGTCCAGTGCCTGGCCGAGCTCGACGGCGTCGGAGGACTCGGGGCCGTGCTGGCCCGGGTCGGACCGGCCGTGCGAGGGAGCGTCGTACGCCACGACCCGGTGCCCCGCGGCGACCAGCGGCTCGACGAAGTGGCGCATCTGGTCGCCGTTGCCGCCCCAGCCGTGCACGAGGTAGACCGGGGCGCCCTCGCCCCAGACCTGACCGCGGATCGTGCGGCCCAGCCAGCGCACCTCGAACGGCGTGCCGGTCGGCTCGACGAGCGGCATGCCGCGCGGGATGCGGAACCAGATCCGCTCGACCAGGCGGGCCCCGAGGGCGGGCGCGACCTGGTCGAGGACGCGGAACGAGAGGCGAGTAGTAGCACGAACGATCGTGCTTTTCCTGGAACCTGAAGATGCCATGACGAGAGATGCTCCTGAGCTCAGTGGGAGGGGCGGGCCGACTCGACGAGTCGGTCGAAGGCGGTGTGGGCGCGGGTCGTGGCCCGGGGGTCGCGCAGCATCCGGCTGCTGTGGTGGTGGGTGAGCATGATGCCCTCGAGCTCGAAGACGAACTGCTCGAGGTCGAGGCCCTCGGCGAAGTGGCCCTCGGCGACCGCGGTGGCGGCGATCGTCATGACCGACTCGGCCTTGTCGCGCTCGGAGCGGAGCAGCTCGTCGCGGACCGGGCCGTCCTGGTCGTCGAACTCGCTGACCGCGTCGATGAAGATGCAGCCGCCGGGCAGGCCGCTCTGCTGCCAGGCGAGCCAGTGCTCGAACAGGGCGCGCACCCGCGGCTCACCGCGCGGGGTGGCGATCGCCGGCCGCAGCACCCGGTCGACGAACTGATCGCGGGCGCGCACGAGCACGTCGACCTGGAGGGCCTCCTTGGAGGCGAAGTGGGCGAATAGGCCGCTCTTGGACAGGCCGGTCCGGGTGGCCAGCGTGCCGATGGTCAGCCCGCCGAGGCCGACCTGGGAGGCGATCGCGGCGGCCTCGTCGAGGATCGCGGCGCGCGTCTCCGTGCCCTTGGTCATGGACCGAGAAAAGCACGACCGTTCGTTTCTGTCAATGGCCGGACCGCGGCGGCGCCCGCTCCGCTACCGTCCTGCCCCATGGGACTCCTGCTCGCCACGCCGCTCGCCCGGGTCGGGCGTGCCGTGCGCCGGGTCACCGGCGACCCGGCCAGCCCGCTGGCCGGCCGCACCGTGCTGGTGACCGGCGCCTCCTCCGGCATCGGCGAGGCCACCGCGTACGCCGTCGCCCGCACCGGTGCGACGGTGCTCCTCGTCGCCCGGCGCGCCGACGAGCTCGACCGGGTCCGCCGGGAGATCGAGGAGACGGGCGGGCGCGCGGCGGCGTACTCCTGCGACCTGACCGACGGCGACGCCGTCGACGCGCTCGTCGAGCAGGTGCTCGCCGAGCACGGCGCGGTCGACTACCTGGTCAACAACGCCGGCCGCTCGATCCGGCGGTCCCTGGAGCTGACCCAGGACCGGTTCCACGACTTCGAGCGCACGATGGCGATCAACTACTTCGGGCCCGTGCGGCTGACGATGGGGCTGCTGCCCGCGATGCGCGAGCAGGGCTTCGGCCACGTCGTCAACGTGCTCAGCTGGGGCGTGCAGATGAAGGCGCCGAAGTTCAGCGCCTACCTCGCCTCCAAGTCCGCGCTCGACACGTGGAGCCGGATCGCCGGCCGGGAGACCTACGGCGACGGCGTGACGTTCACCAACATGCGCTTCGCGCTGGTGCGCACCGCGATGTCCGCGCCGACCGAGGCGTACGCCGGCCGCGGCGCCACTCCCGAGCAGGCCGCCGCCCGGGTGCTGCGGGCCCTGGAGGACCGCCCGCTGACCGTCAACACCCGCGCCGGCGATGTCGGTGAGCTGGTCAACCTGCTCGCACCGCGCCTCAGCGACTGGATGTTCCACCGCTTCGACCGGATGTTCCCCGACTCCAAGGCCGCCCGCGGCGACTGAGCCGGGCCTCCTCCCTCGCTGTAACGCCGTGTTATCCCTTCCTGCCACCGTGTTGCAGCGTGGTGGGAGGAGAGGGTAAACGGGCGTTACAGCGGAGGCGGGAGGATCAGCCCCGGTTCGGACCCACCAGACTGAGGGGTACGCCGGCGGGGTCGGCCAGCACCGCGAGCCGGCCGTACGGCGTGTCGTGCGGGCCCGTGTCCGGCAGGCGGCGGGCCCCGAGATCGAGCGCGCGGGCCAGCGTCGCGTCCGCGTCGTCGACCTGCACGTAGAACACCCACGCCGAGGGCTGGCCGTCGAAGTGCCCGGTCGCGTCCATGATCCCGGCGAGCGCGTCGTCGTCCTTCCCGAGCGTGGTGTAGCGGAACTCCGGGCTGTCGCTGACCTCGTGGGTCGACCAGCCGAACACCGCGCGGTAGAACGGCACGGCCGCCGCGTAGCCGGTCGTGTGCAGCTCGAACCACGACGGCGCCCGGTCCTCGCCGCGGGTGGCGAGCCCGTCGAACTCCAGCGGCTGCCAGATGCCGACCGAGGCGCCCGACGGGTCGGCCACGACGGCCATGTGGCCGCGGTCGGCGACCTGCATCGGCTCGACGACCACCTGGCCACCGTGCGCGCGGGCCGCCGCGACCGTCGCCACCGCGTCGGCGCTGTGCAGGTAGACCGACCACGTGTCGGGCACGCCGATGTCGTTGCGCATCAGTCCCGCGATCGGCTCGCCGTCGCGCAGGAACAGCGCGTAGTTGCCGAGCTCGGGGCCGCTCTCCTCGACCGTCCAGCCGAACAGGTCGCCGTAGAAGGCGCCGGCGCGGTCGGTGTCGGCGGTGAACAGCTCGATCCAGATCGGTTCGCCGGGAACCCTGCTCATCGTCCTGCTCCTTCGCTGGGGGAGGCGGTCGCAGGATCAGACCGGCCCCGCCGGGCGTTCTCATCGGCCCGCCCGGTCAGCAGCAGCCGCTCTTCGCCGTTGCGGCTGCGGACCGCTGCCTCGCGGAACGCCGCCGCGGCCTCGGAGGACCGGCCGGCGCGCTCGAGCAGATCGCCCCGGACCGCCAGGGGCAGCGGTGAGGCGGCCAGGGCCGGCTCGTCCGCCACCGCGTCCAGCACCAGGAGGCCGGCCACCGGCCCGAACGCCCGGCCGTGGGCGAGGGCCCGGTTCACCTCGACGACCGGCCCGGGCGCGGCATAGGCGAGTACGTCGTACAGCAGCGCGATCCGCGACCAGTCGGTGTCCTCGGCACGCCGGGCCCGGGCATGGCAGGCCGCGATGGAGGCCTGCAGGACGTAGCTGCCGACGGGCCGCCCGGCGCCGGCCAGCGTCTCGGCCCGGTCGAGCGCCGCGAGCCCGCGCCGGATCAGCAGCCGATCCCAGCAGCGCCGGTCCTGCGCCTCCAACAACACCGGCATGCCGTCGGCGTCGCGCCGCGCGGCGAGCCGGGACCCCTGCAGCTCCAGCAGTGCCTGCAGGCCGTGCGCCTCGGGGTCGTCGGGCACCAGCGCCGCGAGCATCCGCGCGAGCCGCATCGCCTCCAGGCAGAGCTCGGGCCGGGTCCAGTCCTCGCCCGCGGTGGCGGCGTACCCCTCGTTGAAGATCAGGTACACCACGGCCATCACGTCCGCGAGACGCTCCTCGCGCTCCGGCCCGGTCGGCGGGTCCATCGAGACGCCGCGCTGCGCCAGCAGCCGCTTGGCCCGCGAGATCCGCTGCCCCATCGTCGCCTCCTTGACCAGGTAGGCCCGGGCGATCTCGGCGGTCGTGAGCCCGCCCACGAGACGCAGGGTCAGCGCCGCCCGCGACTCCGGCGGCAGCACCGGGTGGCAGCAGACGAACGCCAGGCGCAGCACGTCGTCCTCGATGTGGTCGACGGCCGCGGCGAGGTCGGGCATGGCCGTCTCCTCCCCGTCACGTGCGAGATCGTGGGCGATCTCGGCGGTACGCCGGCGCAGGGTGTCGTCGCGCCGGAACCGGTCGATCGCCCGGCGCTTGGCCACGGCGGTGAGCCAGGCGCCGGGATTGGCGGGGACGCCCTGGCCGGGCCACTGCTCGAGGGCGGCGACCAGGGCGTCCTGAGCGAGGTCCTCGGCCAGGTCGAGGTCCCGGGTCATCCGGGCCAGCGCCGCCACGAGCCGCACGGACTCGTGCCGCCAGACCGCCGTGATCGCCCGGTCGGTGAGGGTAGGGGAGGGCTCTCCCGTCACTGGCCGGGAGCGGTGAACATCTGCCGGATCTCCACCGAGCCCTCCCAGCCCGGCCAGTACTGCTGGTGCAGCTCGAGCACCCGGCGGGCACCCTCGACGGCCTCCTCGTGGCTGCGGACCTCGGTGATCGCGTAGCCTCCGGCGACCTCCTTGCCCTCGGCGTAGGGCCCGTCGACCTGGGTGATCGTGCCGGACCGGAGGCGGATCTCGGTGCTGTCGCGCATGCCGGACAGGCCCCCGGCCTCGAGCAGGGTGCCCTCGGCGATCGCCTGGTCCATCTCCTTGGCCATCGCCTCCTGGAGCGCGAGGGGCGGGTCCTCGAGTCCCTCGGCCATCTTGACGAACGTGATGTAGCGCATCGGTGCCTCCTGTGGTCGGTGGTGCTGTCACCGGTACGTCGGACGAGC
>NZ_DASWVI010000423.1:0-5887 GCF_036401255.1 Nocardioides sp. | reverse complement strand
GGTGGTCCTGGTCGCCGGGGGAGCGGGCGCCGTCGGCAACGCCGCCATCCAGCTCGCCCGCTGGGCCGGCGCCACCGTCGTCACCACGGTCAGCAGCGCCGAGAAGGCCGAGCTGGCGCGCGCCGCCGGCGCCCACCACGTCGTGAACTACCGGCAGCCCGGCACGGCCGAGGCGATCCTCGCCGTCGCGCCCGACGGCGTGGACCTGGCCGTGGAGGTCGCGCCCGCCCAGAACATCGATCTCGACCTCGAGGTCGTGCGCGTGCACGGCACGGTCTCGATCTACGCCAACAACGGTGGCGACACGCTGACGATGCCGCTGCGCGCGGCGTTCGGCAAGAACCTGCGCTTCCAGTTCCTCATCCTCTACACCCTGGCCGAGGACCTGCTCCGTGCTGCAGTGGAGGACGTGGCCGCCGCGGTGCGCGACGGTGCGTTGCGGGTCGGTGCGGACGCCGGCCTGCCGCTGCACCACTACCCGCTCGAGGAGACCGCCCGGGCCCAGGACGCCGTCGAGGGCGGCGTCGTCGGCAAGGTGCTGATCGACCTCGCCGACTGATCCCGGCCGACCCTCCCGGTGAGTCCCGGTGAGGAGTCCCGGTGTGGGTCCCGGCCGGACGGGACCGTCCCGGGACCTTCGCCACGGCATGGTTCGCGGCGGCCGACCGGGGCTCCCCGCACCAACCGATGCAAGGTCATGCAGGCGGGCGTAGGATCATTCGCAACGACCCGGACCCGCGCCGTTCGGGGCCCGCGGAGGGGCCAGGACCCATCCCGGATCCCTGGTGCCGTTCGTCCCTGCTGTGCGCCTCCTCGCCGCACCTAGCGTCCTTCACAGGACGGGAGATCGGTCTTCCGTCCTCCTGAAGGAGGCCCGAAAACATGACTCAGCAGATGGTCCGACCACCGTCGGGCCCGAGCCCTGAGCAGCCTGCGAGAGGCGCCGGCACCCTGGCGCTGCCCGCTCTGATCGCCCTCGTCGTGGGGTCGATGATCGGAAGCGGCATCTTCGCGCTGCCCTCGCAGATGGCCGGGAGCGCGGCTCCCGGGCCGCTGCTCATCGGATGGGGAGTGACCGGCGTCGGCATGCTGATGCTGGCGTTCGTCTTCCTGACCCTGTCGCGTCGCAAGCCCGACGTCGACGGCGGTGTCTACGGATACGCCCGCGCCGGCTTCGGCAACTACCTCGGCTTCACCTCGGCCTGGGGGTACTGGATCAGTGCCTGGATCGGCAACGTGGGCTACCTCGTCCTGCTGATGGCGACGCTGGGCAACTTCTGGCCGACGTTCGAGGGCGGCAACACCGTGTCCGCGATCGTCGTCGCGTCGATCGTGCTGTGGATCCTGCACGCGCTCACCCTGCGCGGCGTCCACACCGCGGCGTTCGTCAACACGCTCGTCACGATCGCCAAGGTCGTCCCGATCGTCACGTTCATCGCGATCGCGCTCGTCGGCTTCAAGGCCGGCATCTTCACCGCCGACTTCTGGGGCGACGGCCAGGGCCTGGGCTCCACGCTCGACCAGGTCAAGAACATGATGCTGGTCACCGTCTGGGTGTTCATCGGCATCGAGGGCGCCTCGGTCTACAGCCAGCGCGCCGGCAAGCGCAGCGACGTCGGCCGCGCCACCGTGATCGGCTTCGTCGGCGTGCTGGCCCTGCTGCTCGCCGTGAACGTGCTCTCCTACGGCCTGATGAACCAGGCCAAGATCGCCGGACTCGAGGACCCGTCGATGGCGGGCCTGATGGAGCACGAGGTCGGCAGCTGGGGCGCCGACTTCATCTCGATCGGCCTCGCGGTCTCGCTGATCGGCGCCCTGCTGTCGTGGGTGCTGCTGTGCGTGGAGATCCTGCGCCTGCCCGCCCGCGAGGGCGTGGTGCCCCGCCAGCTCGGTGCGGAGAACCGGCACGGCTCGCCGACGATGGCGCTGTGGCTGACCAACGGCTGCGTGCAGCTGATGCTGCTGTGGACCCTGTTCAACGAGAACACCTACACCGACCTGATCTACCTGGCGACCTCGCTGATCCTGCTGCCGTACCTCTGGTCGGCGCTCTACCAGGTCAAGCTGGCGTTCACCGGTGAGTCCTACGGTGCGGGCGAGAGCCGCACCCGCGACCTCGTCGTCGGCCTGGTCGCCCTGGCCTACGCCGTGTGGCTCGTCTACGCGGGCGGCTGGGAGTACGTCCTGGTGGCCGGCATCTTCTACCTGGTCGGCACCGCTCTCTACGTCTGGGCGCGCAACCAGGTCAAGGCGGAGATCTTCACGGCCGCCGAGCGCGTGGTCGTGGCGGTGGTCGCGGCTCTCGCGGTCGCCGGCGTCATCGGCCTGGTCCAGGGCTTCGTCTCGATCTGATCGAGCCCACGCACGGGAGGCGGGGCGGTCCTCGGGCCGCCGCCCCGCCGATCCCGGCGCTGTCGCCACCCCAGCGCCGGCCCGTCGACCCGGCCCACCCACCGTTCTGAGCAAGGAAGGCTCACCATGGCAATCGAACAGCTCCCCCGGGGGACGGTCGCCGAGACCGTCACCGACCCCAGAGTCGGCGTATGGTCCGAGGCCGGCCGTCTGCGACGCGTGATGGTCTGCGCGCCCGGACTGGCCCACCTGCGGCTCACGCCCGACACCTGCGACGAGCTCCTCTACGACGACGTGATCTGGGTCAGCCAGGCCAAGCGCGACCACTACGACTTCGTGATGAAGATGCGCGACCGCGGTGTCGAGGTCCTCGACATGCTCCAGCTCCTCGTCGACGTCGTGCGCTACCCCGAGGGCCGCAACTGGATCCTCGACCGCAAGATCACCGACGACCAGATCGGCCCCGGCCTGGTCCACGAGGTCCGCGCCTGGCTGGAGAGCCTGCCGGCCGAGAAGCTCGCCGAGTTCCTCATCGGCGGCGTCGCGTTCAGCGACGTCCCCGACGACATGGCCGGCTCGTTCCTGCGGTCGTTCCGCGACGCCGACGTGCAGCAGTTCGTGCTGCCGCCGCTGCCGAACACCGTCTTCGCCCGCGACAACTCCTCGTGGGTCTACAACGGCGTGACGCTCAACAGCATGTACTGGCCGGCCCGCCGGCAGGAGACGCTGCTGACCACCGCGATCTACCGGTTCCACCCCAGCTTCGCGGGTGAGGACTTCCGGGTCTGGTTCGGCGACCCCGACCAGCAGCCCCGCGACCGTGGCCAGGCCACGATCGAGGGTGGCGACGTGATGCCGATCGGCAACGGCGTCGTCGTGATCGGCATGGGCGAGCGGACCTCCCAGCAGGCCATCACCCAGGTCGCCCGGTCCCTGTTCGCGGCCGGCGCCGCCGAGCGGGTCATCGCCGCCGGCCTCCCGCGGACGCGGGCGGCCATGCACATCGACACCGTGTTCACGTTCTGCGACCGCGACGTCGTGACGGCGTACGGCCCCGTCGTCGACGCGATCAACAGCTTCTCGCTGCGGCCCGACGACTCCTCGCCCTCCGGGCTGGACGTCCGGCACGAGGACAAGCACTTCGTCGACGTCGTCTCCGACGCGCTCGGCGTGCCGATGCGCGTGGTGCCCACCGGTGGGGACCGGTTCGGCTCCGCCCGTGAGCAGTGGGACGACGGCAACAACGTCTTGGCCCTCGAGCCCGGCGTCGTCGTCGGCTACGACCGCAACACCCACACCAACACCCAGCTCCGCAAGGCCGGCATCGAGGTCATCACCATCGACGCCAGCGAGCTGGGCCGGGGCCGCGGCGGCGGTCGGTGCATGACCTGCCCGATCCTGCGCGACCCCATCGAGTACTGACCTTCCCGACCGGAAGAGAGAGGAACCACCATGCCGGTCAACCTTCGCGGGCGGCACCTGCTGAGCCTGCGTCACCACACCGCGGACGAGATCCGCTACCTGCTCGACCTCTCGCGCGACCTCAAGCGCGCGAAGTACGCCGGGACCGAGCGCCAGCTCCTGCAGGGCCGCAACGTCGCGCTGATCTTCGAGAAGACCTCCACCCGCACCCGCTGCGCCTTCGAGGTCGCCTCCTACGACCAGGGCGCGCACGTCACCTACATCGACCCCGCCTCGTCCCAGCTCGGGCACAAGGAGTCGGTCGCGGACACCGCCCGGGTGCTCGGCCGCATGTACGACGCCATCGAGTACCGCGGGTTCTCCCAGGACGTCGTCGAGGAGCTCGCGAAGTACGCCGGCGTGCCGGTGTTCAACGGACTCACCGACGAGTTCCACCCGACCCAGATGCTCGCCGACGTGCTCACCATGCGTGAGCACAGCGACAAGCCGGTGCACGAGATCGCGTTCGCCTACATGGGCGACGGCCGCAACAACGTGGCCAACTCCCTCATGCTGGTCGCCGCCAAGCTCGGCATGGACGTGCGGATCGGCGCCCCGCAGGACCTGTGGCCCGAGGACGAGCTGGTGAAGCTCTGCCACGAGCTCGCCGAGGAGTCCGGTGCCCGGATCCTGGTCACCGACGACCCGTCGGCCGCGGTCGACGGCGTCGACTTCATCTACACCGACGTGTGGGTGTCCATGGGCGAGCCGGTCGAGTCGTGGGCCGACCGGGTCGAGGCCTGCCTGCCGTTCCAGGTCAACGCCGAACTGCTGCGCGCCACCGGCAACCCGCGGGTCAAGGTGCTGCACTGCCTGCCGGCCTTCCACAACACCCAGACCAAGGTCGGTGCACAGGTCGTCCAGCAGTACCCGCAGCTCGCCGAGGGGATCGAGGTCACCGAGGACGTGTTCGAGTCCGCGGCCAACATCTCCTTCGACCAGGCGGAGAACCGGATGCACACGATCAAGGCGCTCCTCGTGGCGTCGCTGGCCTGAGGGGACGTGAGATGAGGATCGTGATCGCCCTGGGGGGCAACGCCCTCCTGCGCCGTGGTGAACCGCTGACGGCGGACAACCAGCGCGCGAACATCCGGATCGCCGCCGAGCGGATCGCGACCGTGGTGCCCGACCACGAGGTGGTCATCGCGCACGGCAACGGCCCGCAGGTCGGCCTGCTCGCCCTGCAGGCGGCGGCGTACGAGGACGTGCGGCCCTATCCGCTCGACGTCCTCGGCGCCCAGACCGAGGCGATGATCGGATACGTGATCGAGCAGGAGCTCGGCAACGTCCTGCCGCTGGAGAAGCACATCGCCACGCTGCTGACGATGGTGCGCGTGGACCCGGAGGACCCGGCGTTCCAGAACCCGACGAAGTTCATCGGCCCGATCTACATGCAGGAGGAGGCCGAGCGCCTCGCGGCCGAGAACGGCTGGGCGATCCGCCCCGACGGGTCGTCCTATCGCCGGGTCGTCGCGTCGCCGGAGCCGCAGCACATCTACGAGGTGCCCTCGATCCGCTCGCTCGTGGAGAACGGCACCGTCGTGATCTGCGCCGGCGGCGGCGGCATCCCGACCGTCCTCGAGCCCGGGCGCATCCTGCGCGGGGTCGAGGCCGTGATCGACAAGGACCTCGCGTCCTCGCTGCTGGCCCGTGAGATCGACGCCGACCTGCTGGTGATCGCCACCGACGTCGACGGCGTGTACGTCGACTGGGGCACGCCCGACCAGCGTCGGCTGACGGAGACCACTCCGTCGGAGCTGCGGGCGTTCGACTTCGCGGCCGGCTCGATGGGCCCGAAGGTCGAGGCGGTGTGCCGGTTCGTCGAGCACACCGGCCGCGCGGCGGCGATCGGCTCGCTGAGCGACATCGCCGACATCGTCGCCGGGGTGGCCGGGACCCGCGTGGTCCCCGACGCCGACGCGACGACGGCCGGCCAGGACCGGGAGCTGGCGGTCTCCGGCTGACTCCCGTCGGGCCGGGCCGACGCATCCGGCCCCGGTCCACCTCGACGTTGACCCGCCCGAAACCATCGGGCGGGGCAACGTCGTCCGCTCCGGGAGAACCCCGGCGGGCG
>NZ_DASWVI010000422.1:0-3683 GCF_036401255.1 Nocardioides sp. | reverse complement strand
CGCCACCCGGCCACGGCCACCGCGGTCCTCCTCCGAGACGGTGAGCCGCGTGGTGCGGGTGGTGTCCGCCGGGCTCAGGCCGAACGCGGCCGCGTACCTCGGCGCGATGGTGGCGGTCACCCGGTACCTGCCGGGTTCGAGCCGCAGCGGGCGCTCCTGGGCCAGGATCGGCGTCGCCCAGCCGTCCTGGATGCCCTGCACCGAGCCGAGCGTGAACGGGTTGTACCAGCACCCCTGGGGGTACGCCGAGCGGGCCGGTGCGTCCGGTCGGACGCGCTCGGACCAGCCGTTGAGGCACGCCGAGCGGTTGAGGTGCAGCGTCGGGCCGCGGCCCTTCGCGGGCTCGATGGTGATGCTCAAGAACCGGTCCAGCCCGCTGAACGACGTCATCGAGCCGGCCGGCAGCGGCACGTCGCCGGTGGCGGTGCGCCACACGGTCTGGATGGGCTCGTCGTACGACGGCCGCGTCGACCAGAGCTCGAACGGCGCGCCCTGGGCGATCAGCCGCAGCCCGAGGTCGGTCCAGGCGCGGTGGCGGTAGGAGTAGGCCGTGACGGCCTTCGGGGCCCACAGCGTCACCGGCGCGGCGCCGTCGGCACGGGGGGCGGTCGCCCGGTCGGTGACCGGGGTGCGTCCGGGGTCGGCGGCCGTGGCCGCCGGCAGCTGCGCGACGGCCGGGAGGGCCAAGGCGAGTGAGGCGAGCAGCGCCAGAGAGCGGCGCGTCGAGCGGGAGGTCGAGCGGATCAAGATGCGGGTCCTTCCCCGTCGGCAGCGTTCGCTGCGTGAGTTGACCCACCTTCGACGCGGAGGGGTGCCCTTTGGTTGCCGAGCGGCAAGACGGGCCGCTCGACACGACGTCGCGCGAACTACGCTCGGGCCATGAGCACGAACGCATCGGGCGGTGCCGGGGACCTGGTGCTGGCCGTCGCCGAGCGCGCCCGCGCCGCCAGCCACGGGCTGGCCCTGGCGACGCGCGCCGAGAAGGACCGCGCGCTGGAGGCGATGGCCGACGCATTGCTCGCCCGCGAGGCGGAGGTCCTGGCCGCGAACGACGAGGACGTCGCCCGTGCCGAGTCGGGAGGTACGCCGGCCAACATCGTCGACCGCCTGCGACTGACCCCCGAACGGGTGGCGGGCATGGCCCAAGGACTGCGCGACGTCGCCGGGCTGCCCGACCCGGTGGGGGAGGTCGTGCGGGGGAGCACGCTCGCCAACGGCCTCGAGCTGCGCCAGGTCCGGGTGCCGTTCGGCGTGGTCGGGATGATCTACGAGGCGCGCCCCAACGTCACCGCCGACGCGGCGGGCATCTGCTTGAAGTCCGGCAACGCCGTGCTGCTGCGCGGCAGCTCCAGCGCGCGCACGAGCAACGCCGCGATCGTCGCGGTGCTGCGCGACGCGATCGCGCAGGCAGGCCTCGACCCCGACGTGGTGCAGCTCGTGCCCGGCGACACCCACGACAGCGTCAAGGCGCTCATGCGGGCCCGCGGCCACGTCGACGTGCTGATCCCGCGGGGCGGCGCGGGCCTGATCCGCTCGGTCGTGGAGGAGTCGACGGTGCCGGTCATCGAGACCGGCGTGGGCAACTGTCACGTCTACGTCGACCGGGCGGCCGATCTCGACAAGGCGCTCGCGATCGTGCTCAACGCCAAGACCCACCGCACCAGCGTCTGCAACGCCGCCGAGTCGCTGCTGGTCCACGCCGACATCGCCGACGTCTTCGTCCCGCGGGTGGTCGCGGCGCTCCAGGGGTCCGGCGTCACGGTGCACGGTGACGCCCGGTTCCGGGCCGAGGACGGTGTCGTGGCGGCCACCGACGAGGACTACGCGCAGGAGTACCTCTCCCTCGACATCGCCGCGGCCGTCGTACCCGACCTCGACGCGGCCATCACGCACATCCGGCGCTGGTCGAGCCAGCACACCGAGGCGATCGTCACCGAGGACCTGGCCGCCGCCCGGCGGTTCACGGCGGCCGTCGACTCCGCCGCGGTGCTCGTCAACGCCTCGACGCGGTTCACCGACGGCGGCGAGTTCGGCTTCGGCGCCGAGATCGGGATCAGCACCCAGAAGCTGCACGCGCGTGGGCCCATGGGACTGCCGGAGATGACGTCGACCAAGTACGTCGTCACCGGCGACGGCCACGTCCGGTGAGACGTCCCGGGACCGGTCCGTGACGCTCCGGCGGCACCGCGCCCGGTAGGGTGTCGCCCATGCTGAACGCGTTCGCCATCGCCCTCGCCGCCGAGGAGCACGTCAACGAGAGTGTGCCGAACCACTGGCTGGTGGGCGGGATCACCCTGGTCATCCTGCTCGCGCTGCTGGGCGCGCTGCTGGCCTTCGGCTCGGGACGAGAGCACAGCTGACCGCCGAGCGCATGACCGCCCCCACGACCACTCCCCGCCGGGTCGGGGTCATGGGTGGCACCTTCGACCCGATCCACCACGGACACCTCGTCGCGGCGTCCGAGGTGCAGGCGTGGTTCGACCTCGACGAGGTCCTGTTCGTCCCGACCGGCGACCCCTGGCAGAAGTCCCACCGGGTCGTGTCGCCGGCCGAGCACCGCTACCTGATGACGGTGATCGCGACCGCCGCCAACCCGCGGTTCAGCGTCTCTCGCGTCGACATCGACCGGCAGGGCCCGACGTACACGATCGACACGCTGCGCGACCTGCGCGCCCAGCTGCCCGACGACGAGCTGTACTTCATCACCGGGGTCGACGCGCTCGCCGAGATCTTCACCTGGCGCGCCGCCGAGGAGCTCTTCGAGCTCGCCCAGTTCGTGGGCTGCACCCGGCCGGGCTACACGATGGACGAGGCGGCGCTGGCCACGATCCCGGCCGACCGGGTGACGATCGTGGAGATCCCCGCGCTGGCCATCTCCTCGTCCGACTGCCGCAAGCGCAAGCAACGCGGCGAGCCCGTCTGGTACCTCGTGCCCGACGGCGTCGTCCAGTACATCGCCAAGTACGACCTCTACCCCCAGGAAGCTCCCGAGGACCTGCCGTGACCGCCACCGAACGAGCCGTCGAGCTCGTCCACGCCGCCGCCCGCGCCGCCTCCGACAAGCTGGCCCAGCAGATCATCGCCTTCGACGTCAGCGACCAGCTGGCGATCACCGACGCGTTCCTGCTCGCCTCGGCCTCGAACGACCGGCAGGTGAAGTCGATCGTCGACGAGATCGAGGACAAGCTGCGCGAGATCGGCGCCAAGCCGCTGCGCCGCGAGGGCGAGCGCGACGGCCGTTGGGTCCTCATCGACTACGGCGAGGTCGTCGTGCACGTCCAGCACGAGGAGGAGCGGCAGTTCTACGCCCTCGAGCGGCTCTGGCGCGACTGCCCGGCCATCAAGCTCCCGGCCGACGTCGTCTCCCACGAGCGGTGAGCGGCCCCCGCCGGCTGGTCCTGCTCCGCCACGGCCGCACCGCCTGGAACCACGTGCTCCGCGTGCAGGGGCACACCGACGTCGGTCTCGACGACGCCGGCCACGAGCAGGCTGCCGGCGTCGCGTCCGAGGTGGCCGCGATGAGGCCGTCGCTGCTGTGGACCTCCGACCTCGCCCGGGCGCAGCAGACCGCGGCCCCCGTGGCGGCCGCGACCGGCCTCGCCGCGGTTCCGGACGCCCGGCTGCGGGAGTTCTCCCTCGGCGAGCGGGAGGGCCTGACCCACGAGGAGTACGCGGCGGCCGCG
>NZ_DASWVI010000421.1:0-4297 GCF_036401255.1 Nocardioides sp. | reverse complement strand
GTGGTTTCGAGACGGTTGCTGCGCAACCTCCTCAACCACCGCGCGAGAGACTTTTCGGACGGGCTTCTGTCTCAATTCGGTGACGGTTCGGCACCGCGGAGGTGTCCCGGCGTGATGCAGGTCTCGCGCCCCGGGGCAATTAGGGACCTTGGTCCCGGACCTGGGGCCCAGAGACCATGACTGCGGAACGGCGAGGGGACCGAAGGTCGTCTCGTGGACATCCTCGACGTCGCACGGTGGCAGTTCGGCATCACCACCGTCTACCACTTCCTGTTCGTGCCCATCACGATCGGCCTCTCGCTGCTCGTCGCGGTGATGGAGACCATGTGGCTGCGCACCGCGAAACCCGAGTGGCTGCGGCTGGCCAAGTTCTTCGGGAAGCTGTTCCTGATCAACTTCGCGCTCGGCCTCGTCACCGGCATCGTGCAGGAGTTCCAGTTCGGCATGAACTGGTCGGACTACTCCCGGTTCGTCGGTGACATCTTCGGTGCGCCGCTGGCCGTGGAGGCGCTGCTGGCGTTCTTCTTGGAGTCCACGTTCCTGGGGATCTGGATCTTCGGCTGGGACCGGGTGCCGCGCAAGCTGCACGCGAGCTGCATGTGGCTGGTCCACATCGGCACGCTCGCCTCGGCGTGGTTCATCCTCGCCGCCAACTCCTGGATGCAGCACCCGGTCGGCTACGAGTACAACCCCGACACCGGCCGCGCGGAGCTCACCGACTTCTGGGCGGTGATGACCAACAAGGTCCAGCTGGTCACGTTCCCGCACGTGGTCGCCTCGGCGTACATGACCGCGGCCGCGTTCATCCTCGGCATCAGCGCCTGGCTCTACACGAGGAAGCGCTTCGAGCACGATCGGTCGACGTACCGGATGGGCATCCGGCTGGGCGCCGTGGTCGCGCTGGTCGCGGGTCTCGCGGTCTCGATCACCGGTGACATCCAGGGCAAGATCATGACCGACGTCCAGCCGATGAAGATGGCGGCCGCCGAGGCGCTCTACGAGACCGACTCGAACGGGTGCGCACCGTTCTCGTTGTTCACGATCGGCACTCCCGACGGCAAGGACGAGAAGTGGTCGCTGACCGTGCCGTGCGTGCTCTCCTTCCTCGCCGAGGGCGACACCGACGCGCCGGTCGAGGGCATCAACGACCTGCGCGAGCAGTACCAGCAGGAGTACGGCCAGGACCCGGGCGCGGCGTACTACTCACCGGGCGACTTCACGCCCTACATCCCGGTGACCTACTGGTCCTTCCGGTTCATGATCGGGCTCGGCTTCGTGGTGGCCGGCGCCGCGGCGGTGGTGCTCTGGCTGACCCGCAAGGGCCGTACGCCGACCGCGCGCTGGTTCGGCCCGGCGGTGATCTCGCTGCCGGTGCTCGCGGTCGCCGCGAACTCCTTCGGCTGGATCTTCACCGAGATGGGCCGTCAGCCCTGGGCGGTGTTCGGGCTGATGACCACGGCGCACGGCGTCTCGCCGGGCGTGAGCGAGCTCGAGGCGTGGATCTCGGTGATCGTGCTGACGCTGCTGTACGCCGTGCTGGCCGTGATCGAGGTCGGCCTGCTGGTCAAGTACGTCAAGAAGGGCGCCGACCCGTTCGAGGAGCCTCCGAACCCGACACTGCGCGGCAGTGACGAGGACGAGGACCGACCCCTGGCGTTCGCCTACTAAGCGAGAGACGGATCGATGGAGCTCACCACAGTCTGGTTCACCCTGATCGCCGTCCTCTGGATCGGCTACTTCACCCTCGAGGGATTCGACTTCGGCGTCGGCATGCTGCTGCCGGTGCTCGCTCGCAACGAGCGCGAGCGCCGGATGATGATCAACACCATCGGCCCGCACTGGGACGGCAACGAGGTGTGGGTCCTCACCGCGGGCGGTGCGACGTTCGCGGCGTTCCCGGAGTGGTACGCGACGCTGTTCAGCGGGTTCTACCTGCCGTTGCTGCTGATCCTGGTCGCGCTGATCGTGCGCAACCTGGCCTTCGAGTACCGCCACCAGCGGCCCGAGCAGTCGTGGAAGGCCCGCTGGGACCTGTCGATCATCATCGGCTCGTTCGTGCCCGCGATCTTGTGGGGCGTCGCGTTCGCGAACATCGTGCGCGGCGTGCCGATCGACGGGACCTTGGACTTCACCGGCAACCTGTTCACGCTGCTGAACCCCTTCGGCCTCCTCGGCGGCGTCGTCACCCTGCTGCTGTTCCTCACCCACGGCGCGATGTTCCTGGCGCTCAAGACCGACGGCGACATCCGGGTGCGGGCGCGGGCGCTGAGCGTCAAGCTCGGGCTGGGCGCGGCCGTCGCCGCGGTGGTGTTCCTGATCTGGGCGCAGGTCGAGACCGGCAACGTCGGGTCGGCGGTGTTCTACGTGCTGGCCGCGGCCGCCCTGGTGGGCGGCATCGCGATGGCCCGTGCCGGCCGGGAGGGCTGGGGCTTCATCGGCACCTTCGCGGCGATCGCGCTCGCGGTGGCGGGGCTGTTCGTCGGCCTGTTCCCCGACGTGATGCCCTCGACGACCGACGCGGCGTACTCGCTGACCACCACGAACGCGTCCGCCACGGACTACACGCTCAAGGTCATGACGATCGTCGCGGCGATCTTCACCCCGATCGTGCTCGCCTACCAGGCGTGGACGTACTGGGTCTTCCGTCGGCGGATCTCGGAGCACCACATCCCCGAGGCTGAGCTGGAGACCGCGGGCCGGTGAGGCCGGGCGACCCCCGGCTCCGGCGCCAGCTCGCTCCGGCTCGGTCCCAGCTCGCGGTCGTCCTGGCCGCGGGCATGGTCGGCAGCATCCTGCTGGTCGCCCAGGCGTGGGTGGTCACCGAGCTCGTCCTCGCGGCCCTGCACGACGGCGACGTCGGTCGCTGGTCGGCCCTCGTGGTGCTGGTCTTCCTGGCCCGGTCCGCGGCCGGCTGGACGACCGACACGATGGCCGCCCGGGCGGCCGCGGTCGTCGGCACCGACGTACGCCGCCGGGTGGTCGCCGCGATCCTGCGCTCGGACGGCAGCCGGTCCTCCGGCGAGCTCGCGACGCTCGCCACCCGGGGCGCCAGCGCCGCCGAGCCGTACCTGACCCGCTACCTCCCGGCGCTCGTGCTGGCCGGGGTGCTGCCGTGCGTCACGCTGGTGGCGATCGCCACCCAGGACCCGATGAGCGCGCTGATCGTCGTGGGCACGCTGCCGCTCATCCCGGTGTTCGGCATCCTCGTCGGCCTGGCCACCCAGGACCGCGCCCGCTCCCAGTGGCGCGCGCTCGCGTCCTTGTCCGGCCACTTCCTCGACGTGATGCGCGGGCTCCCGACCCTGGTCGCGTTCCGCCGGGCCGAGGCTCAGGCGGCGACGATCCGGGCGGTCACCGACCGCTACCGGCGCCGGACGATGGAGACGCTGAAGATCGCGTTCGCCTCCTCCGCGATCCTCGAGACGGTCGCCACCTTGTCGGTGGCGCTGGTCGCCGTCACGGTCGGCATCCGGCTCGCCCAGGGCAGCCTCGACCTCGAGACCGCGCTGGTGGTGCTGCTGCTCGCGCCCGAGGCCTACTGGCCGCTGCGCCGGGTAGGCGCGGAGTTCCACGCCGCCGCCGAGGGGGTGGCGACGTTCGAGGCCGCGAGCGACCTCGTCGAGGAGCCGGACCGCACCGACGGCGTACGCCGGGCCGGCCCGATGTCGGTCGAAGGGGTGAGCGTGCTGCGGCCCGGCCGCGCCGTACCCGCCCTCGACGCAGTGACGATGACCGTGCCCGACCGCGGCGTGACCGCCGTGACCGGGCCGTCGGGGTGTGGCAAGTCCACCCTGCTCGCGGTGCTCGCCGGCCTGCTGGAGCCGACCTCCGGTGTGGTGCGCGGGCCCGCGCGCAGCCAGATCGCGTGGCTGCCGCAGCGGCCGGTCTTCGTCGCCGGCACCGTCGCCGACAACCTGCGGCTCGCGGTGCCCGGTGCACCCGAGGATCGGCTGTGGGACGCGCTGCGCCGGGTCGCCCTGGAGGAGCGGGTGCGCGACCTGCCGGCCGGGCTCGACACCCCGCTCGGTGAGGACGGTGCGACGCTGTCGGCGGGCGAGCGTGCCCGCCTGGCCCTGGCTCGCGTCGTGCTCGCCGACCGCCCGTGGGTGCTGCTCGACGAGCCGACCGCCCACCTCGACGCGCTGACCGAGCAGGTCGTCGCCGACACAGTCCAGGAGCTCGGGCTGACCCGGGCCGTGATCGTGGTCGCGCACCGGCCGGCGCTGGTCGCGCTCGCCGACCGCGTGGTCGAGCTGACCCCGCCGGAGGTGCCGGAGAGCATCCCGCCGGTCGAGGC
>NZ_DASWVI010000420.1:0-3105 GCF_036401255.1 Nocardioides sp. | reverse complement strand
TCGCGGCGGACAGCTCGAGCACACCTTCTGGACCGATCGCCTCACCCACCGACCCGAGCACCCGCGCGTGACCGTCGAGTCGTGCGTCAGCGGCGCCCCCGCCGCCGGCGGCATCTGCCTCGAGCACGGCGAGAGCGCCTGTGTGATCACCCTGCGCGTCGCCGGCTGACCCGCGGTGGGCGTACGCATCGTCCCGACGCCCGAGCAGCTCGCGGACGTCACCCTCACCGAGCCTTTCACCGGCGAGGTCGCCTTCACCCGCAGGCTGGCCAGGCTGCTCGGCGACACCCTCGACGGCACCAGCCAGACCGCGCTCTCGACGGCCGTCAAGACCGCGCTCGTCCGCTCCCAGATCCATGCCCTGCCCGAGGAGCAGCGCGCCTTGCTCTCGGCGCCGCTCCACGCGGTCGAGCCGGCGGTGAGCGCCGCACCCGATGTCGTGCTGGCCGATGGCGAGGACCGGATCGTGTGGGTCATCGAGGCCAAGGGGCGACGCACCCGCACCCAGTGGACGCAGCTGCGCTCGGTGCGTGGGCGCCCGTACGCCGACAACCCGTGGTCCGCCTTCATCACCACGCACGCGATCGCGCCCTGTGACCCGCAGTGGGACGCGCCGCATGCCGACGACCAGCCGTGCGGGTGCCGGCTCAAGAAGGACCTGGGCAAGGGCAGCCACGCCAACGGACTCCACCAGGGCGACGCCTACCTGACGTTCGCCGACTGGATCCCGCGCGGCTACTCGGTCCATCCCGACGCCGTCTGGACCGCCCTGCTGCCCAGCCCCTGGGCCGTCTGGGAGTGGCGACAGCACCTCATCTCGACCGACGTGTGGCACCTGGCGCGCCTCCGGGCCTTCCACGACCACCTCGCGCATCTCGCCGGGTCCGGGGAGCTGGCGTTCACCGAGTGGGAGCAGCACCTCCTCACCCACTTCATCGGCGGCATCCACGCCTACTACGACCTGGCCACGCCGTCGCAGTACGCCGACGACGAGTGGCTGACCTACGGCGAGCCCGAGGAGCTCGATCCGTTCCAGCCCGACGAGGCGGCCACCGCGCGGTTCGCCTACGCCGCGTGGCAGGACGACCCGCTGGACGCGGCGACGTACCGCGCCCACACCGTCCTGGTGCACGGCAGCGTCGGCGACCAGGACGGCTACGACGACTACCTGGCGCGCCACGCCGAGTGGCGCGCTGCGGGCGGCTCCGGCTCCCACTGGCACGCAACGGCCGCTCAGCCGGAGGCCGCGCCGGCGGAGCACGCCGCCGTACCTCCGGCGAGCCGGCGAGGCGAGGTCGCGAAGGACGTCGCCAAGGCCGCCGCGTTCTTCGCGGCCGGCGCGCTCATGGACCATCGCGCCCGGTCCCAGGACCGCAGGGCCGCGCGCGCCAACCGCCCCAGCGCCTGGGACGCGGCGGCGGGCTACATCATCGACGATCGGCCGAAGTGGCAGCGCGACCGCGACGAGCTCACCCGCCTGCAGCTCAAGCAGATGCGCAAGCGCAACGGCGCCTGGTGGTGACCGGCAGCTGACCGCCGCTGGTCGCACCCGCGGCAGGTCAGCCGATCGGGTCACTCCAGGTCTGGACGCCGCCCAGCCAGTCGACCGGATCGTGCCCGAGATATTGGAAGTCCTCGGACCTCACGGCCACCCGCAGCGTGGCGGGATCCCCGATGCAGTCGGTCGCGAGCGAGAACCGGGCGATCGAGTCCCAGTGCGTGGTCATGTGTCCGTCCAGCCAGCACGACATGTCCTCCGCCGTGTCGTCGTCCCACGAGTTCATGCCCGCCAGGTAGCTCCCGCCGCCGGCGTCGACGATCAGCACCCGGTAGTCAGGCACCGAGTCCTCGTTCGTGTCGAGGTAGGTGTAGAACGCCCCGTACTCGCCTGGGAACTTGACGTTGGTCTGGATGGTGACGTCGAGCGTCGAGTCGGTGAGCTCCGCCGTGACCGAGCGCAGGTCGTTCCACCAGTGCACCCGATCCGGCCCCTCGGTGAAGCTACGGGCGCCGGTGACCCAGTCGGTGAAGGTGCGGCGGCCGTTGGGGAACTCGTCGGTGGCTGAGTCGGGCCAGCTGCGGTAGCCATCGAGCGTGTCATAGGCGTCGGTGGAGGTCCCGACGTGGATGCGGACCGCCTTGGCGGTGATGCACCCCTTCTTCTTGCGGATCGTCAGCGTGATCGGCGTGAATCCCTGCTCCCACCGGGAGTTGAGCCGCACGGTGCGGTCGCAGGTCCCGACGCGCGAGTAGTTGGGGCTCCACTTCCGCCTGGCGGACGCGGACTTGTCCCGCTTCCAGTTCCGCAGTGGGGTGGTCCACCCTTCGCTGTAGCGGCCGAAGCCGACCTCGAGCTCCGGCCCGGGCCGGCGGGGATTCGTGTCGAGCCACACCTTCTCCTCGCCACGCCTGTTCCCGTAGCTCTCCGATCGGTAGGTGATCTGGATCTTCGAGGCGGAGTTCGAGACTCGTGCGCTCTGCACGTCGAGGTAGGGGAGGCCGGTGACGTCGTCGGAGGCGTCGGTGATCACCACGGGTTCCGCGGCCGCAGCGCTCCCGGGGACCGCAGCACCGCTCACCACGCCGACCAGAGCGACGGCGAGAGCAGCGGCACGAGAGGCGCGGGTTCGCAGCATGGGCCGAGCGTAAGCACGTCGGGAGGGCCCCGTCCCGGGTTTCGAGATGGGCGCCGGAGCGGCTTCTCGGCCGATCGAGCTCGTCGAGACCTCGCGCCGAGGCAGGGCGCTGACCACCGCCGGTCCCGCTCTGGCACGATGCGTTCGTGCCAACGACGTCACCTGACCGGGTCCTGATCACCGTCGCGCCCACCGGCGCGGAGACCGCCAAGTCCGACTGCCCCCAGCTCCCCACCACCCTCGAGGAGCTCGTGCAGACCGCGCGGGAGTGCGAGGCCGCGGGCGCGGCGATGATCCACGTCCACATCCGCGACGCCGACCACCGGCCGACGCTCGACCAGACCCGGCTGCGCGACACCGTCCAGGCGCTGCGCGAGAGCACCGGCCTCGTGGTCCAGCTCTCGACGGGCGGCTCGGTGCACGACCCGCTGGACGCGCGGCTGAAGGTGCTCGACGCCGAGCCGGACTC
>NZ_DASWVI010000419.1:0-4779 GCF_036401255.1 Nocardioides sp. | reverse complement strand
AGCGCCTCGACGGCCTCGGCGTAGTCGTCCTCGAACTCCGCGGGGTCGAAGTCTCCGGCGAGCGTCTCGACCAGCATGTTCGCCATCTTCACCTCGGCGGGCTTGACCTCGCCGGTGTCGACGGAGAAGTCCGGCGTGCGGATCTCGTCGGGCCACATCATCGTCTGCAGCACGATCACGTCATCGCGCACGCGCAGCACCGCGACCGTGGTGCGCTGGCGCAGCGCGACCGTCACGACCGCCATCCGGTCGGCGTCCAGCAGCGCCTGGCGCAGCAGCGCGTAGGGCTTCGCGCCCGACTTCTCCGGCTCGAGGTAGTAGGACTTCTCGAACAGCATCGGGTCGATCTGGTCGGACGGCACGAACTTCTCGACCGCGATCTCGCGCGACGACGTCGACGGCAGCTCGGCCATGTCGTCGTCGGTGAGGATGACCATCTCGCCGTCCTCGGTCTCGTATCCCTTCGCGATGTCGGCGTAGGGCACCTCCTCGCCGTCGAGCGAGCAGATCCGCTGGTACTTGATCCGCCCGCCGTCCTTGGCGTGCACCTGGCGGAAGGAGACGTCGTGGGACTCGGTGGCGGCGTACAGCTTCACGGGCACGCTGACCAGCCCGAAGGACACCGCGCCCTTCCAGATCGCCCGCATCCGCATCCTCCTCGTGATGGTCCCCTGGTGAAGTGCCCAGTGTGACTCATGGGAATGCTCGGAGTCATCGCCCGAATCGAGGCTGCGTCGGGCTCGGGCAGGATGTGCCCCATGCGCCCGATGCTCGCGACCCACGGCCGGCACGTGCCGACCGGTGCGGCGTGGACGCACGAGGTGAAGTGGGACGGGGTGCGGGCGCTCACCGACGTCGGCGCCGGGGGCCTGCGGATGACCAGCCGCAACGAGAACGCGATCACGATCGCCTGGCCCGAGCTCGCGACCAGCCCGCTCGGCGACCGGGACCTGCTCGTCGACGGCGAGATCATCGCGCTCAACGACCGCGGCCTGCCCGACTTCCGCACGCTCCAGGACCGGATGCACGTGCGCAGGGCCGCCACCGCGGCCCGGCTGTCCCGCGAGATCCCCGCGACCTACATGGTCTTCGACCTGCTCCGGCTCGACGGGCGCGACCTGGCCGGCGAGCCCCTCGACGTACGCCGCGAGCGGCTCGCCGGGCTCGGCCTCGACGGCACCTGGCAGGTCCCGGCCGCCTACGACGACGGGCCGATGCTCTTCGACGCGACCCTCCAGCAGGGGTTCGAGGGCATCGTGAGCAAGCGCCGCGACTCCCGCTACGTGTTCGGCGAGCGGTCGCCGCACTGGCAGAAGTTCGCCCACCGGCACCGGGTGTCGTACGTCGTCGGCGGCTGGCGACCCCAGGAGGGCACCACCGACCGGCTCGCCTCGCTGCTCGTGGGGGAGCCGACACCGGGCGGGCTGCTCTACCGTGGCCGGGTGGGCAGCGGGATCGGGCCGAAGCAGGGCCGCGCGCTGACCGAGCTCGTGACCGGGCTCGGCCGCGACGGCAGCCCGTTCGCCGACGAGGTGCCCCGCGCCGACGCCCGCGGCACCCACTGGCTCGAGCCGGTGCTGGTCGTCGACATCGACACCCACGGGCGTGGGTACGACCGTCTGCGTCAGCCCTCGTTCCAGGGGGTCCGCACCGACCTCGCCCCGGAGGACCTGCTCCCATGATCAAGCCCCTGCTCGGCGCCCTCGCCCTGGTCCTGCTCGGGCCCACCCCTGCCCAGGGCGGCGTCAGCGAGCCCGAGCACGTCCGCCTCGACGGGGTCGACGTACGCCTGCGCCCCGGCACCGAGCAGGTCGTCACGGTCCACCACACCCGCGGCTACCGCGCCCGGGTCACCTGGTGGGTCCACGGCCGCGACGGCTGGCAGCAGCGGATGCGGGCCACCGACGGGCGGATCGGGTACGGCGGGCTCGTGCCCGGCCGGCACCGCAGGCAGGGCACCGGGACCACCCCGCTCGGCACCTACGACCTGCCCTGGGCGTTCGGGACCCACGCCGGGTCCGACGCGTGGGACCTCAGGTACCGCAAGATCCGGCGCGGCGACTTCTGGGTGCAGGACAACGCCTCGGACCACTACAACCGCTACCGCAACAAGCGTCAGGGCGGGTTCCGCTGGCGGCTGCCGGCGAGCGACCCCAACTCCTCCGAGCGGCTCACCGACTACCCCCGGCAGTACGAGTGGGCGATCGTCACCAGCTTCAACCGCCACCAGGTCCGCCACCGCGGCTCGGGCATCTTCTTGCACGTCAACGGCTCCGGCGCCACCGCCGGCTGCGTGAGCGCGCCACGCCCGTTCATCCGGTCGCTGATGCGCCGGCTCGACCCGGACCGCAGGCCCGTGATCGCGATCGGCCGCTGATGCCGGCGAGCCATGGCTGACCAGACGCTTGTCGAGGTCGACGGCCGCACGCTGACGATCAGCAACCTCGACAAGGTCCTCTACCCCCGCACCGGCACCACCAAGGGGGAGGTGCTGCACTACTACGCCCAGGTCGCGCCGACGCTGCTGCCCCACCTGGCCGGCCGCTGCGTCACCCGGATCCGCTGGCCGCACGGGGTGCAGGAGGGCAGCTTCTTCGAGAAGAACGTCCCCGCCGGCACGCCGTCGTGGGTGCGCACCGCGACGGTCCCGACGACCGGCAGCCGGGGCCCGAGCCGCAACGGCGACACGCTGGTGTTCCCGATCGTGGCGGACCTCGCGACGCTCACCTGGCTGGTCAACCTCGCGGCGCTCGAGCTGCACGTCCACCAGTGGACCGTCGACCGGTCCGGGCGACCGCGCGGCGCCGACCGGCTGGTCATCGACCTCGACCCCGGCGAGCCGGCCGGCCTCCACGAGTGCTGCCAGGTCGCGCTGCTCGTCCGCGACCGCCTCGCCGAGCGCGACCTCGCGGCCCGGCCGGTCACCAGCGGCAGCAAGGGCCTGCACCTGTACGCCGACCTGCCGCGACGGCTGCCCTCCGAGGAGTCCACGGTGCTGGCCAAGGAGGTCGCCGAGGAGCTCCAGCGCGAGCACCCGGCGCTCGTGACCGCGACCATGACGAAGGCCCGCCGGGCCGGCAAGGTGTTCCTCGACTGGTCCCAGAACGCCGGCTCGAAGACCACGATCTCGCCGTACTCGCTGCGCGGCCGGGAGCTGCCGACCGTGGCGACCCCGGTCTCGTGGGCCGAGGTCGACGCCGGGGCGGAGGACCCGATGGCGCTGCGACAGTTCCGCCTCGAGGAGGTCCTCGAGCGCCTCGACGAGCACGGCGACCTGTTCGTGAACCCCTCCTGAACACTCCCGCGACGGCCCCGGGAGCCGCGCTCGGGAGGCCCCGGTCTGTTACCGAACGGTGGACGAGCCGTGGAAAATGTGTGCATCGGGCGTGGAGGGTGCGTGCCTACGGTGAAGGAGTAGTTCTGAGCACCGGGGGACGCCATGACCACCACGACCGGCACGACCGGCACGACCGCCGCCACGGCCGCCAGGAGGCTCGTCCTCCCCGTCGGCAGTGTCGTCGGCGCCGGGCTGCTGGCCATGCTCATGGGGGTCCCGTGGACCAGTGCCAGTGAGGGTGCCACCGGCATCCGGCTGCTGGCCGACGACAACCAGGGCGCGACGCTGACCATCAGCAAGATCGAGCCCGGTGAGTCTGTGTCTCGGAGCGTGACCATCCGCAACTCGGGTAGCACGCCGTCGAGGCTCTCCTTCCAGGAGACGGGAGATCCCGCGCCGTTCGCGGACGGGGAGCTGCACCTGGTCATCGACCAGGACGGCCGGACGCTGTACGACGGCGACTTCGCCGCCATGAGCGACATCGCGCAGGACGTGGGGACCATCGCGGCCTCCGGGTCCAGCACGTTCACGTTCACGGTGTCGCTGCCCGACGACGCTCCGTTCGCCAACCAGGGCGAGCCGGCGTCGGCGTCGTACACGTGGGTGACCTCCGGACCTGGCACCTCGGGATCCTTCGGCTGAGGAGGCCCTCGCACGACTGATCGAACCATCGGGAACGACCATCGCCGCCCGCGCGCCTGGGGGGAGCGCGGACGGTCGCCGTCGGGCCCGGACCTGGACGAGTCGTCCGGCGCACCTGGGGGGCGCGCCGAGCGGCCCGGCCGTCCCGGAGGGCGTGTCTGTCCGGCGCTGGTGGGGGGAGCGCCGGGCGGGCTCACCCGCCCCGACCTGCTCTCGGAGAACCGACCGCATGGAGATCACGACCTCCCCGCACCGCCCGGCGCCGACGCCGTGGCGGCGCTTGGTCGTGCTCGTGGTCGTCCTCGCGCCGGTGTCCCTGCTCGTGCTGCTGCCCGTCGGCCTGGGGCTCGAGCGCTACGTGATGTCCGGCGACTCGATGGACTCCGGAGCCAGCGGCGGCATCTCGCAGGGGTCGGTGGTCTTCGAGCGGCAGGTGCCGCTGAGTGACCTGCGGGTGGGCGACGTGATCACGTTCGACCCGCCCCCCGCCGTACGCGACGACGGACTCGTGACCCACCGCATCGTCGGCATCGAGGCGGGCGGGTTCCGCACCCGCGGCGACAACCAGGCGGCCCGCGACCCGTGGGTGCTCCGGCCGGAGCAGCCGACCCTGCCGCGGGTCGTGCTCACGCTCCCGTGGGTCGGCTACGTCTACCTGGTCGTGCTCCACCCCGTGACCAAGGCGCTGCTGGCCGTCGCGACCGCGGTGCTGCTCGTGCTCGTGGCCGGGGAGATCCGCGGCCGCCGCGGCGGGCCCGCGCCGTCGGCCGCCGGGGAGTCGCGGCCCGAGCGGTCGGTCC
>NZ_DASWVI010000418.1:0-17250 GCF_036401255.1 Nocardioides sp. | reverse complement strand
TGGAGGCCGGCGACTACGAGCTGGTCCGCGAGATGGTGGCGTTCATCAACGACGGCCCGCTCTGGTAGGACGGGCCCCGACGTCGCCGACGCCGGCATCCGCGTGCCGCCACCGGCCGCTGAGCATCCGACCGGTCACCCGGCGGTGCCCTGACGGTCATCCGTCGGCCACCCGCGCGCCGCTCCGTCGCGCCAGCGTGGGGCCCATGACTGATCTCGGGCAGCCCGTCCCCCGTCGTTCCCTCCTCCGCGCCGGCGCGCTCGGTGCCGGGGCTCTCGCGGTCTCCGGTGCCACCAGCCCGGTCCGCGCCGCCGCCCCGGTGCGTGCCGCGGCCGGCCTGGTCTCGCCGCGGCTCCAGCTGCCGTACGGCGTGGCCACCGGCGACGTGACGTCTCGCAGCGCGGTGCTGTGGGCGCGCTCCTCGGGGGTGGGCCGGCTGGTCGCCGAGATCGCCAGCGGCCGCGGCCGCCGCCGGATCCGCGGCCCGTGGGCCACCCCCGGCACCGACTTCACCGCGCAGCTCCCGCTGGACGGGCTCGCGCCGGGACGGGAGTACGACGTACGCCTCTCGTTCGAGGACGAGCACGGTCGCACCGGTGAGACCCAGGTCGCGTCGTTCACCACCGCCGCGACCCGCGGCGGGGCGACCAGCTTCGTCTGGACCGGCGACAGCTGCGGCCAGGGCTGGGGCATCAACCCCGACCTGGGCGGGCTGGTCGGCTACCGCGCCATGCACCAGACGCGCCCGGACTTCTTCCTGCACTCCGGTGACACCGTCTACTCCGACGGGCCCATCCCGGAGAGCGTCACCGAGCCCGACGGCCAGGTGTGGCGCAACCTGGTGGCCGAGGGGGTCGGCAAGGTCGCCGAGGACCTCGACGAGTTCCGCGGCCGGCACCGCTACACCCGGCTCGACGCCAACTACCGCGCGTTCGCCGCGGAGGTCCCGATCATCGGGCAGTGGGACGACCACGAGACCCACAACAACTGGTATCCCGGGCAGGTCCTGACCGACGAGCGCTACACCGAGCGCCGCGTCGACGTGCTCGCCGCCCGCGCCCGCCAGGCCTGGCGGGAGTACCTCCCGATCGCGGACCCGCAGCGCCGCGGCCGGATCTACCGCAAGGTCGAGCGCGGCCGCCACGTCGACGTGTTCTGCCTCGACATGCGCACCTACAAGGACCCCAACACACCGGGCACCGAGACCGAGGAGACCCACCTCCTCGGGCAGGAGCAGGTGGACTGGCTGATCCGGGAGGTACGCCGCTCGCGCGCCACGTGGAAGGTGATCGCGGCCGACCTGCCGCTCGGTCTCGTGGTCCCCGACGGTCCGGTCAACCAGGAGAGCCTCTCCAACCGCGACCCCGGGGCGCCGCTCGGCAAGGAGCTGGAGCTCGCCGCGGTGCTCTCCGCCTTCAAGCGCGACCGGGTGCGCAACGTCGTCTGGCTGACCGCCGACGTGCACTACTGCGCCGCCCACCACTACGACCCGTCCCGGGCGGCGTTCACCGACTTCGACCCGTTCTGGGAGTTCGTGACGGGACCGATCGCCGCGGGCACGTTCGGCCCCAACGACCTCGATGCGACCTTCGGGCCGGAGGTCGTGTTCAGCAAGTACGCCGACACCCCGAACCAGTCGCCGCGCCACGGCAACCAGTTCTTCGGTCACGTCGCCGTCGACGACGCGGGCGCGATGACCGTCAGCCTGCGCGACCTCGCCGGCGCGGTGCTGCACCGCCAGGTGCTGGAGCCTCAGGACTGAGCCTCGGTGATTCGAGGCTGACGCGGCCGCCCGTCAGGCGTAGAAGTCGACGGCGTTGGTCCGGGTCCGAGTCCGGTTCGCGGCCTCCACCGCGGTCTCCCTCGTGGTCTTCTTCGTGGCCTCCTGCGTCTCCGCGGCCTGCGCGACCCGCATCCGCTCGGTCTCCCGCGCGAGTGCCGCGGCAGCGTCGGCCAGCGCGGCCTGGGCCATCTGGAGGGCCATCCGGTCCGCCTCGAGGATCTCGGTCTCCGCCTTGGTGGCGGCGTCCTCGGTGAGCTTCTTCCTCGCCTCGGACAGGTCCTTCACGGCCGCTCGATAGGCGCGGTGCGCGCTGGAGTCCGCCGCGGCCGTCGACGTCCCCAGGTCGGCCGCGATGCCCTGGATGCCGATGATGCTCATGGTTGTGTCCTCTTCGTTCGCCGATCGCGAGGACAGCCACCCCTTGCCCGTCACCGGGCTCTCGCCTGGTGGGGCCATTCGGCCGGTCCGACGGGGACCTGAGGGGTTCGAAGGCTTTGAGACCCAGATCACATCGCGCGCCGCGGAAGCGCCCCACTAGGGTCGCGGCGTCGAGGATCGGGCCGAGACGACCGGGAGGTCGCGCGCATGGGTGGACTGTCGAGGCGAGGATTCCTGGGAGCGGCCGCCGGCGCCGCCGCGGTCGGGGTGGCGAGCCCCGCCCGGGCGGGGGTGTTCTCCGTGCCGCTCACCGAGGAGCGCCGGCAGGCGGTGGTGATCGGCTCCGGGTTCGGCGGCGGGGTCACCGCCCGGCGGCTCGGCCGGGCGGGCATCAAGACGCTGGTGCTCGAGCGCGGCATGCGCTGGCCCACCGGCCCGGGCTCCGACACCTTCCCCACGCTGACGAACAACGACCACCGGTCGTCGTGGCTCTCCGCCGTACCCACCATGCCGGTGCCGCCGACGAACCCCGACGCGTTCATCCCCTACACGGGCCTGATCGAGCGGGTGCACGGCGTCGGCATCGACGTGATGTGCGTGGCCGCCGTGGGCGGCGGGTCGATCAGCTACCACGGCATGACCGTGCAGCCGCAGCAGGAGTCGTTCGCACTGACGGTGTCGAGCTCGATCGACTACGACCTGCTCGATCGCGACCACTACCGCCGGGTGGCGCGCGACCTGCACGTCTCGCCGATCCCCGACGACATCCTGGCCGACCCCCGCTACGCGGCGCCGCGGATCTTCCAGCAGCGCGGCCGCGAGGCCGGGTTCGAGACGTTCCGGATCGACTCGCCGACCGACTGGGACGTCGTACGCCGCGAGCTGCGTGGCGAGCTGCCGCCGTCGTACATCACCGGCGACATGGTCTTCGGCTGCAACAACGGCGGCCGCTGGTCGGTCGACGTCACCTACCTCGCCCAGGCGGTCGCCACCGGCAACGTGGACGTCGCGCCGCTGCACCGCGTCGCGGACATCTCCCGCACGCCCGCGGGGGAGTGGCTGGTCGAGTGCGAGCGGATCTCCACCGGCGGCCAGGTGCTGGAGCGCAAGCGGATCACCACCCGCGCGCTGTTCCTCGGCGCCGGCTCGCCCGGCACGACCCGGCTGATGGTCAAGGCCCGCGAGAAGGGCCTGATCCCCGACCTGCCCGACGGCGTCGGCACCGGGTGGGGCACCAACGGCGAGCGCGTCTACGCCGCGGTCACCAGCCAGGACAGCCCCGGCGCCTACCAGGCCGGACCCGTGGCGATGGGCGCCCGCGACTGGTCGGACCCGGCGCGGGCCTTGACGATGACCACGGGCCCGCTGCCCCTGTCGGTGGACCCCAACACGTACACGATCGCCGGGTTCATGGTCACCACCGAGACCGGGCGCTGGCAGTACGACGCCCTGCGCGACGACGCGTTCCCGGTCTGGGACCGCACCAAGGAGCTGGACACCAAACCGGTGCTCGACGCGGCCGTCGAGCGGATCACCAGCGACACGCCCTTCCACCTCAACGTGGACTCGAACCTGCTCGACGACACCACGTTCCACGCGGTCGGCGGCATGCCGTTCGGCACCGCCGTCGACGACGCCGGCCGGGTGCTCGGCCAACGCGGCCTCTACGTCATGGACGGCTCGCGGATCGCGGGCTCGTGCGCGGCGTGCAACCCGTCGATGACGATCGCCGCGCTCGCGGAGCACTCGATGGACGTCGTGCTCCGCCAGGACCTCGAGGTGCTGTCGGCGTAGGGCTCAGCCCTGCCGCCGCAGGATGCTCACGCAGAAGGCGGCGCCGGGCTGCCACGGTCGCAGGTCGAACGTCGAGAACCGGTGCTCGAGCACGAGCCCGGCATCCGGCAGCGCGGCGTCGAGGTCCTCGGGGGTGTACTCGCGGGCGGTCCGCGAGCCCACGACCAGGAACCCGTCAGGGCGCAGGTGCGCGGCGATCCGCGCGATCACCGCCGGTCGGTGCTCGGGCGGCACGAAGTCCATGACGTTGCCGACCAGCATCGCGCCGTCGAACGGCTCGTCCTCGCCGAGCGCGGCGAGGTCCAGGCGGGACAGGTCCGCGACGAGCCACGTCGCGTCGGGGTGGTCCTCGCGCGCGGCCTCGATCAGCAGGGGATCGACATCGACGCCGACGACCTCGTGCCCCTGGGCGGCGAGGTAGCCCCCGTGCCGTCCCGGGCCACACCCGGCGTCGAGCAGCCGGGCCCCGCGCGGCGCGAGCGTGTCGACGAGACGCGCTTCACCCTGCAGGTCCTGACCGTGGGCGGCCATCTGCCGGAACCGTTCGACGTACCACCGCGAGTGCGACTCGTCGGCGAGACCTGGCCAGAGGGACCCGGGGGCGTCTTCGGGAAGCACGCGATGAATCTATCGGGGTGCCGGTGGTCGAGCTCCTGGCCGGTGGCCCCGTGGCCAGTGGCAGATGCGGCGAGGCGGCAGCCCGCACCAGCGCACTACGGTGGCGAGCATGGACGATGACGACAGCGGGAAGACCCAGTGGCTCACGCTCGCCCTCGGGCTCGGGGCAGCTGCCGCCGCTGCGGTCGCCCTTCGCGGCCGTGGCTCGACCCACGCGTTGAAGGACGCAGCGCCCGCTCTCGCCGAGTCTGCGGCGGCGGCCTCGGAGCGCGTCTACCGGGAGTTCCAGGCATTGGGTCGGGAGTACAACATGGCCGCGATGAGTCAGACGGTCGCCCAGGCAGTGAATCGCCACCAACGCTGGACGACCGAGGAGTTGGCCGTCCTGCGTGATCCGGCCAAGACGGCGCTGGAGAAGGCGCTGGAGCTGGGGCGCACGTACAACGGGGTGATGTCCAAGGCGATCCGCATGGGCGCTTCCAGCAAGGCCCCCTGACGCGTCACTCGCGCCGGCGAGACCACCACCGGCTGTCCTCCGGCCTGCGGGTGGTCGCGGGTCGGGGTTGCTTTGACGGGGGACGTGGTCGCCGTCCGCTGGGGTTGAGCGCGAGGTGGTCACCGCCGGCCTCTCGGCACGAGATCGCCTGTGGTGGACGTGCTTGTGGTCACCGTCGTCGTCCCGGGATTCCGGCTACCGACACGTCCCAGGGATCGACCGGCTAAGGGCTCGGAAGATCTTAACTTTCGGATGTCCTAGAAGCCTGTGGAACAAGGGGTTCTGGGCCCTCGACTGTCGGTGGGCAGTGCTGGGATGGATCCATGGCAGCCCTCCCGCTCACGCACCCGGACCTCGATGGTCCCGGCGGGCTGCTGGCTGCCCTGGAGTCGACGCAGGCCGAGCTGGACCGGCAGGAGATCGCGAAGTTCCGGCTCGCTGCCGACTGGGCGGCCGCGCACCCGGTCGACGACCTCGACGACGCCGCCACCGTCGACGGCACCGAAGGCGAGCTCGCGATCGCCGGCCCCGGCGCACCCCTGGTCGCGGAGTTCTGTGTCGCGGACTTCGCCCTCGCTATCGGGGTGACCACCGACGCGGGCCGGGACTATCTCGGGGATGCGGTCGAGGTCCGCCACCGGCTCCCGCGGCTGTGGGCTCGCGTGCTGGCTGGCGAGGTGGCGGTGTGGCGGGCCCGCAAGATCGCCCGCAGCACCATGTCCCTGCCCGCCGACGGTGCCGACCATGTCGACCGGCATCTCGCCCCGGTGGCGCACCGGCTCACCTGGGCGCAGCTGGAGCGGACCGTGGAGGCCGCCCGGGCGACGTTCGACCCGGTCGAGGCCGAGCACCGCCGGCTGTTGGCGGCGGAGGGTCGGTTCTTCGACGTCGACACCCACAACCCCTCCCTGGAGGGCACCACCACCGTGCGCGGCGAGCTGGACCTCGCCGACGCCCTCGACCTCGACCACGCCCTCACGGTCGGCGCACAGGAGCTCGCCGACCTCGGCTGCGCCGCGACGCTGAACGTGCGCCGGGCGATGGCCGCCGGGGCCCTGGCCCGCGGCGACCTCACCCTCCCCATGGAGGGCGGCACCGCGCCGGTGAAGCCGGCCCGGAAGCCGCGGCAGCTGGTCGTTTACACACACCTCTCGGAGAGCGCGTTGGCCGGTGTGGAGAACACCCGCAGCCACGTGCTCGTGGGCCAGGTCGAGGGCTGGTGCGCGTCGGCGACCGGCCCCGTCAGCCTCCGCCCCGTCGTCGACCTGGGCGAGCACCTCGAGGTGCCCGGCTACACGCCCTCACCCCGGCTGCGCGAGCAGGTCCTGCTCACCCATCCGACGTGCGTGTTCCCGGGCTGCACGAGACCATCGCGGTCCTGCGACGTCGATCATGTGATCCCTTGGGCCGAGGGCGGTCCGACCTGCTCGTGCAATCTCGTGCCGGCCTGCAGATTCCACCATCGCCTGAAGACCCGGGGCGGTTGGCGCCTCGAACGGGTCGGGCATCGGCTGTTCACCTGGACCAGCCCCCACGGCCGCACCTACACACGACATACCTGAGCACCCGACCCCGCCGGCCACGGCCGGCGGGGCCACACCCATGCCCGGGGCCGGTGAGCGTGACCGGAGGCGGTGGTTTCGAGACAGGCGCCAGCGCGCCTTCCTCAACCACCGTGCGCCAGGCCGGCGCAGGACGACCCGCCACCCGACCCTCTCGCCTTCGACGGTGACCACAGCAGGACCACCACAGGCCACCGCAAGCCGAGCGCCGACGGTGACCACGCCTGCGCAACCACAGCGAACGGTGACCACGTCACCTCGCTGACCGCCATCGCCACCACCGACGCCCGACCTGCGTGGCTGCTCAATGCGACGTCGTTGGTCGCAAGGCTCGCGTCAGGGCCGGCCGCAGTGGATCAGAGCTCGAGTGGGATCACCGGAGCGCCGGCGCTGCGATGCAGGAACCGGAGGAGGTGGGCGAAGCCACGCGCGTCGTCGATGGCCTGGTGGGTGTGCTCGACGTCGCCCAGCCAGTGCCCGGGCAGCTGATTCGCCGGAAGGTCCGCCGGAGCTCGGCCGGTCAGAGCGGCGGTGTACGAACGCAGGCACAAGGCGGGACCGTCGAAGAGGCGGTCCTCCTCGTACGGGCCCTGGTGGAGGACGTAGGTCGTGAACCGACGCAGGTAGTAGTCCATCCAGGTGCCGTCGAAGGAGAGCGGTGCTGCGGCGAAGGCCCGTGGCCCGGGCAACGACCGGATCCAGTCGACATAGTGAGCCATGACGTCAGCGACGGGATCGGGGTCGGCTGTGGCCGCCTCCCATGCACCTGGCTCGGAGTCGAACCACGCCCTCGTCCTCGGGTCCGGTGCCGCCCCCGGCAGCGGCTCGAGCACAGCTTCGAACTCTCCCAAGGTCCGTCCGTCCGTCGACGTCGCCACCGAGGCGAACGACCGCATCGAGTTCGCGCCGGGCCGAGGGCCGTCGACCTCGATGTCGGTCACGACGTAGGTCCAGGCGCCGGCCTCAGTCATCTCGGCAAGCTATCAGCGGGGTCCTCGGGGCGCGGGGACCGCGGGCTCGCGCTGGTGCTCCGGGCGACGCTCGGGGTCGCGGACGTAGGTGCCGCGCACGGCGGGGTGGCGCATGTAGGAGAGCCGGCTGGCCTCGTGGCGCGACTTGCGGATGCCGTCGAGGATCAGGCCCATCGTCAGGCACATGCAGGCGATGACCACGAGGAACGACGCGACGAACAGCGTCGGCATCCGGGGCACCATGCCGGTGTGGAGGTAGTCCGCCGCGACCGGGTAGGCGAGCACGCCGGAGACCAGGGCGAGGAGCGAGGCGAGCAGCCCGAAGAAGTAGATCGGCCGCTCGTGCCGGGTGAGCGTGAGGATCACGTTGAGGATCCGCCAGCCGTCGCGGTAGGTGCGCAGCTTGGACTCCGAGCCCTCGGCGCGGTCGCGGAACCCGACCGGCACGGCCGCCGACGGGATGCGCAGCGCGAGCGAGTGCACGGTGAGCTCGGTCTCGATCTCGAACTCGCGCGAGACCGCCGGGAAGCTCTTCACGAAGCGCCGCGAGAACACCCGGTAGCCGGAGAGCATGTCGCCCATCGAGTCGCCGAAGATGCGGGCGACGATCAGGTTGAGCGCCTTGTTGCCGGTCTCGTGGCCGGAGCGGTACGCCGAGCCGCGGCGTACCCCGACCACCTGGTCGAGGTTGTCGGCGACCAGCCGCTCGATCATCGCGGGTGCGGCCGCGGCGTCGTAGGTGTCGTCGCCGTCGATGAGCAGGTAGACGTCGGCGTCGATGTCGGCGAACGCGCGGCGCACCACGTTGCCCTTGCCCTTGAGCGGCTCCGAGCAGACGATCGCGCCCGCGTCGACCGCCCGCTCGACGGTCGCGTCGGTGCTGCAGTTGTCGTAGACGTAGACCGCGATCCCCGGCACCGCGGCCTGCAGGTCGGCGACGACCTTCGCGACGGCGGCTTCCTCGTTGTGGCAGGGGACGATGGCCGCGATGCGATACCGCGTGGCCAAGGACATGCTTGGGAGACCCCCTGCTCGGGTGCCCGAGACGTTACGGACGGCCCAACGCAGCAACCCGGCCCTGGTTACGGATCGGTAGCAACCTGTTTCAGACCCGTTCGCCCAGCACTCGCCGGTACGTCGCCTCCAACCGGTCGACGTGCGCGGTCCACGAGAACGCGTGCCGCACGTGCGCGCGGCCCGCCGCGCCCATCCGGCGCATCGCCTCGGGGTCGGCGACCAGCTCCCGCAGGGCCGCTGCCAGCCCAGCGCCGGCCGTGCCGTCGGCCATGTCCACGAACCGCACGCCCGGCCCGGAGGTCCACGGCGAGTGCAGCGCCGGGTCCTCGCGCAGCAGCACCGGCAGCCCGCTGCTCATCGCCTCCAGCACGGTCAACGGGCACTCGCCGACCGAGGCGATCACCATCGCGTCGGCGGAGCGGTAGACCGCCGGCATCTCAGCGGCCGGCACCGAGCCCAGGAACTCCAGCCGCGGGTCGTCCACGCCGGGCGGTCGGTCGCCCCCGGCGAACACCAGGTCGTAGTCGTCGCCCGCCGCAGCCGCGACCACGTCGAACCCCTTCTTGGGCACGAACCGGCCCACGAACAGCACCCGCGGCCGGGACCGCGGCTCCGGCTCGGCCGCGGGCCGGAACACGTCGGTGTCCACGCCGTTGCCGAGGACCTCGACCTTGGCCCCCTCGTGCAGCCGGTCGGGCAGCGTGGCGGCGATGTGCTCGTCGATGGGGAGCACCACCCGCGCCCCCGACAGCACCAGCCGGCCGCAGGTGGCCAGCACCACCCACTGCACCAGCCGCACCAGCGCCGAGGAGTGGTGCACGAACCCGACGTGGCGATGCACGACGTACGGCGTGCGCAGGACCCGGCACCACAGCGCGGCCACCCAGCTGGACACGTAGAGCACGTCGTGGACGTGCACCACGTCGGCACGCCGCACCTCCCGCGCCAGCGCCGCGACCAGCCGCGGCGAGAACACCGGGAACGGCACCCCGAAGCGCTGCTCGAGGCCGTTCCAGGCCCGGACCCGCACGACCTCCACGCCCGACTCCGTACGCCGACCGGGCGCGGCGCCCGCGGCGGCGCTGGCGACCACGGTCGCGTGCCAGCCGCGCTCGGCGAGCCCGCGGGTCTCGGCGGCGACCACGGTCTCGAGCCCACCGACGTGCGGGAGCACCTGGTGGGCGACGTGCAGCACCCGCGGCCCGGTCGTCACGCGCCGAAGTATGCCGCCCGGCCCCTCGCCGTAACCCGCTGTCCACCCCTGCGTTGAACACCCCGGCCGGCGAGGGGGCGGGTCAGCGCGCTCGGGCGCAGCCAGCAGACGGCGACGAGGGACGCGAGGACAGGTGACGGGCACCGGCAACGCAGCACCGGGAACGACCGAGGATCGGGCCGCGCGCTGGCACCAGCGCGTGCTGCCGGTGACCACGCTCGCCCTGACCCTGGTGGCGCTCGCCGCGCTCGCGTTCCCCGGGTTCCGCCACCAGGTCGCGCTCTCGGCGAGCCATCGCGACGAGCCCTACGTGGAGCTGTACTTCGCCCGACCGGCCGACGGTCCGCCCGCCGTGTGCCGCACCTCCGGCGGCGTCGCGAAGGTCACCTTCGAGGTCCGCAGCCACCTCCATGAGGACCGACGGCTCGCCTACACCGTGCTCGTCGGTGGCGTCCGCCGGTCCGGGACGGTCGAGGTCGCGCCCGGCCGCACCGCCGAGGTGACCCGGTTCGGCGGCCCCGCCGGCCGCGCGTACGACGTCTCCGTGCGGCTGCCCGGGCTCGACCAGCGCCTCGGCGCCCACTGCCCCGGGGCCGCGTCGTGACGGGGGTCGTCACTCGGATCGCGGTGCTCAGCCCCCGCTTCCCCCCGGACCCCGGCGGCGTCGAGGAGTACGCCGCCTGGGTGGCCCGATCGCTGCACGCGGCCGGGCACGACGTCACCGTGGTCACCACCGGCCGGCGCGCGGGCCGCGAGCGGCACCACGGCATCCCGGTGATCCGGCTGCGCTCCTGGCTCACGCTCTCCAACACCCCGGTCAACCCGCGGTGGTGGTGGCAGGTACGCCGGGTGCTGCGTCGGCTCGACGTCGACGTCGTCAACGCCCACGCGCCCGTGCCGGGGCTGGCCGACCTGGCGGCGTACCGCTCCCCGGCGCCGGTCGTGCTGACCTACCACGCCGGCTCGCTGGTCAAGGGCGGCCACCCGGTCGACCCGCTGCTGCGCGCCTACGAGCGGCACCTGCTGCCTCGGGTCTTCGCGCGCTGCCGGGCGCTGATCGCGGTCTCCCCGGTCTCGCTGGCCCACGCCACCGGCCGCGCCCACCTGGTGCCGCCGGGCGTCGACACCGAGCTGTTCTGCCCGCCCGGCCCGGGGGCCGTCCGCGAGCCGCGGGTGCTCTACGTCGGGCGGGTCGAGCGCACCTCGCGCTGGAAGGGCCTGCAGGTGCTCGTCGACGCGCTGCCGCGGCTGCGCGCCCTGGTGCCCGGCGTCCGCCTCGAGGTGGTCGGCGACGGCGACGACGTCGAGAGCCTGCAGAAGCAGGCCGCCGAGCGTGGCGTCGCCGACCTGGTCGACTGGCGCGGCCGGGTCGAGCACGACCGGCTGCCGGCGTACTACCGCCGAGCCGGCGTCACCGTCCTGCCCTCGCTGACCGAGGCCGAGTCGTTCGGCATGGCCCTGGCCGAGGCGACCGCGTGCGGCTGCCCGGTGGTCGGCTCGGCCGTCGGCGGCATCCCGTTCGTCGTCCGCGACGGGGAGGACGGGCTGCTGGTCCCGCCCGGCGACCCGGACGCCCTCGCCGAGGCGCTCGGGGCGGTGCTCGGCGGCGACTACCGGCCCGGCCCGTCGCGCTGGGACTGGCGCCGCCAGGTCGAGGCCACGATCAGCGTGATCGAGGAGGCGGCCCGATGATCGCCACGATGGCCCGCGCGGTGGCCCTCGCGCGCAAGATGACGCCGCCCGTGTTGCTGCCGCTGGTGGTCGCCCTGCGCACCCGGCTGGCGTGGTCGCGCGCGAGCGTCCGGGAGGACGCCCGGGCCCAGATGCGATTCCTGCTCGAGCACACCCGGCCCGACGCCGACCTCGACGCCGACCTCGAGCGGGCCGCCCGCGCCTACGTCCGCTACCAGGTCCGCCGGGCCGAGCTGCGCTGGCACCCGCGGCTGATCACGCGGCTGCGCGTCGAGGGCATCGAGCACCTGAGCGGTGCCCGCGACCGCGGGCACGGCGTGCTGCTGAACTTCATGCACCACGGCCACTACGACGGCGCGTTCCCGTCGTTCGCGCGGCACGGGGTGCGCTGCCAGATGGTCGTCTACCCCTACATGCTCGAGCCCGACGCCCCGCTCTGGCTCCAGCAGCACGTCGCGCTGGCCTGCATCGGCGGTGGCCGGCCGGTCAGCGCCGCGGTCGGCAGCGACGGGATGCTCGACCTGCTCCGTGCCGGCGAGGTGGTCGCGATCGCCTCCGACGTGCCGGGACGTACGCCGCTGCGCTTCGTCGGCCGCGACGTCCTGGGCTCCTTCGGGGCGGCCCGGCTCGCCACCGACGCCGGCGCGCCGGTCGTCGTGATGACGTCGGAGGAGGACGACCGCGGCGCGTTCATCCGACTGCACCCTCCCCTGGAGCCGGCCGACTTCGCCTCGCCGCGGGAGCTGCTCGAGGCGATGCTCGCGATCCACGAGTCCGTGCAGGTCCGGTGGCCGGAGGCCACCGACCTGCCGCTGTCGCGCTGGGGACTGGTCGAGACGACGACCCCGGCCCGCGAGGTGGCCTCGTGACGCTCTCGATCACCTCCGTCACCTCGGTGCTGACCCGCTCCGACGCGAGCCCGGACCCTGCCGACGCAGGGCCCGCCCACGCCGCGGAGCCGACGACCCGGCTGGCGCGCCCCCACTGGGGTGGCCTCGTCCTGGCGCTGCTCGCGCTCGTCGCGGCGCAGGCCCTCGTCGGACTCGACGTCGACGTGCCGGTCGTGCGCCCGGTGGTCGCACTGGTCACGTTCGTCGGCCTCCCGGCCCTCGTGCTGCACCGGCGTGCCCGGCTCACCGCGGACACCGAGGCGACGCGCGCGCTCTACGCGCTCGGGCTCAGCGTGCTCGCGCTCATCCTCGGCGGGCTGCTCCTCGACACCGTGCTGCCGGCCGTCGGCGTGGACCGCCCGCTGGCGCCGGCGCCGCTGGCCATCGCGTGGCTGGTGCTCGACGCGGTGCTGCTGGTGTGGCGCCGGTCGGTCCCGCTGCTGCCCGACCGGGCACTGCGGCGCGCGGTCCGCGCGGCGGTCGACGCGCGGCTGGAGCTCGCCCAGGCGCTCGCGGTGCTCGCGCTGGTCGCAGCCGTGCTCGGAGCGATCCGGCTCAACAACGACGCCGGAGGCCAGGTCGCACTGGTCGCCGTGCTGCTCGCCGGGGTCGCGCTGCTCGCCGTCCTGACGAGGGGCGGACCGCTCGGACGCGACGTACGCACCCTCGTCCTGGTCGCGGCGGCCCTGCTGCTCGCGACCTCGCTGCGCGGCTGGAGCATCACCGGCCACGACATCCAGGCGGAGTTCCTGGCGTTCCGGCTCACCAACGACGGCCAGAACTGGCAGATGAGCGACCTGCCGAGCGCCTACAACGCCTGCCTGAGCGTGAACATCCTGCCGACGGTGCTCGTGCAGACGACCGGCATCTCGGGCCGGATCGTGTTCACGGTGCTGCTGCAGCTGGTGTTCGCCACGGTGCCCGCGCTGACGTACCTGCTCGGCCGCCGCTTCGTGCGCCGCGAGATCGCGCTCACCGGCGCGGTGCTGGCGATGGCGTTCCCGACGTTCGGCACCGACATGCCCTACCTCGTGCGCCAGGAGATCGCGTTCTTCTTCCTCGCGCTCGCGCTGCTCGCGGCCACCGAGCCCGGCCGCACCCGGCTCGGCGGGCGGCTCCTCGTGGTGCTGCTCGGCGTGGGCGTGATCCTCTCCCACTACTCCACGACCTACGTGCTGCTGATGGCGCTGGTGTTCGGCCTGGTGGCGATGCGCGTCGCCGGGCTCGTCCGCCGCCGCCGCGGCGACCGTGATACGGAACCGGCGGCCGGGGCACCCAGCGGCCCGGCGATGCTGCTGCACCCGCTCGTGGTCGCCGCGCTCGTCGCGATCACGCTCGCGTGGGCGGGCCCGATCACGCACACCGGCGGCCACGCCAGCGACGTGGTCCGCGAGACCATCGACTCGCTGACCGGCCAGGGCGTCAGCGGCCCGGGCTCCTCGGACACGTCGTACTGGATCTTCTCCGGCGACCAGACCAGCCCGCGCGAGCGGATGGACATGTTCGTCGACGAGACCCTCGACTACCGCGACGCCGAGATCCCGCGCGCCGACCGGGTGGTCACCCGGCCCGGACCCGCCGAGCTGTCACCGGCCCTGCACGGCGACGGCGCCGACCCCGTCGCCAACGCGTTCCGGTTCGGCTCGGCCGTGCTGATGCAGGGCTTCCTGCTGCTCGGGGTGATCTGGCTGCTGCGCCGCCGGTTGCGGGGCAGCGAGGGCCTCTCGCGCGAGCTCACCTACCTCTCGCTCGGTGCGGTGGCCGCGCTCGGGCTGATCGTGCTGGTGCCGAACCTCTCGGTCGACTACGGCGTGCTGCGCGCCTTCCAGCAGACGCTGCTGGTCGTCGCGCCGGTGCTCGCGATGGGCCTGGCGGTCGCGCTGCGGCCGTTCCGCGCCCGGCTGCCGAGGCTGGCGGCCGGGCTCGCGGCCGGCGTACCGATCGCGGTGTTCCTCGTGCTGGCCGGGGTGCTGTCGGTCGCGTTCGGCGGCCAGCAGCAGCGGCTGGCGCTGGCGAGCTCCGGGGTCTACTACGACCGGTTCTTCGTCTCCGACGCCGAGATGCAGGCGATCACCTGGCTCGGCTCGGTCGACCACGCCGACCCCACGAACGAACGCATCATCGCCAACCGCAACGTCAACGTCCGGCTGCTCGCGATGAGCGACAACCGCGCCCCGATCGCCGACCGGCTCTACCCGACGCTGCTGTCGAAGGACGCCTACGTCTTCGTCGACAGCCAGATCGTCGAGCGGGGCACCTCGACGATCTTCTACACCGGCGACCTGCTGACCTACACCTACCCGCTGCACGACCTCGGCCGGTCGATGGACCTGGTCTACAGCGGCCCGGACGCACGGATCTACCGATGAGCGCCTCCACGAGCGCGCCGGTGCGGGCGCTGGCCCGGCGCTGGCACGCCGCGCGCGGCGACCAGCTGCTGACCAACTCCGCGCTGATGCTGGCCACCACGGTGCTGATGGCGGCCGGTGGCGCGATCTTCTGGGTGATCGCCGCCCGGCTGGCGCACCCGGCCGAGGTCGGGCTCGCCGGCTCGCTCGTCGCCGCCGGGGACACCCTCGGGCTGTTCGCCCAGCTGGGCTTGAACATCGCTCTGCTGCGCACCCTGCCGCAGAGCACCCGCCAGGCCGCCGACGTCGTCACCTCCGGGCTCGTCGTCCTCACCGCCGGCGCCGCGTTCGCCCTGGGCTACGCGCTGCTCCTGCCCTGGACCTCGCCGCGGCTCGCGACCGTCCTCGACTCGCCGGTCGGGATCGGGGTCTTCTGCGTGCTCGTCGCCGCGACCGCGCTCAACGTGCTCTCCGACAGCGCGTTCCTGGGGCTCAACCGGGTCTGGTCCTACCTGCGCCTCAACGGCCTCCTGATGAGCCTGCTCAAGTGCGTGCTGCCGTTCCTGCTCGCCGGGGCCGGCGCCCTCGGCCTGTACGGGTCGGTCGGCGGCGCGATCGCGTGCTGCGCGGCCGCGAGCGTCTGGGTGATCCTGCGGCACCTACCCGGCCGGGCCTCGCTGCGCCCGTCACCGGAGCTGCTCGCCACCCGACGGTTCGCCGCCGCCGGCTACGTCACCTACGTGCTCACCGTGGCGCCGTTGCTGGTGTTCCCGCTGATCGTCATCAACGCCCAGGGCGCCGAGGCGGGTGGCGCGTACTTCATCAGCTTCCAGGTCGTCACGCTGCTGCACGCGGTGATCCTCGCGGTCGCCAACTCCTGCTACGCCGAGTGCGAGCGGGCCACGGCCGGCCGGCACCGGCTGGTCGGCAAGTCGGGGCTGACGCTGCTCGCGGTCTCGGGTGCCGGCTGCCTGGCGATGGTCGTGGCGGCGCCGTACTTCCTGCAGATCTTCGGGGCCCACTACGCCGACTCCGGCACCGCGACGCTGCGGGTGCTGGCGCTCGCGGCCATGGGGGCCGCGTTCAACTACTGGGGGGCGCTGCGGCTGCGGCTGGCGAGCAACCTCGCCGCGATGATCCTCGTGCAGCTGGTGAGCACCACGGTGATGCTCGTGCTCGCGGTGGCGCTCGCCGAGCGCGGCACCGTGTGGGTCGCGGCGGCGTGGGGGATCGGCCACGCGGTGGGCGGGGTGCTCGGCTGGGTCGTGACCTCGACCCTCGCGCGCTTCGCCGACGAGGTGCCCACCCCCGAGCTGGAGACCGTATGAGGAACCTCGCCCTCGCCGTCGTGCTCGGCAGCCTGCGCCTGGTCCTGCGGGTGCTGTCGCGCGTGGTCCCCACCACCGACTCGGTGGTGCTCGCGGTCTACCCCGAGACCGAGGGCAACGGGCTCGAGGTCGCGCGGGCGCTCGTACGCCGCTACCGCGGCCGCGTGGTCTGGCTGCGCGACAGCGGGCCGCTGCCGGCCGAGGTCGCCGAGCTGGCCGCCGCCCACGGGCTGGTGCTGGTGCCCAAGGCCAGCCTGCGCGGGCTGTGGGCCTACCTGCGCGCCGAGGCGGTGCTGTTCACCCACGGGCTGTACGGCAGCCCGCGGCCGTGCGCACGCAAGCCGGTGGTCAACCTCTGGCACGGCGACGGGCCCAAGGACATCCGGCCGGGCCGCGACGTCGGGGCGCTGATCGCGAGCACCTACCTGGTCGGCAGCACGCCGCTGTTCTCCCACTGGCAGGGCGAGGCGTTCGGGGTGCCGCGCGAGCGGGTGCTGGTGACCGGCAACCCGCGCACCGACCAGTTCTGGCGCCCGCCCGGGGCCGACCGGCTCGCCCGGCTGGGCATCACCGGCGACTTCGTGGTGTGGATGCCGACGTTCCGGCAGGCCCGCGCCGTGGGCGCCGTGCGGGTGCGCGGTGGCGCGGCAGCCGACCCGGACGGCCAGGCCGAGCTCGGCGTACTGCTCGAGCGGCTGCTCGCGGGCCTGGGCGAGCGGGGGATCCAGCTGGTCGTCAAGCCGCACCCCATGGACTCCGACCGGCGGCGCTGGCCGGGCGCGATCACCGTGGACGAGGACGACCTGGTGCGGGCCGGGGTGACGCTCTACGGCCTGCTCGGCGCGTCGTCGGGGCTGGTCACCGACTACTCCAGCGTCTGGGTCGACTACCTGCTGCTGGACCGGCCGCTGGCGTTCCTGGTGCCCGACCGGTCGTCGTACTCCCGCTCGCTGCACCCCGCCGACATCCTCGACTGGGTGCCGGGCGAGGTCGTCGACGCCGCCGACCGGCCGTTCGAGCGGTTCCTCGCCGAGCTGGACACCGACGGGGGAGGCTCGCCCGACCGGCGCGCCGTCGCGGCGCGGATCGGGCTGAACCCCTCGACGACCTCCGCCGACGACCTGGTCACCGAGCTCGTCAAGCGCGGGGTGCTGAGCTCG
>NZ_DASWVI010000417.1:0-8078 GCF_036401255.1 Nocardioides sp. | reverse complement strand
AACGAGCCGGGCGCGGATCGGTCCCGGGCGCGGCCGCATCCGGCGCGGTCCGATCGGGGGCAGCTCGGCCGGGCCGCCGCGGGCCCCTGTCGTTTGGTCACCAACGACAACCGGGAACGCCCCAGGACTGTCGTTGGTGACAAAACCGCAGCACCACCAGCCCCCGGCCAGATCGGCCAGACCAGCCAGCCAGACCGGCCCGACCACGCCCCTGTGCGTCCCACCGACCCCTGTCGTTTGGTCACCAACCACAACCGAGAGCGCCCCAGGACTGTCGTTGGTGACCAAACCGCAGCACCAGCGAGCACCCGCACCAGCGAGCACCCGCGCCGGCGAGGACCCGCGGACGCTCAGACGCGCGAAGGGACCCCGGCGGACCAGCCGGGACCCCTCCGCGGGTGAGCGAGCCGAACGATCAGCCGAGCTCGACGAGCAGCTGACCGCCGGTCACGGCGTCGCCGGGCTTGACCAGGATGCTGCCGACGGTGCCGGCGGCGGGGGCGGTGATCTCGGTCTCCATCTTCATCGCCTCGAGCACCACCAGCACGGTGCCGGCCTCGATCTCCTGGCCCTCCTCGACCGGGATCCGGGCCACGGTGCCGGCCAGCGGGGCGCGCACGCCCTCGCCGTCACCGGCCGGCGCGGCGCCGTTGACCGGGGCCGCGGCGGGCGCGGAGAAGGTCCCTCCGGCCATGAAGATGCCGAGCGCGGGCGGCTGCTCCTCCTCGACCTCGACCTCGACCTCGTAGACCTGGCCGTTGACGGTCACCTTGAGCTGCATGTCATTCACCTTCACCTTCGCCTGGCCGTTCACCGGGCACCGTGGATGATCCGGTGGCCCTGGACGGCCACGCGGCCCTGCTGGGCCCACGCCTGACCGGTCCGGTAGTGCACCTGCTTGATCTTCGCGCGGTGGCCCAGGTACGCCGCCACCGCGGCGGAGATCGCGAGCGCGACCTCTTCGGGGACGTCCTGCTCCTGCCGCGCCCGGACGGCGGCGACCTCGGCCTCGAGGGCCGCCACCCGCTCGGTGAGCTCGCGGACCGCGGCGAGCAGCTCCTGCTCGACCGTGCTGTCGCCGCTCATGTCGGGCCCAGCCCGTGCTTCTTGGCGGGCCGCAGCTCGCGCTTGCTGGCCAGCATCTCCAGGGCCCGCGACACCTCGGCGCGCGTGCAGCACGGGTCGATGATGTCGTCGACGAGGCCGCGCCCGGCCGCGACGTACGGCGTGGAGAACGTCGAGCGGTACTCGTCGACCAGCTCCGCGCGCCGGGTCTCGGGGTCCTCGGCCTCGGCGATCTCGCGCCGGAACACGATCTCAGCCGCGCCCTCGGCGCCCATCACCGCGATCTCGGCGGTCGGCCAGGCGAACACCCGGTCGGCGCCCAGGTCCTTGGAGCACATCGCGACGTACGCGCCGCCGTAGGCCTTGCGCAGCACCACGGTGATCTTCGGGACCGTCGCGGCGGAGTAGGCGTAGAGCAGCTTCGCGCCGTGGCGGATGATGCCGCCGTGCTCCTGCGCGACACCGGGCAGGAAGCCCGGCACGTCGACCAGGGTGAGCAGCGGGATGTTGAAGGCGTTGCAGAACCGGACGAACCACGAGCCCTTGTCGGAGGCGTTGATGTCGAGCACGCCGGACATCACGCTCGGCTGGTTGGCCACGACGCCGACCGTCCGGCCGGTGATCCGGGCGAAGCCGATCACGATGTTCTGCGCGTAGCCGGCCTGGATCTCCAGGAAGTCGGCGCGGTCGACGATCCGGGCGATCACCTCGCGGACGTCGTAGCCCTTCTTGTCCGAGACCGGCACGACCTTCGGCAGGTCGTCGTCGCGCTCGATGGTGTCGTCGGGGTCGACGATCGGCGGGTCCTCGGTGTTGTTCTGCGGCAGGAAGCTGAGCAGCTTCTTGGTGATCAGCACCGCCTGCTCGTCGTCGTCGGCGACGAAGTGCACGACCCCGGAGCGCGTCATGTGGGCGTCCGCGCCGCCGAGCGCGTCGGAGGAGACCTGCTCGCCGGTCACCTGGGCGATCACGTTCGGCCCGGTGATGAACATGTGGGCCTTGCGGGTCTGGATGATGAAGTCCGTGAGCGCCGGGGAGTACGCCGCGCCGCCCGCGCACGGGCCGGCGATGATCGCGACCTGCGGCACCACGCCGGAGAGCAGCACGTTGTTGTAGAACACGCGGCCGTAGCCGGCCAGGGAGCCGATGCCCTCCTGGACCCGCGCGCCGCCGGAGTCGTTGATGAACACGAACGGCGTGCCGGTGGTCAGGCTCGCCTTCATCATCGCGACGACCTTGTCGCTGTGGACCTCGCCCGCGGACCCGCCGGCGACCGTGAAGTCCTGGCTGGCCACGTGGATCGGGCGGCCGAGCACGGCGCCCTCGCCGGTGACGACCCCGTCGGCGGGGTAGTCGACCTTGTCGAGCCCGAAGTACGTCGACTGGTGGCGGGCGAACTTGCCCGTCTCCTGGAACGTGCCCGGGTCGAGCAGCGCCTCGATCCGCTCGCGGGCGGTCAGCTTGCCCTGGTCGTGCTGCTTCTGCAGCCGGGACTCACCGCCGCCCAGCTCGACCTTGCGCCGCCGCTCGTTGAGCTCGGCGATGCGGTCCTCCATGGAGGCCTGGTGGTGCTTGTGCTTGCTCACCGGATTCCCTTCAGGCTCGCTCGACGATGACGTCGTGCTTGCGGCCGTTCATCGAGACCGCGTAGTGGATGGGGCCCTTGACCGGGCCGGTGCCCGGCGCCGCGGCGGCGAGCTTCTCGGCCGCCTGCTGCGCGGGGTCCTTGCCGACGTTCTTCGGGCCCTCGGGCCGCTCCTGGAAGAACTTCGGGGCGACGCCCGGGAACATCGCGTAGGTCAGCACGTCCTCGTCGCTGCCGTCGGCGCCCTCGAGGGCGTTGGCCTCCTCGGACAGCTTCTCCCACTCGGGCTCGAGCAGGTCGGCCGGCCGGACCGTGATCGGCTCCTTCTTGGTCTGCGCCTGGGCGGCCTCGACGATCTCGGGGTCGCGGGGGCCGATCGACTCGCCGTAGTAGCCGAGCATCAGGTCGGCGAACTCGGCGGTGAGCACCTTGTAGGGGCCCATCAGCACGTTGAAGACGGCCTGGGTGCCGACGATCTGGCTCGACGGGGTCACTAGCGGCGGGTAGCCGGCGGCCTTGCGGACCCGCGGCACCTCCTCGAGGACCTCCTTGAGGCGGTCGCCCGCGCCCTGCTGGCGCAGCTGCGACTCCATGTTCGAGATCATGCCGCCGGGGATCTGGCTCTTGAAGATCTCGGTCTCCACGCCCGTGATCGCCGACATGAACTCGGTGTACTTCGGCCGGACCACGGCGAAGTGGTCCTTGATCTTGAGCAGCCGCTCGTCGTCGAGGTTGGTCTCGTACGGCGTGCCGTGCAGCATCTCGACCAGCGACTCGGTCGGGTTGTGGCCGGGGCCCATCGAGACCGAGGAGATCGCGGTGTCGACGACATCGGCGCCGGCCTCGATCGCCTTCATCAGGCTGACCAGCGTGACGCCGGTGGTCGCGTGGCAGTGCACGTGGACGCGCACGTCCGGGCCGAGGGACTCCTTGATGGCGCCGACGATGTCGAAGGCCGGCTGCGGCCGCAGCAGCGCCGCCATGTCCTTGAGGCACAGCGAGTCGCAGCCGAGCTCCATCAGCTCGTGGGCCATGTCGACGTAGCCCTGCACGGTGTGCAGCGGGCTCTCGGTGTAGCAGATCGTGCCCTGGGCGTGCTTGCCGACGCGGCGGACGGCCTTGATGGCCTCGCGCACGTTGCGGACGTCGTTGAGGGCGTCGAAGGTCCGGTAGACGTCCATGCCGTTCTCGGCGGACTTCTCGACGAACTTGTTGACGACCGTGTCCTCGTAGTGGCGGTAGCCGAGGAGGTTCTGGCCGCGCAGCAGCATCTGCAGCCGGCTGTTGGGCATCAGCCGGCGGAAGGTCCGCAGCCGCTCCCACGGGTCCTCGTTGAGGAAGCGGATGCAGGCGTCGTACGTCGCGCCGCCCCAGCACTCGACGGACCAGTAGCCGGCCGCGTCGATGTCGGCGCACGCGTCGACCATGTCCTCGAGGGCCATGCGCGTCGCCATCAGGCTCTGGTGGGCGTCGCGGAGGATGAGCTCGGTGACCCCGATCTCACGTCGTGCCGCGGTCGCGCCGGTGGCGCCGACGCCCCCTGTCTCGGTGTCGCCGTTGGTCATGGCTTCATGCTGACAGAGACCTAAGTGGCTGCACCGGGTCGTTGGTCCCGCGTCCCCGGGTCGTTGCTCGTGCGTCCCGGCCCGGTCCCGGGATCGGAGTCCCGGGACCGGGCAGGGATGCGGCCGGGGGTGTCGTCAGGCACCCCCGGAGCGGGCTCAGCGGTGGCTCAGCGGTGGCTCAGCGGTGGCTCAGCGGCGGCGCAGGGTGCCCGCGAACCAGCGGTCGGTCCAGATCCGGTCGACGCGCACCCGGGTGCCGGAGTACGGCGCGTGCAGCACCCGCCGGTGACCGTGCCGGAACCCGACGAACACGCCGACGTGGTAGACGCCGCCGCCGTCGAAGAAGAACACCAGGTCGCCGCGGCGCATCGCCCCGCGCTTGATCCGCTTGGCGAAGTGGGCCTGGGCGGCCGAGGTGCGCGGCAGGTGCCGGAAGCCGGCCTTGCGGTAGCTGTAGAACGTCAGGCCCGAGCAGTCGAACCGGTGCGGGCCGGCCGCGCCGGCGGCGTACGGGTCGCCGGTCTGGTGGCGGGCGATCGTGAGCGCCTGGCCGATCTTGCGGTCGGTGCGTTGGGCGGCCGCGCGGCTCGCGGTCGCGCCGTGGGCGGTGTCGGTGGTGGTCGGCGCCGTGGTCAGCAGACCGACGGCGAGGGCGGCGCTCGCGAGCGCGCGCAGGATGATCGTCATGTGCGTGGTCGTCCTTCCCACGCCTGTGAGGTGAGCTGTCGGGTTCGGGCGAGGAAGGTGCCCGGCCACCGGCTGGTGGCTTCACCCCGAGCGGTGCCCCCGGTCGGGGGCGGGACCGCGAAGGTGGGTCCCCCACTCCTGCCCCGGTGGTCGTCGTCCGGTCACGGGCGGGCAGGACTCGGCGTACCCGCGACCGGTGGTGCGTGGTGCAAACGGTGGAGGACCGTAGTCAGCGATCGCGCCGGATGCGAGTCGAGCGACGTCGATGACGGTGGCGCACGCCACACGCCCCGCGTGGATCACCGCCACGGTTGGACGAAGGTCACACCCGAGCGCCGGTGCCGGCCCCGGCTCAGCCCGCGTCGACGAGCTCCAGCAGGTCGGCGACCGAGTCCACCACCCGCGTCGGCCCGTAGGGGAACCTCGCGACCTGCTCGGGGCGGGTCGAGCCGGTGGTCACCAGGATCGTGCGCAGCCCGGCCTCCAGGCCGCTGATGATGTCGGTGTCCATCCGGTCGCCGACCATCACGGTGGTCTCGGAGTGGGCCTCGAGCCGGTTGAGCGCGCTGCGCATCATCAGCGGGTTGGGCTTGCCGATGAAGTACGGCTGCCGGCCGGTCGCGGTGCTGATCAGCGCCGCCACCGAGCCGGTCGCCGGCAGCACGCCCTGCTGGCTGGGGCCGCTCACGTCGGGGTTGGTCGCGATGAACCGCGCGCCGGCGTCGACCAGCCGGATCGCGCGGGTGATCGCCTCGAAGGAGTAGGTGCGGGTCTCCCCCAGCACCACGTAGTCGGGGTCGCGGTCGGTCATCACGTAGCCGATGTCGTGCAGCGCCGTGGTCAGGCCCGCCTCGCCGACGACGTACGCCGTGCCGCGCGGGCGCTGGTCGTCGAGGAACTGCGCGGTCGCCAGCGCGGAGGTCCAGATCGCCTCCTCGGGCACGTCGATGCCGCTGCCGAGCAGCCGGGCGCGCAGGTCGCGCGGCGTGAAGATCGAGTTGTTCGTGAGCACCAGGAACCGCCGCCCGGAGGCCTTGAGCGCCTCGATGAACTCCTGGGCCCCGGGGATCGGCACCTCCTCGTGGACGAGCACGCCGTCCATGTCGGTCAGCCAGGTCTCGATCGGGCGACTCGTCATGACGCTCATCCTCGCAGGCGGGAGCCGCGCGGGGTCCCTCACCGTCGGGGCAGCAGCACCTCGATGCCGTCGGCGGGGTGCTCGCCGGTGACCCGCCCGCCGAGCGCCGAGACGACCGAGACGACCTCGGCGACCCGGTCCAGCGGCTCCGCGCCGGTCGCCTTGCCGCGGCCCTCACAGCCCACGTGGATGCGCAGGTGCCCGCCCTCCTCGCCGTGGAACACGATCCGGACCGGGCCGGCCCCGCGGCGTACGACGTCGGCGAGCAGCAGGTCGGTGACCTGCTCGACCGGGCCCGGGGTGTAGGTGAGCGTCAGGTCGCCCTCGGCGGCGGCCGTCAGCGTCCGGTTGCGTACGCCGAGCCGGTCGGCCCAGCGCTGGGCCAGCTGGGTGGCGAGGTCGACCAGAGGCAGCTCGGAGCCGGCCACGAGGCTGCCGCGCCGGGTCATCTCGACCAGCTCGGACGCGACCGCCCCCACCTCCTCGACGGCCGCGAGGCTGCGCCGGGCCGAGTCCTGCACGTCCGCCGGGACGTCGTCGCGCAGCGTGAGGTCCTCGAGCTCGAGCCGCATCCCGGTGAGCGGGGTGCGCAGCACGTGGGAGGCGTGCTCGGCGAAGTCGCGCTCGCGCTGCACCCGGTCCTCGAGCTGCTGGGCGCTGGCCCGCAGCGCGTTGGCGATGGCCCGCGCCTCGGGGATCCGGCTGCGGGGCAGCTCGAGGTCGAACCGGCCCCGCCCGAGCGCGGCGGCGGCGACCGCGAGCCGCTGGAACGGCGAGGAGAGCGCCGAGGAGATCAGGAAGCCGACCACGCCGGCCACGACGGCGATCAGCAGGAACAGCGCGGCGATCGAGCCGGTGTCGCGGCCCAGGATGTCGCCGATCACGTCCGGGGACTGGCTCAGCATCAGCCGCCCCTCGTCGAGCTGGAGGGTGGCCGACAGGTCGTCGCCGGCGTCGTCGGTGCCGGTGTAGTCGGGCCCGTGGACGACGATCGGCCGGCCGCCGCGGGGCGCGTACTCGAGCCGCCGCTCGGGGCCGACCAGCGTCGTGAGGAACCGCTCGTCGATCGCCCCGCCGGCGGCCTCGCGGTCCTCGACGATGGTCGAGACCAGCTGGATCTCCTGGCGCAGGTGGTCGGCCTCCTGCTCCTGGATCAGGTCGCGCAGCACGAACGAGCGGACGACGCCCGCGCCGAGGAGCAGGACGATCGTGAGGACGACGAACGCGACGGTGAGCCGCTCACGCATCGGGGGTGCCGCCTTCGAGGCGGAACCCCACGCCTCGAACGGCCACCACCCGGTCGGTCACACCGACGCTCTCGAGCTTCTGGCGCAGCCGTCCGATGGTGACGTCGAGCGTCTTCGTCGAGCCGTACCAGTTCTCGTCCCACACGTCGGCCATGAGCCGGCCGCGGGAGACGACCTTGTCCCGGTTGGCGGCCAGGATGTTCAAGACCTCGAACTCCTTGCCGGTGAGCGGGACCTCCTCGTCGCCGGCGTAGACGCGCCGGGCGTCCACGTCGATGCGCAGCCCGTCGGACTTCGCCTCCTCGGCGGCGGCCGAGGCGGAGGAGGTACGGCGCAGCAGGGCACGCACCCGTGCCTGCAGCTCGGCCAGGCCGAACGGCTTGGCCAGGTAGTCGTCGGCCCCGTAGTCGAGCCCGACGACGCGGTCGAGCTCGCCGGCCCGGGCGGTGACGATCATGATCGCCCCGTCGAACCCGGCCTCCCGGGCCCGCCGGCAGACCTCGAGTCCGTCGATGTCCGGCAGCCCGAGGTCGAGGATCACGACCTCCGGCATCGTCGACAGGCTGTCGAGGGCTTTCTGGCCGCTGTCCACCCACGAGACGTCGTACCCTTCGCGCTCCAGCGTGCGGACGAGGGGGAACGCGATGTCCTCCTCGTCCTCGACCACCAGAACCCGATGCGCCATGGAAGGGAGCATAGGGCCCGAGGCACCGGCTCCGAGGACGGTACTCAACCTTCGCCCCCTTCCGGCTCGCCGGTGGCCGCGGCGCGGACCGACCGCTCGGGCCGCG
>NZ_DASWVI010000416.1:0-14733 GCF_036401255.1 Nocardioides sp. | reverse complement strand
GATCCCCAGGTCGTCGCGGCGCACCGACACCGTGTAGCGCGCCGACTCGCCGGGCTCGAGGTCGCCGACCTCCTGGAACAGACCCTCGGACGTCAGCCGCGGAGCCACCTCGGTGGCCGGGTCCGACGTCACGGCTGCGTCGAGCTCCTCCCGGCTGGTCATCGGCGTCGGCGATGCGAGCAGGTAGACCTGCAGGTCGGTCCAGGTGTCCTCGGAGTCGTTGGTGACCACCCCGCTCAACGTCAGCCGGCCGCGCCGCGGCACCACCGACGGGGTCATGCTCTCGATGGTGACCGTGAGCGGGTCCGCGTTCTCGTCGCCCGGCGCCGCCGCGGCGGGTGACGTCACGCCCAGCACCGGGACCGAGGCCACCGCCACCACGGCAGCGAGCACCGTGGACAGGGGGGACCGGGTCACACCGCACAGGCTAACGACACCGCCGCGGGGCCCGGTGCGGCCTGTCCTAGAGTTGACTCCCGTGTCCGAGCAGCCCCCCACGCCCCCGGTCGGCGTCGAGCGACCCGGCGTGAGCCAGATGCAGGCGCGCGCCCTCGAGGAGCTGCGGCGGATCGCGCCGGTGACCGACGAGCTCGGCGAGCGGTTCGCCGCCGGCGGCGAGGAGATCGCGCTGGTGGGCGGGCCCGTGCGCGACGCGATGCTCGGGCGTCAGCAGTTCGACCTGGACTTCACGACGTCCGCGCGGCCGGAGACCACCGAGCGGCTGCTCAAGGGCTGGGCGGACGCGATCTGGGACATGGGCCGCGACTTCGGGACGATCGGCTGCCGCAAGGGCGAGTGGCAGGTCGAGATCACGACGTACCGCTCCGAGGCCTACGACCCGAGCTCGCGCAAGCCGACCGTCGACTTCGGCGACACCCTGGCCGGCGACCTGGGCCGGCGCGACTTCACGGTGAACGCGATGGCCGTGCGGCTGCCGGGCCGCGAGCTCGAGGACCCGTACGCCGGCGTCGTCGACCTCGCCCACCGGGTGCTGCGCACACCGGGCCGCCCGGAGGACTCCTTCTCCGACGACCCGCTGCGGATGATGCGGGCCGCGCGCTTCGCCGCGCAGCTGGGCTTCACGGTCGCCCCGGAGGTCGTCGAGGCGATGACCGCGATGGCGGGGCGGATCGAGATCATCTCCGCCGAGCGGGTCCGCGACGAGCTGGTCAAGCTGGTGTGCGCGCCGTACCCCCGCCTCGGGCTGCGGCTGCTCGTCGACACCGGGCTGGCCGCGATCGTGCTGCCCGAGCTGCCCGCGCTCGCGCTGGAGCGCGACGAGCACCACCGGCACAAGGACGTCTACGAGCACACGCTGACCGTGCTCGAGCAGGCCATCGACCTCGAGCCGCGGCTGCCCGGCGGCGGGCCCGACTTCGTCACCCGCTTCGCGGCGCTGATGCACGACGTCGGCAAGCCCCGCACCCGCCGGTTCGTCGGCGACGGCACCGTGACGTTCCACCACCACGACGTGGTCGGCGCCAAGATGACCCGCAAGCGGATGAAGGCGCTGCGGTTCTCCAACGACCAGATCGACGCGGTCGGCAAGCTCGTCGAGCTGCACCTGCGCTTCCACGGCTACGGGACCGGCGAGTGGACCGACTCGGCGGTGCGCCGCTACGTGCGCGACGCGGGGGACCAGCTCGAGCGGCTGCACGTGGTGACCCGAGCGGACTGCACCACCCGCAACCAGCGCAAGGCCGACCGGTTGCGGCGGACCTACGACGACCTCGAGGAGCGGATCGCCCGGCTCTCGGAGCAGGAGGAGCTCGACGCGATCCGCCCCGACCTGGACGGCAACCAGATCATGGAGATCCTCGGGATCGGTCCCGGTCGTGAGGTGGGGGCGGCGTACCGGCACCTGCTCGAGCTGCGCATGGACCGCGGCCCGATGTCGGAGGAGGAGGCCACGGCCGCGCTGCGGGAGTGGGCCGCGAGCCGGGAGTAGCTCCCGGGCGGCGCCGTAGGGTGCGGTCATGACCGAGGAGACGTCGACCCCCCTCGCCGAGCAGGTGGCCGCCGGCTACGACTTCGCGGGCCCCGCCCTCGAGCTCGGGGCCCTGATGCTCGACGCCGACCGGCTGGTCGACGTCCCCGTCCGGATCCCGCTGGCGATGCTGAACCGGCACGGCCTGGTGGCGGGCGCGACCGGCACCGGCAAGACCCGGACCCTCCAGCTGCTCGTCGAGCAGCTCAGCGCCCAGGGTGTGCCGGTGTTCGCCGCCGACATCAAGGGCGACCTGTCCGGCCTGGCCCAGCCCGGCGTCGCGAGCGAGAAGCTCACCGCCCGCGCAGCGGCCGTCGGGCAGGAGTGGACACCGGCCGGGTTCCCGGTCGAGTTCTACGCGATCGGCGGCGTGGGCTCGGGGCTGCCGCTGCGGGTCACGATGAGCGCCTTCGGCCCGACGCTGCTCAGCAAGGTGCTGGGGCTCAACGACACCCAGGAGTCCAGCCTCGGGCTGGTCTTCCACTACGCCGACCGGGCCGGCCTGCCGCTGCTGGACCTCGCCGACCTGCGGGCGGTCCTGGGGCACCTGCTCAGCGACGAGGGCAAGGCCGAGCTCAAGGCGCTCGGCGGGCTGTCCTCGGCGACCGCCGGCGTCATCCTCCGCGAGCTGATCGGGCTGGAGGACCAGGGCGGGGACGTGTTCTTCGGGGAGCCGGAGTTCGAGTCCGCGGACCTGCTCCAGCTGGCCCCCGACGGCCGCGGCCTGGTCTCCCTCGTCGAGCTGCCCCAGCTGCAGGACCGGCCCGCGATCTTCTCGACCTTCCTGATGTGGCTGCTCGCCGACCTGTTCCACGACCTGCCCGAGGTCGGCGACGTCGACCGGCCCAAGCTGGTGTTCTTCTTCGACGAGGCGCACCTGCTGTTCGCCGACGCGTCGAAGGCCTTCCTCGACCAGGTCGCCCAGACCGTCCGGCTGATCCGGTCCAAGGGCGTCGGGGTGTTCTTCGTGACCCAGAGCCCGACGGACGTGCCCGACACCGTGCTCGCCCAGCTCGGCTCGCGGGTCCAGCACCAGCTGCGCGCCCACACCCCCAACGACGCGAAGGCGCTGAAGGCCACGGTCGCGACGTACCCCACCGGTGGGTACGACGACCTCGGGCAGGTGATCACGAGCCTGGGGATCGGCGAGGCGGTGGTGACGGTGATGAACGAGCGCGGCGCGCCCACGCCGGTGGCCTGGACCCGGCTGCGCGCCCCGCAGTCGCGGATGGACCCGTGCGACGCCGACGTGCTCACCGCGGCGGTCGCGGCGAGCCCCCGTGCCGCGAAGTACCAGACCGCGGTCGACCGGGAGTCGGCCCGCGAGATGCTCGCCGACCGGCTCGAGCAGGGCGCCGCCAAGCAGGAGCGCGAGCAGGCGGAGGCGCCGGCCCCGGACCCCGGCACCGAGCCGCGCCGGATCCCGGTGCCGAAGCCGCCCGGCCGCGGCACGAAGAAGCCGCCGAAGGACGAGAGCATGGTCGAGCAGGTCGTGAAGTCGGACGCGTTCAAGGACTTCATGCGCACCGCCGCCCGCGAGATCGCCCGCGGGGTGTTCAAGACCGGCCGCCGCTGAGCCTCTGCCACGGGCTCATCTCCCGTCGAGTGACGTGAAGTGGCTCGGATCTGGGCCCGGAGGCAGCCACTGCGCGTCACTCGACGGGGCCCGAGCGTCCAGGATCTCGTCGAGAGTCGGCGATGTGGGCGGCCCGAGCTGCCACCGGCGTGGCAGTACGCCTGCTCTCGATGCCGCCTCGCGCATGCGCTGGGCCACCCGGTCGGGGTGGGAGAGGTCGCGACCGACCACCTCGACGTACTCCAGTCCCACGCCGCGCAGCGCCGCCTCGCGGGCGATGTCCGACTCGTGCCGGTCGATGTCACGGTGGTCCGCCCCGGCGTACTCCCCGACCACCCCGCGTGCCGGATCCAGCAGGTCCGGGACGGCGACCAAACGGCCGTCGAGGTCCAGCACAGAACGGTTGCGCAGCGGGCGACCCCAACCCGCGTGGTACTCCCAGATCATCCGGAACCGGTCCTCCTGGGGTGACCGGCAGTCCTCGACGGACATCTCGAGCGCGCGGGCGATCACGCGGACGTCGCGGTACCACCGGCGGGTCGAGCGGTAGAGCTCCATGCGTCGCAGCGAGGTGAGCTGCGCGGCGCAGGCGGCACCGACCGCGACCGCCATCTCCGGCACGTGACCGATGCGGCGCATCTCGTCGAACAGCGCGCGTTCGGGGATCGCGCAGCGCATCCCGTGGATCGTCACGACCTCGTCCGCGGGCACGGTGAGACGGACCGCCAACCTGCCGTCACGGCTGCCGAGCCGCTCACCGTTCGCCGCGACCGGGACCGGCAGCCGGGTGCGCCCGTCGCGCGCGAGGCCGTCGAAGAAGCCACCGCCGTGGAGGCGCAGCGCGGCCCAGCCGGTGACGACGGCCCGCGGCCCGGCGGACGCGTACGCCTCCAGGATCCGCTGCTCCACCAGGTCGTCGCCGACGTGGGCGGGTACGGCGAGGCCGCGACCGACCACCCGCCACTTCGTCCCACGGGCCTGTCCTCGGGTCGGGCCGAGACGACCGGTCGGGTCGACCCGCACCGGAGTCACGAGCCCGGTGACGGGTGGCGCGATCGGATCCCAGCGATGTCCCATACCCGAAGGCCTGCCCGGTCCGATCCGTCCTCACGCCCGGCCTCGGAGCGCCTGTGGATGGGCCGTCGAGTGACGTGAAGTGGCTGATCCACGGGCGGAATCTCGACCAGTTCACGTCACTCGACGGGAGATGGGGGCCGCGGACCGACCCGGCAGCCCTCAGGTCACGTCGGCGCGCTGCAGCGCGAGCGCTCCGGCCACGGCGAAGGCGGCGGCGTAGCAGGCCAGGACCACGCCCGCGGTCGCGGGTGCGAGGCCGTCGGTCCCGGGGAGCCGGCCCAGCGCCTGGCCGGCCGCGAACGGCAGCCACCGGCCCAGGCTGTCCGAGAGCTGCGCCACCAGCCCTTCGACCAGGGCCAGCCAGGCGAGCGCGGCACCCACGGCCGTCGCCTGGTTGCGGACCAGCCCGCCCAGGCCGACGCCGATGGCCGCGAACGCGGCGTTCCACAGCACGCCGCCGGTCAGCGTCCACCACAGGTCGGCGTCCGAGGTCGGCATGCTCACGCCGTCCGTCGCGAGGGCGGCGGCGGTGGCGGCGAACGCGATCGCCGCCGACACCAGGCCGGACACCAGGCCCAGGACCGTGTAGACCGCGAGCTTGGCGACCAGGACCGGGCGCCGGTGCGGCGTCGCCAGGAATGCCACCGTGATCGTGCGGTGCCGGAACTCGCCGGCGACCGCGGTGATGCCGAGCACCAGCGAGAACAGGGAGACCAGCCCCACGTGAGCGACGGCCTTGGTCGCGAGCCCGGGCTCGGAGGTGTCGGTGTTCGCCACGAGCCCGACGACGCCGATCACCAGGGCGGCCTGCGCGGCGAGCAGGATCAGCCAGGGCGTCCGGATCGACCGCAGCCCGAGCACCTCCGCGCGCACCAGCGCCCTCATGCGACCGCTCCTGCCACGGGCGGTGCCGTCAGTCGCAGGAACGCGGCCTCCAGGGTCTCGCCGTACGCCGTGAGCTCGCCCGCCGTGCCGTCGAACCGCAGCCAGCCCTCCCCGAGGATCACGAGGCGGTCCACGGTCTGGGCGACCTCGGCGAGGATGTGGCTGGACACCACGACCGTGCGGCCCTCGTCCGCGAGCCCGCGGAGCAGGCCACGCAGCCACGCCATGCCGGCGGGGTCGAGCCCGTTGGCCGGCTCGTCGAGCACGAGCACCTCGGGGTCGCCGAGCAGCGCGGTCGCCAGGCTGAGCCGCTGCCGCATCCCCAGCGAGTACCCGCCGACCCGCCGATCCGCGGCCGCGCCGAGATCCACGGCCTCGAGGACCGCGTCGACGCGAGCGAGCGGGAGGTCCCCCAGGCGGGCCACGAGGCGCAGGTGGTTGCGGCCGCTGCGGGCGGGGTGGAACGCGCCCGACTCCAGGACCGCTCCCACGGTGCGGAGCGGTCGGCGCAGCTCGGCGTACTCGCGTCCGCCGATCAGTGCCGTCCCGCTGGTGGGCCGGACCAGGCCCAGCGCCATCCGCAGCGTGGTCGACTTCCCGGCGCCGTTCGGCCCCAGGAACCCCGTCACCGCCCCGGCCACGAACTCCGTCGTGAGATCCTCGACCGCCCGGGTCTGCCGGAACCGTTTGCTCAGCGCACGCAGCGCCACCTCGGCCATGATGTCCTCCTCCTCGTCTCGGCTGCGTCGGTGTGACGCGGTCTCGACCCTGCCGTCCGCGGCGGCCGGGCGCGTCGGCCCCGCGTGGCAGGTGCGGACTGCCACGAGCGCGGTAGATCGCGGCTACCGCCCGCGGCTGACGTACGCCGCCGCGCCGCGCCCTACCGTGGAGCCATGTCCCGTGCCGTGCGCGCCGCCTGGCTGCATGCGCTGCGCCACGGTCACCGGCACACCGATCCGGCGGTGGCGGCGATCCTGCTGGCGGTGGTGCTGATCACGACCGTCACCGACGTCGCACCCTCGGGTCCCGGCCCGGGCCTGGCGGAGGCCACGGCCGCGGCGGTGGCCTGTGGATCCCTGGTCCTGCGCCGGCGCCATCCGCTGCTGGCACTCGCGCTGTCGACGGTCGCCGCCGAGGTGTACCTCGCGCTGCTGCGGGGCGAGGGCGGCGACCTGGTGCTGGCGGCGCCGCTCATCGCGCTCTACACGCTGGCCGAGCGCACCGGCCGACGCCCCGCGATCGTGGTCGGCGGGGCGGTGGTGTTCGTGCTCGGCGCGGTGCACGTGGCCATCAAGCCCGACTCCTGGATCGGCTCGGAGAACCTGGCGCTGGCCTCGCTCGGCGCGCTCGCGGTGGCCCTGGGGGAGGCGTCGAGGACCCGCCGGGCCTATGTGGCCGAGGTCGAGGAACGCGCGCAACGGGCCGAACGCGACCGCGAGGTCGAGGCCCGGGCCCGGGTCACGGAGGAGCGGTTGCGGCTGGCGCGCGAGCTGCACGATGCGGTCGGGCACCAGCTGGCGTTGGTGTCGGTCCAGGCCGGGGTCGCCGACCACGTCCTCGAGAGCAGCCCGGAGGCCGCCCGCGAGGCGCTGCGGCACGTCCGTGCGGCCAGCCGTGACGCGCTGGCGGAGCTGCACGCGACCGTCGGCCTGCTGCGCTCCGACGACGCGGGCGGCCCGTCCACCCCGCCCGCACCGACGGTGGGGCTCGCTGCCCTGCCCACGCTCGTCGCGGGGCTGTCCGGCTCGGGGCTGGACATCGACCAGCGTCTCGACGGCGGGGTGCGGCCGTTGCCCCCGGCGATCGACCTCACGGCGTACCGGGTGATCCAGGAGGCGCTCACCAACGCCAGCCGCCACGGATCGGGCACCCGGGTCGTCCTGCGGGTCGACTATCGCCCCGAGGAGATCGAGATCCTGGTGGAGAACCCGGTCCGGTCCGGTGCCGCGGCGCGCGGTCGCGCCGACGGGCACGGGATCACCGGGATGCGCGAGCGTGTCACCGCACTCGGCGGGACCGTGACGGCGGGCCCGGACCGGCACGGGTCGTTCCGGCTCCGTGCGGTCATCCCGCTCCCGGACGAGGGTGCCGCGCGATGATCCGGGTCCTGCTGGCCGACGACCAGCCGCTGATCCGCAACGGCCTGCGGGTGCTCATCGACTCCGAGCCCGACCTCGAGGTGGTCGGCGAGGCCGGCGACGGGCTCGCGGCGGTCGAGCTCGCCCGGTCGACCCGGCCCGATGTGGTGCTGATGGACATCCGGATGCCCGGGGTCGACGGGCTCGAGGCCACCCGGCGCATCGTGGCGGACCCGGACCTCGGCGCGACCCGCGTGCTGGTGCTGACGACCTTCGAGGTCGAGCAGCACGTGTTCGAGGCCCTGCGCAGCGGCGCGAGCGGCTTCCTCGGCAAGACCGTCGAGCCCGGTGAGCTGCTGACCGGGATCCGCGTGGTGCACCGCGGTGAGGCGCTGCTCTCGCCCGGAGCGACCACGAGCCTGGTGGCCCGGTTCCTCTCCCAGCCGGAGCCCGGACCGCTCCGGAGTCCGGATCTGCTGGCACCCCTCACGCCCCGGGAGCGGGAGATCGTCCGCGACGTCGCCCACGGCATGACGAACGACGAGATCGCTCGCCGGCTGGTCCTCAGTCCGGCGACGGTGAAGACGCACGTCAACCGCGCGATGACCAAGCTCGGCGTGCGCGACCGTGCGCAGCTCGTGGTGCTCGCCTACCAGTGCGGTCTCGTCGGGGCCGGGCCGGCCGCCGGCCCGCCGGAGCGCTCCAGCGGACCGGCCTAGGGTCTGTTGATCGAGTCTCGGTCAGCCGGCCACGGACTCGGTCGACAGACCCTAGAACCGGAACCGGTCGACGTAGGCCCGCCCGCTCAGCACCACGACCCGCACCCGGTGCGACCCGGAGCCGAGACCGCGCAGCACCTTGACGTGGCCGAGGGTCGGTCGGGTCGAGTCCCCACGGAAGCTGATCGTGGCGACCCGGGTGCCGTCGACGTACACCGCGGCCCTGCCCCCGCGGGCGGCGCGTCCGAAGAACACCTGGGCGCGCGGCCCCTGCGTGGTCAGCGCCATCGTGTCGCGACCCCGGCCGCGGCCGGCGTTGTCACAGTAGCCACCGGACCGGTGCACGGTGCGCCAGCTGCCGTGCCGGGCGACCTGGCGCGACTGGCAGCCGACGGTCGTCCGGCCGCCGGACGCGGGCGCCGCCGAGGTCACCGTGACGGTGACCGTGTCGGTGTCCGTGGCGCCCGACGGGTCGGTGACCAGCAGCGTGACGTCGTACGTCCCCGGCTTGGAGAACGCGTGGCGCGCGACCGGGCCGGCGGCGTCCTTGGTGGAGCCGCCGTCGCCGAAGTCCCAGCTGTAGTCCAGGTCGGCCGGGGTCTCCGCGTCGGAGCTGCCGGAGCCGCTGAACCGCACGCGCTCGCCCGTCTCGACCTTCGTCGCGGAGGCCGCAGCCCGCGCGGTCGGCTTGGTGTTCGCCGGTGCGGGCACCGGGGTGTAGCCGTAGTCGAAGGCGCCGCACCCGCTGCCCATCGTGAACCGCACCGAGCCGGTCAGGTCGCCGTCGGAGGTCGCCGGGCCCTGGGTGGCGCCGGTCATCGACACGACCTGGAAGCCGAGGCAGTCGTAGCCGAACTCCCAGTTCCCCGACGCCGAGCCCGGGTCGGTGTAGTTGTCGACGTGCGGGGCCGCCTTGGTGTCGGCGTACGTCGACCGGGCCGCCGCGGCCGTGAAGGCGGCGTCGTTCAGGTTGGGCGTGTCACTGCCGGGCTCCGGGGTGGAGTCGAGCGGCGACTGGGCGGGCGGGGAGTCCGTGCCGGCGTTGCCGTAGCCGTGCGCCTCGTCGGTGTAGGAGAGGTAGAGCCCGGGCTCGAAGCCGATCGGGTCGCGGTCGATCTGACCGTGCCCGTCGAGGTCGAAGCCGGAGCGGTCCCGCATCTCCAGGTAGTAGCCGTGGTCGAACGACGCGGGGTCGCCGGCGCTGACGAACTGCCAGCCCTTGGTGCAGTCGCCACCGGGGTTGTCGGCCTGGCAGCCGCCGTTGAAGATCCGCGGGTCGCTCGGTCCGCCGTCCTTCTCGAGGTCGGTCTTCAGCAGCACCTTCTCCCCGCTCGGGGTGGTCGCGGTGACCTCGAGGTCGTCGATGAACCAGCCGGGCCGGGCGACGCCGGGGTCGGTGGCGTAGCTGAACCGCAGCACCGGCGTGGCCGCCCCGGCCAGGTCGGAGATGTCGAACCTGTCGGCGACGAACACCGAGTCGGGGTAGTTGCCGGTCGTGCGGTCCAACTGCACGGTGACCGGGTCGGTGTAGGACGCGCTGGAGCCGGTGATGCCGTTGCCGTACGCCGCCTGGCAGGCGTTCTGGTTGGGGTTGGACGCCATCGGCGTGGTCGTGGGGGTGTCGCGCAGCGAGGCGTGCGAGGTGAAGTTCTGGCCCCCGTCCTTCGACGTCAGCACGAACCCGTAGTCGAAGTCCCACTCGGCGTCGAAGAGGGACTTGAACGCCAGCTCGACCGTCGAGCCCGCCGGCAGGTCCTTCAGCCCCGGGATCGCGACGTCGAGGTTGTGGCCGCCGCCGTCGGTGGCACAGCCGAAGTCGTTGCCGGACCCGGAGTACCACGCGTGGGTCTTGGACGCCTGGTCGCCGGTGTCGAACTTGGCCGGGTCGATCAGCTGGCGACCGGGCAGCTTGGCGACGTACATCAAGGAGTTGTGCACGACGCCGTCGCGCCCGTCGACCAGCGTGTACGGCGTACCGTCCGGCCGCTGCCACTGGATGGTGCCGGTGTCCTGCTTGGAGTCGGTGAACCCGGTGACCGTCCGGGTCTCGCCGGCCTTCAGCACCTCGGGCACGACCCAGCCGAGCTCCTGGCGCGAGAACGCGTCCATGTTCTGCGACTTGTCGGTCGCCATCAGGTTCCAGTCCCCGTAGGTCTCGCGGCCGCCGAGGGAGTAGAAGTCCGGCAGCCCGAGCGAGTGGCCGTACTCGTGGGAGATCACGCTCGCCTTGTCGATGGCGGTCTCGGGGTTGAGGTTGTAGGGCCCGACCCGGACGAACACCTTGAGGGCGTCGCCCTTGTCGGTGGTCGTCATGTCCTGGTAGGTCGTGTCGGTGTACCAGAGCGGCCGGCCCTCGAGGTCCTTGAGCTGGTCGTCGGTGGTGAAGCCGGGCAGCCCGGTCTTGGGGTCGCTGTAGTAGTACTCCAGCGAGGAGCTGTGCGGCCAGATGTTGTCGTAGGGCACGGCGTCCTGCGGGTCGTCGCTGCAGGCCCCGAGCTGGGAGGCGCCGTTGCCGCCGCACCCGGCGAAGACCGCCATGAAGAAGTCGACGACGCCGTCCTTGTCGGTGTCGTAGTCGGAGTAGTCGATCTCCGGGTCGGCCAGCGCCGCCGCGTCGACGACGAGCTTGCCGGTCGGGCCGCAGCCGCTGTCGATCTGCATGAGCGCCGCGATGCCGGTCAGGGCGCCGACCACGGCCGAGCCGGCCCCGTCGGAGCCGTAGTAGCCGGTGGTGCCGGGCAGGTTGTAGACGCCGTCGGTGATCCGCTCGGTGTACGCCGGGCCGCCGACCGTGCCGGGCGCCGGGACCGTGCCGACCGGGCTGTCGGTCTGGGTCAGGCCGACGCAGGTGCTGGCCGTGGCCGGGTCGATCCGGGTGAACGGGAAGCCGGGGGCGTAGCTGGCGAAGTCGGCGGTCGCGATGCCGGCCGAGGGGACGGTGCCGTGCGGGAACAGCTGGCCCAGCGACATCTCCTGGTAGAGGTTGAACGTGGAGCCGGCCTTGGCGGGGGAGTTGATGACCTCCTCGAGCTGCTCGCCGGTGTGGGCGCCGGTGTAGGCGCGGTCGCGGTACTCCACGGGGATCACCGGGAACGGGCGGTCGCCGTACCGCGCGGTGTCGAAGGCCTCGCTGGGCGGGATCACCTTGGGGCCGTGGCTGGTCACGGTCTGGGTGCCGGTCGTGGCGGAGAGCCGGGCGGTGGTCGAGAGGTCGCGCCACACGACGGTCGGGTCCTGGGCGACCGTGTCGGCCCGGCTCTCGAGGACGAGCGTGACCGAGCCGGGGACGGTGCCGGTCGCGGCGGGCACCGGCGGGAGCGTCCACACGATCGAGTCGCCGGTGACGGGGTGGGTGCCGGGCCCGCTGGCGGCGACGATCGAGGTGCCGGCGGGGGCGGTGATCGTGACGGTCGCGCCCGTGATCGGCGCGGCGGTGGGGTTGCGGACGATGATCCGCGACGGGTAGGTCTCGCCGGGCTTCACCCAGCCGACGGCGGAGACGAAGCTGTTCTCGACCTGCAGCCCGGTCGCGGCCGCGCTGATGGCCACCGACCCGGCACCGGCGTCCGCGGCGCGGTGGTCGTCGTACGTCGCGTCCACGGCGCGCAGGCCCAGGTGCAGCACGTCCGCGTCAGCCAGCCCGGCGGTGATCGTGCCGGGGACCATCGTCGCGAACGTGCCGTCCCCGGCGGCGGTCACCTCCTGGGTGCCGAGCACCCGGCCCGCGGCGTCGGTGACCGCGAGCGTGAAGCTCGCCGGGACACCCCGCCCGGCCTCGGGAACGGCGGTCACCGAGGTCTGGCGCAGCGTGGTCACGGTGCCGGAGACCCGGAACCGGGCACCGCGCTCGATCGTCGCCGACTGCCGGTCGAAGGTGACCGAGAGTGCGTGGGCGCCGATCGGCCGGGGCTGGGTGGCACCGGCCGGTGCGCTCGCCGAGGCGGTGCTCGGCAGGGCGGTGGCGGAGAGGCCGGCGGTGACGGCGACGACGAGGGCGGCGGTGGCCGCTGCGGAGCGCCAGGTGCGCTGGATCATGCTCATGGATGGACGCACTCTCGGGAGGGGTCGCGGGTGGCGACGCGGTGCCCCGCCAACGACCCCTCGGTCCTGGTGGTTACGACAGCGGTCTGGACCGGGGCTGGTCCCCGGGGCGGCTGATCTCCCGTCGAGACACCAGAAGTGGCTGTCTCGAGGCCGGATCCGCAGCCAGTTCAGGTGTCTCGACGAGCCCGCGCGGCGTCCCGGCGGTCCAGGATCTCGTCGAGGGTCGGGGACGGGGGCGGCCCGAGGACCCAGCGGCGGGTCAGGGCCGTGGCGCGCTCGGCCGCCTCGCGCATGCGCCGCACGACGCGGGCCGGGTCGCGCAGGTCACGGGCCACCACCTCGACGTACTCCAGCCCGACCCCGCGCAGGTCGGCCTCCCGGGCGATGTCGGACTCGTGCTGGTCGATGTCGCGGTGGTCGGCGCCGGCGTACTCCCCGACGACGCCGCGCTGCGGATCGAGCAGGTCCGGTACGGCGACGAGGCGGCCGTCGGTGTCGAGGATCGCCCGGTTGCACAGCGGACGGCCCCAGCGCGCCTCGCAGATCCAGATGAGCCGGAACCGGTCCTCCTGGGGCGAGCGGCAGTCCTCGCCGGCGAGCGCCACGGCCTCACGGACCATCCGGACGTCGCGGTACCAGCGCCGGGTGGCGGTGTAGAGGCGGATCCGCTTGAGCGACGTCAGCTGCGCGGCGCACGCGGCTCCGATGGCGACCGCCATCTCGCGCACCTCGCCGATGCGGCGCATCTCGTCGAAGAGCGCCCGCTCCACCGTCGCGCAGCGGATGCCGTGCACGTAGGTGACCTCATCGGGTGGGATGCGGTCCTCGACCACCTCGAGTCCGGCGCGGCCGCGCAGCCGGTCACCGTTGCCGGCGATCGGGACCGGCAGCCGGGTCCGGCCGTCGCGCGCGAGGCCGTCGAAGAAGCCGCCGCCGTGCAGCCGCAGCGCCGCCCATCCCGTGACCACGGCGCGGTCGCCGCCGCGGGCGCTCGCCTCCAGGATGCGCTGCTCGACGAGGCCGTCGTCGACCGTCGCCGGCACGACCAGGCCGGGGGAGGTGATCCGCCAGCCGGGTCCACGGGCCTGGCCCCGGGTCGGGCCCGCCCGGCCGGTCGGGTCGACGCGGACGGGCAGGACGAGCCCGGTGACGGGCGGTGCGATCGGGTCCCAGCGGTGCATGCCTCGTGGCCTGCCCGGCCTCCCTGTGGACGAAGCAGCGTGCGCGGCGGGCTGTGGAAACACGTCGAGACACCGAAAGTGGCTGCCAGGACCGGGGTCCCGACAGCCACTTCTGGTGTCTCGACGGTCTCCGCGTCAGCGGAGGACCACATCAGTCAGAGGAGACAGTCACTCCTCGCCCTTGATGAAGGCCTCGACGCGGGCGCGGCCCTCCTCGTCGGGGAGCTGCACCGGCGGGGACTTCATGAGGTACGACGACGCCGAGATGATCGGGCCACCGATGCCGCGGTCCTTGGCGATCTTGGCGGCGCGGATCGCGTCGATGATGATGCCGGCGGAGTTCGGGGAGTCCCAGACCTCGAGCTTGTACTCCATGTTCAGCGGCACGTCGCCGAACGCGCGACCCTCGAGGCGGACGTAGGCCCACTTGCGGTCGTCGAGCCACTGGACGTAGTCCGAGGGGCCGCTGTGCACGTTGCGGTCGGAGACCTTGCCGGCGAGCTCGCCCTTGAGGTTCGAGGTGACCGACTGGGTCTTGGAGACCTTCTTGGACTCCAGGCGCTCGCGCTCGAGCATGTTCTTGAAGTCCATGTTGCCGCCGACGTTGAGCTGGTAGGTGCGATCCAGCGCCACGCCGCGGTCCTCGAACAGCTTCGCGATCACGCGGTGGGTGATGGTGGCGCCCACCTGCGACTTGATGTCGTCACCGACGATCGGGACGCCCGCGTCCTCGAACTTCTTGGCCCAGACCGGGTCGGAGGCGATGAAGACCGGGAGCGCGTTGACGAAGGCCACGCCGGCGTCGATCGCGCACTGGGCGTAGAACTTGTCGGCCTCCTCCGAGCCCACCGGCAGGTAGGAGACGAGCACGTCGGCCTGGGTGTCCTTGAGGACCCGGACGATGTCGACCGGCTCGGCCGCCGACTCCTCGATGGTCTGGCGGTAGTACTTGCCGAGGCCGTCGAGGGTGTGACCGCGCTGGACATCGATGCCGAGCGTGGGGACCTCGGCGATCTTGATGGTGTTGTTCTCGGAGGCGTTGATGGCCTCGGAGAGGTCCTTGCCGACCTTCTTGTCGTCGACGTCGAACGCCGCGACGAACTCCACGTCCTTGACGTGGTAGTCACCGAAGGTCACGTGCATCAGGCCCGGCACCGTTCCCGTCGGGTCGGCGTCCCGGTAGTAG
>NZ_DASWVI010000415.1:0-3967 GCF_036401255.1 Nocardioides sp. | reverse complement strand
CCGCTCGGCGATCGCCGGGCAGAGCATGATGTCGCCCAGGATCCCCTCCTCCGGCTCCTCGTTGACCAGCCCGGGGCGCAGCTCGTCCATGGGGAAGGCGAGCACGTCGGTCGGCCCCTCCTTCTCCATCCACCGCTCGTTGAGGCCGGCCATGGTGGCCTCGTCGACGGCCTTGATGCACAGCTCGGCCAGCGGGTGCACCCGCATCTTGTCCAGCACGAACCGGCTCAGCGACGCCAGGTGTCGTACGTCGAGGTCGCGGCCGGACTCGTCGAGTACCTCGATGCTCATGAACGGCTACCGGGCTTGCCGGCCTTCTGCCCGGAGAAGTCGTTGCGTGCGTCGAAGTCGTCGTAGGCCGCGACGATCCTCCCGACCAGACGGTGCCGGACGACGTCGTGGCTGGTCAGCCGGTTGAAGCAGACGTCCTCGACGCCCTCGAGGATGTCCTCGACCACCTTGAGCCCGGACCGGGTGCCGCCGGGCAGGTCGATCTGGGTGACGTCGCCGGTGACCACGATCTTCGAGCCGAAACCGAGCCGGGTGAGGAACATCTTCATCTGCTCGGGAGAGGTGTTCTGGGCCTCGTCGAGGATGATGTAGGAGTCGTTCAGCGACCGGCCGCGCATGAACGCCAGGGGGGCGACCTCGATGGTTCCGGCGGCGAGCAGCTTCGGGATGGAGTCGGGGTCGATCATGTCGTGCAGCGCGTCGTACAGCGGCCGGAGGTAGGGGTCGATCTTCTCGGTGAGGGTGCCGGGCAGGAAGCCCAGCTTCTCCCCCGCCTCGACCGCGGGCCGGCTCAGGATGATCCGGTTGACGTTCTTCGACTGCAGCGCCTGGACCGCCTTGGCGACGGCGAGGTAGGTCTTGCCGGTGCCGGCGGGACCGATGCCGAACGTGATCGTGTGCTTGTCGATCGAGTCGACGTAGCGCTTCTGGTTCAGCGTCTTGGGCCGGATCGAGCGGCCGCGGTTGCTGAGGATGTTGAGGCTGAGCACGTCGGCAGGCCGCTCGCTGGTCTCGGTGCGCAGCATCGAGATCACGCGCTCGACGGTCTCGGAGGTGACCCCCTGCCCGGTGCGGATGATCGCGACCAGCTCGTCGATGAGCCGCTCGGCGAGCGCGACCTCGCCGGGCTCCCCGTAGAGGGCCACGCGGTTGCCGCGCACGTGGATGTCGGCGTCGAAGGCACCTTCGATGATGCCGAGGAACTCGTCGCCCGGCCCGAGCACGCTGACCATGTTGATGCTGTTGGGGACCACGACGGTGTGCCGGGTGGCGGTCGCGGGACGGTCTCCCTGATAGTTGCTGTCAGTCATGGAAGCCCGAGTGGGGCACCCTCTCCGATAGGCGATCGAGCCTCTCCATGGTACGGGCTGGGCGCGCACCGGCCCAGCGAGTTGCGGGTACCGTGACCGCATGCGGGCCGACGGTGCGGACGGCGAGGACCCGTACGCCGAGGACTGGGGTCACGACGACGACCCGGACCGCCCGGCGCCGCCGTACTGGTTCGCCGGTCAGCACCTGCCACCCGACGCCCGCCGGATGGGGCTGACCCACGACGTGCCCGACGGCGCGATCCTCGACTTCGCGGGCCGTCTCGACTCGGCCAAGCTCGGCCACCGGGTCACGGCCTGGGCGCTGCTCGTGGTGTTCGGGCTGCCGGTCGTCCTCGCGGTGCTGCGCGTGCTCTACGCGTGGTGAGCGGTCAGTCCTCGAAGGCGACCTGCAGCATGCCCAGGCACATCTCGTCGGTGGATCCCTCGGCCCAGATCACGTAGCGGTCCTCGCGGCTGTCCTCGAACGCGGGCAGCACGTCGCGCAGCCACTGCACGTGGCGGCAGGTGATCCGGACCGTGTCGCCGGGCTCGAGGTGCACCGGGCGGACCGGCCGGACCTGCTGGTCGTCGAAGTTCCAGACCGGGATGTCGAGGAGCGTGCGTGCGTCCGGGGTGTCGGGGTCGACCTCGAGGCGCAGCGAGCGGCCGAGCAGGTGCATGTGGCCGGCGACGCCCAGCACCGTCATCGGCCGGCCGATCGTGCGGGTGCACGACGTGGTGGCCGACGGCTCGGCCGCGGTGCCGCAGAGCAGGTGCAGCAGGTTGTTGGTGTTGCCGGCGCCGCCGAAGCGCGCGAGCACGTCGGCGACCGCGGCGTCGCGGTCGCACAGCGGCGAGTCGTCGTGGGCGGGACGGCACGGCATCTCGACCGGCGCAGGGGTCAGGTAGGTGTGCAGCGCGGTCAGGTCGCGACGGCCGTCCATCCAGCGCAGCAGCGTGCTGGACGTGTCGGGGGCGGCCCCCTGGAGCAGGTTGTAGTGGACCTGCATGACGATGCGCGATCCCGCGTCGAGGCGGACGCCGTACCCGTCTCGCACCTTGGTCTCGTCCCCGCCCGGCGCCCACGCGGCCAGCCACGAGGCGTCGTCGATGTTGGTGAAGTCGCCGGAGATGCCGCTGCCGCCGAAGCAGGTCCAGCCCTCGCCGTCCTGGCCCGCGTCGAGGCGCTCGGCCTCGGCGACCTGGTCGGGCGGGACCCGGAACAGGATCACGTGGTGCACGACCCGCGGGTTGCCCGGCCGCACGTCGCTGCCGGTGAGCCACACGTCGCGGTCGAGGCCGGGGTCGAGCAGGAAGCAGCGGTAGTCGTCGGTCCCGACGCCGGTCGGGGCCGACGGCGTGTACGCCGCGGGCATCGTGAGCGTCATCCGGTGCTCACCGGGGCGCAGCGGCAGCTGCTTGCCGGGCGGTACGCCGGCCAGCTGCTCGCCCACCGCCTCGGGCGGGTCCGGCGGCTGGAGCAGGTCGGTGGGCGACCCGGTGCGGCGATCGGCGTCGCCGTCGGTGCAGGCCGCGAGCAGCAGGCCGAGGACCGCGACGACCGCCGCGAGGGCCCGCCGTCTCATCCGGACCTCCTCATCCGGACCTCCTCATCCGGGCGGCCAGGTCATCGGCCGGCCCGCGAGCAGGTGCAGGTGGGTGTGGAACACGGTCTGGCCGACGCCCGGGCCGGTGTTGAACACCAGGCGGTAGTCGCTGTGCCCCTCCGCGGCGGCGACCGCGGCCGCGGTCGTGAGGAGCTCCGCCGACGTCTGCGGGTCGGCGGCCGCGAGGTCGGCGGCGTTCGCGTGGTGCGCCTTGGGCACGACCAGCACGTGGGTCGGCGCCTGCGGGTTGACGTCGCGGAAGGCGACCGTGCGCTCGGTGACGTGCACGATCTCGCCCGGGATCTCCCCCGCGACGATCTTGCAGAACAGGCAGTCCTCCACTGGTTCCTCCCGCGTAGCCGACATCGGTGGGTCGAGGGTAAACCGGGACCCCCGCTGAGGCGTCCCACTAGCGTGACCATGGTGACGGACCGGCCCGCGTGGACCGCGGACGAGGCGCTGGAACAGCTGTACGCCGCGCACTGGCGTCGGCTCGTCCGGCTCTCCGTGCTGCTCGTGCACGACCAGGGCCTCGCCGAGGAGATCGTGCAGGACGCGTTCGTGGCCGTCCACGACCACTGGCGCCGGCTGCGCGACCCGGACAAGGCCCTGGCCTACCTGCGCCAGGCGGTCGTGAACCGGTCCCGCTCGGCGCTGCGGCACCGCGGCGTCGTCGACCGGCACGCGGCGGCCCAGCGGATCCTCGACGCGCCCGACCCGACACCGGCCGCGGACCAGCGCGCCGCCGTGCTCGCCGCCCTGCGAGACCTGCCCCAGCGGCAGCGCGAGGTGCTCGCGCTGCGCTACTACCTCGATCTGTCCGAGGCCGAGATCGCCGAGACCCTCGGCATCAGCCGCGGCGCGGTCAAGAGCCACGCGTCGCGCGGCGCCGCCACCCTCCGAGCTCTCCTCGAGGAGGAGCTGTGACCATCGACGACCGCCTCTCCGAGCTGCTCCGCGACGCCGTCGCGGACGTCGAGCCGACCGACCGGCTCGCCGCGATCCGGGCGCGCACCACCTCCCCGCAGCGGGCCGCCG
>NZ_DASWVI010000414.1:0-28553 GCF_036401255.1 Nocardioides sp. | reverse complement strand
CGGCGACGCCCACGCCGGCCGGTTGCGCCATCTGCCGCACACCCATCGCCAGACCCCGCCGCAGCGGCGGGAACCAGCCGACGACGACCCGGCCGCTGGCGGCGTTCGTGCTGGCGGCGCCCGCCCCGGCCAGGAACAGGGCGGCGACGAGCCGGCCGGTCCCGTCGGTGAGGGCGCCGGCCGCGCCGGCGACCGTGGTGACCCCGAGGCCGCAGAGCAGCACGAACCGTTCGCCGCGCCGGTCGGTGACCGCGCCCCACGCGACCAGCGTGAGCATCACCCCGAGCGTGGGCGCGGCTGCGACCAGGCCCGCCTCGGTGAGGCTCATCCCCTGGGCGTGCAGCGTGGGGATCAAGAACGCCGGACCGTGCACCATGACGGCCGTGGCCGCCTGCGCGAGCGTGCTCGCGCCGAGCATCGCCCAACGACGCGCGGCGCCGACGTCGTACCGCGAGGCTGCCAGGGTCATGGACCCCAGTCTTGGCCCAGCGGTACGACGGTCGGCGCCGCGTCTTGCAGGGTGAGGTGGAGCGTCGGCTCCTCAGTGGCCCGTCAGGGCCGGATGGTCGTCTTCGCGACGCCGAGGTCGATCACGGCCCCGGTGCCGTCGAGCAGCGTGATCCGCAGGGCCACGACGCTCAGGCCGCCCGGCACCTTGGTGACCACCTTCGGCTCGAGCTTGGCGAGGCCGGGGATCTCGATCACGCCGCTGTCCGGGAAGGACTGCGGCTCGCCGTTGACGGTGATCGTGCCCAGGCTGGTGCCGTCGGTGCTGCGGATCAGCTTGCCGCCGCTGGTCCGGGTGACCTTCGCCCGACCGACGACCGCGTCGACGACCAGCTGGCCGCCGCCGAGGTTGAGCCCCGCGACCGCGCCGCGCTCCCACGCGACGCTCTTGTGGGCGTAGCGCTTGCCCCACTGGCGGCTGGTGACGCCGTTGGCGACGATCTGGCCGCCGAGGTCGACGGTGGCGTCGTCGCGACCCTGGACCTGACCCTTGGTGCCCTGGCAGGGCATCAGCGAGAGCGGGTTGCGGCCGCTGGTGATGGTGCCGTCCAGCGCGTTGACCTCCGTGCCGGCGGAGTAGCCGCCGAAGCGGCCGTACTTGACGCCCGCGAGCGCCTGGGCGGTCGTGCGCGCGACGTACACCTCGCTGCCGGTGGAGGGCCGCAGGTCGATCCGCAGCGCGACCGCGCGGGCGGTCGCACCGGAGCCGGAGACGGTCTTGACGCCCTGGCCGAGGTAGATCGTGCCGAGGCCGGGGACCTCGACCGGCTGCCCGGGCGTGGGGAGGTCCAGCACCTGCGGGTCACCCACGGGCGGGGTGAAGACGATCTTGCCGACGCTGCTCTCGGTCGCGGCGTGGAAGCCCTTGGCGTCGTGCCAGGCGTGCGAGAGCGAGGTGACGCCGCGGATGCTGAGCGAGCCCAGGGGCGAGTCGGCGAGGACCACCTCGGCGGTAGTGCTGCGCGAGTAGGAGTGCAGGGCCCCGTCGACGTTGCGCGTCCACAGCTCGGTCTTGACGCCCGAGACGTTGCCGCTGCCCTGCAGGTCGGCATCGGCGACGACGTTGCCGCGCGTGATGCCGGCCTTGCCCGTGCAGCCGATGACGGTGAACGCGGTCATGCCCGAGCCCGCCGGCACCTGGCCCCCGACGACGCGGGTGCCGTAGGCGTAGCCCTTGAGGGCGATGTCGCTCGAGGCCTTGGCCGCCGTCCGGTCGGACGTGGTCGAGGTGGTCGGCGCGGGGGCGGCGGAGGCCGCACCGAACGCGCCCAGGGACGAGACGATCAGGCCCGCGGCGATCGCGGACGACAAGACGGTACGGCGATGCTTCATGGCAGCTCCCCCACGGGTTCCGGGTGTACGTCCGGGCGTACGAGGGCCACGTGCCCGCCAGCGGGCGGTCGCACCCCCTTGTCTAGACAGATGTGCGGCCGTTGGGTCCTGGCCGGCGTGCTGGGTCACGCTGTCTCCCTCCTGAGTCGGATCGGCCGTCCCCGGGCGTCCGCCCGGTCCGCGTCGTCCCTCGCCGCGATGCCTCCCCGCAGGGCCCAACGGCCGCGGGCCGGGTCCGTTACGTTCAACGGCGCTGTGTGTCTCGTATCTCAGACCCTTGACGGCGCGGGCGGCCTGGTGGGTGCACGTCCCCGGACGCGAGGATGGCGGGCATGAACGGCGAGATGAGTCAGGTGGCCCGTGGTCCGGTCGACGTCGGCGTCGGCCCCGTCTCGTTCGCCGACCTGCGCGCGGTGGCGCGCGACGGCGCCCCGGTCCGCCTGGCGGAGGACGCGCTCGCGGCGATCGCCCGCGCGCGCGAGGTCGTCGACCGGCTCGCGGCGGCGCAGACGCCGACGTACGGCGTCTCGACGGGCTTCGGTGCGCTCGCGACCCGGCACATCCCCGCCGAGATGCGCGCCCAGCTGCAGCGCTCGCTCGTCCGCTCCCACGCCGCCGGCTCCGGCCCGGAGGTCGAGCGCGAGGTCGTCCGCGCGCTGATGCTGCTGCGGCTCTCCACCCTGGCCACCGGCCACACCGGGGTCCGCGTCGAGACCGCCCGGCTGCTGGCGGCGCTCCTCGAGCACGGCATCACCCCGGTGGTCCGCGAGCACGGGTCGCTGGGCTGCTCCGGCGACCTCGCGCCGCTGGCCCACTGCGCCCTGGCGCTGATGGGCGAGGGCGAGGTGCGCGACGCGAGCGGCACGCTGCTGCCCGCCGCGGAGGCGCTGGCCGCCGCCGGGCTCGAACCGGTGCAGCTCGCCGCGAAGGAGGGCCTCGCGCTCATCAACGGCACCGACGGGATGCTCGGCATGCTCGTGCTGGCCATCGAGGACCTCCGGATGCTGTTGCGGACCGCCGACGTGGCGGCCGCCATGTCGGTCGAGGGGCAGCTGGGCACCGACCGGGTGTTCGCCGCCGACCTGCAGGCGATCCGGCCCCATCCCGGCCAGGCGCTCTCCGCGGCGAACCTCACCGCGCTGCTCGCCGACTCCGGTGTGGTGGCCTCCCACCGGGGCCCCGACTGCAACCGCGTGCAGGACGCCTACTCCCTGCGCTGCTCCCCGCAGGTCCACGGCGCGGCTCGCGACACCGTGGAGCACGCGGCGACCGTCGCGACGCGCGAGCTGGCCTCCGCGATCGACAACCCCGTCGTGCTCGACGACCGGGTGGAGAGCAACGGCAACTTCCACGGGGCACCGGTCGCCTACGTGCTGGACTTCCTCGCGATCGTCGCGGCCGACGTGGCCTCGATCAGCGAGCGGCGTACCGACCGCTTCCTCGACAAGGCCCGCAACCACGGGCTCCCGCCGTTCCTCGCCGACGACCCCGGCGTCGACAGCGGCCACATGATCGCGCAGTACACCCAGGCCGCGATCGTCTCGGACCTCAAGCGCCTCGCGGTGCCGGCGTCGGTCGACTCGATCCCGTCCAGCGCGATGCAGGAGGACCACGTCTCGATGGGCTGGTCGGCGGCCCGCAAGCTGCGCCGCGCCGTCGACGGGCTCACCCGCGTCCTCGCGATCGAGGTGCTCACCGCGGCCCGCGCCCTGGACCTGCGGCGGCCGCTCGAGCCCTCGCCGGCCACGGGCGCGGTGATCGCGCTGCTGCGCTCCTCGGGCATCGACGGCCCGGGGCCCGACCGTCACCTCTCGCCCGAGATCGAGGCCGTCGTGGGGTTGGTGGGCTCGGGCGCCGTACTGGCCGCGGCCGAGGAGGTCATCGGCGACCTGCAGTAGGAGGTGCCTCAGCAACCGCCGGGCGCGAGCGTGACCAGGCTGACCGAGTCGGCCCCGAACCTCATCCGGAGGGCCGTGCCGTCGGCCCACGTCCGGGGCTCCGGGGACCTGTGCAGGACGTTCGGAGTGCCGTCGTCCGTCGGCTCGGTCCTGGTGCCCGGGCCCGCCTGCATCCAGTCCTTGGTCACGCAGTGGTCACCGGGGTCGGGGATGTCGAGCGTGGGGCTCCAGTCGGACTTGCCGTAGTTCACGACGTACAGGTGGATGGTTCCCCCGTCCCCGGTCGCGACGGCATCGATGCCGGCGGCGTTGGTCGTGGTGATCTTGTGGACGTCCTCGCCCGCCAGCTCGTGCAGCCAGGACACCAGGTAGCCCTTGGTCGACCGCACCGGCCCGGCGGCGCTCCGCCACCACAGGGTCCCGAAGTTGGAGATGTTGCCGACCTGCACGCCCTTGCGCACCTGCCCGAGCATCAACCGGGCCCGGTAGAGGTCGTCGATGAAGTAGTTGATGGTCTTCTCGGAGTTGAGGACCCCGTACTCCGTCACGGCCAGGTACCGGGCCGGGTGGCCGGCGGTCATGGCCGACCGCAAGGCACCGAGGTGTCGTTCGCGCTCGGTGGCCGCGGTCATCAGTCGGCCGAGCCGGTCCTGGTCGGAGCCGCGGGGACCGATCGAGGAGTAGGAGTGGACCGCCAGGCAGTCGTAGGGCCGGTCCAGCTTCTTCATCCTGGTGACGAAGTCGAGGCTGTTGGCCCAGGACGAGCACACGTCGAGCTGGATGCCGGCGGGCAGCTCGGCCTGGTGGAGCGCCCGGTAGAAGTCGTCGAACCCGGGCTGGTCGACCACGACGTAGTCGGAGGCGAACGCCAAGGTCGCGCCGCGTGGCAGGGACTTGCCGTTCGCGCCGTCGCCGAACACCACCCGGGTCGCGGGACTCCCGTCGGTGGTGAAGACGCGCTCGCCAGCGTGTCGCGGGCCGAGCTGCTGCACCCAGTGCCAGGTGGCCGAGCCCCGGGCGGTGGTGACCCGGATCGCGAGGTTGCGGTTCGCGCGGAACGGGACGAACCGGGGCCGGAACGTCCGGTCCGAGGCGCCCCGCACGACCGCCGGCCTGAGCAGGTCGCACGTCCCCGCGGCGAACAGGCTGAGGCTGTTGCGGTACCCGCCCTTCGCGATGTCGGGTTGGCGCTGGCTCCCCCCGTTGATGTACTGGTCCAGGCGCTTGGCGTCGTCGTCCGAGCGCCAGTAGCGCTGGATGTCCTGATACGGCTCGTTGCCGATCTCCACGGCCAGTCGGTGCTGGTCGTCGGGTAGTCCGGCGGCCACGGCCTCGACGTAGCGGCGGGCCTGCTCGGGCGTGGCGTTCACCATCGGGATCATCAGGTTGGTCCCCGAGCCCACCTGGTCGAGGAACCGCTGGTGCTGCGGCAGGGTGTAGCCGTTGCGCGTCACCCCGTGCTCGTCCTCGTCGATCCCCGAGAACGGCGTGGCCGCGAACCCGCCGCTGGTCTGGCACCCGGTGGGCGTCTCGGACTTCGCCGCGTCGAAGTCCCACATGTTCGCGACCGTGCCGCCGGCGTAGCGGATCCGCTCGATGCCGATGGTGCGCATCAGCTCGGCGATCCCCAGGTCGATCTGCCCCGCCGCCATCCGCCAGGCGCCGTCGGCGTCGTCGAACCAGCGCTGGTTGGCGCCGATCAGTCCCGGGTTGACGGGGCTGATGTCGCCCTGGACCTGAGCCTGGACCGTCAGCGTCGCCCCGGCCCGCTCGGCCGGCGCACTGGCCGTGGCCGACCCGACCGAGACGGCGGAGACGGGGAGTGCGGCAACGAGCAGCGCGCAGAGCGCGGTGAGGAGTCGAGACACCCGGGCCTCCTGGGGAGTGGGACGGAGCAAGGACGACCTACCCTGCGGCGCGCGGCCGCAAACCGTGGGGACGCGCCGGGCCGGACCGCTCGGGAACGGCCCAGCAGGCGACGGGTCGCGTCTCGGATGCGAGACGCGGCCGGTCGGCCGGGTCTGGCGTGGCTCCGGCGTACCTCGTTCACTGGTGCCATGTCCGATCGCACGCAGACGCCGAACCCCCGCCTGCCCATCCGTGCCGCCCACGGGACCGAGCTGACCGCCCGCTCCTGGCAGACCGAGGCGCCGCTGCGGATGCTGATGAACAACCTCGACCCCGACAACGCCGAGCGGCCCGAGGACCTCGTCGTGTACGGCGGCACCGGCCGCGCGGCCCGGTCCTGGGAGGCCTACGACGCGCTGGTGCGCACGCTCACCACGCTCGCCGACGACGAGACGATGCTCGTCCAGTCCGGCAAGCCGGTCGGCGTGATGAAGACCCACGAGTGGGCGCCGCGGGTGCTGATCGCCAACTCCAACCTCGTGGGCGACTGGGCGAACTGGGAGGAGTTCCGCCGGCTCGAGGACTTGGGCCTGACGATGTACGGCCAGATGACCGCCGGGTCGTGGATCTACATCGGGACCCAGGGCATCCTCCAGGGCACGTTCGAGACGTTCGCGGCCGTGGCCGACAAGGTGGCCGGAGGCACGCTGGCGGGCACGATCACGGTGACCGCGGGCCTCGGCGGCATGGGCGGGGCCCAGCCCCTCGCGGTCACGATGAACGACGGCGTGGTGATCTGCATCGAGTGCGACCCGTCGCGGATCGCGCGCCGCATCGAGCACCGCTACCTCGACGTCGAGGCGCCGTCGCTGGAGGAGGCCGTCGCCCTGGCGGTCCAGGCCCGCGACGAGCGCCGGGCGCTGTCGATCGGTGTGCTCGGCAACGCCGCCGAGCTGCTTCCGCGGCTCCTCGAGATGGACGCCCCGATCGACATCGTCACCGACCAGACCTCGGCGCACGACCCGCTCTACTACCTGCCGATCGGGGTGCCGTTCGAGGAGTGGGCGGCGCGGCGCGCGGCCGACCCGGAGGGGCTCACCAAGGAGGCCCGCGCCTCGATGGCGGTGCACGTGCGGGCGATGGTCGAGTTCCAGGACCGCGGCGCCGAGGTGTTCGACTACGGCAACTCGATCCGCGACGAGGCCCGCAAGGGCGGCTACGACCGGGCCTTCGAGTTCCCCGGGTTCGTGCCGGCCTACATCCGACCGCTGTTCTGCGAGGGCAAGGGGCCGTTCCGCTGGGCTGCGTTGTCCGGCGACCCGGCCGACATCGCCGCCACCGACCGGGCGATCCTCGAACTGTTCCCGGAGGACGAGAAGCTCCGGAAGTGGATCACGATGGCCGGCGAGCGGGTGCAGTTCCAGGGGCTGCCCGCCCGGATCTGCTGGCTCGGGTACGGCGAACGCCACCGAGCCGGCCTGAAGTTCAACGAGATGGTCGCCTCCGGTGAGCTGAAGGCCCCGATCGTGATCGGCCGCGACCACCTGGACTGCGGCTCCGTGGCCTCGCCGTACCGCGAGACCGAGGGCATGCTCGACGGCTCGGACGCGATCGCGGACTGGGCCGTGCTCAACGCGCTGGTCAACACCGCGTCCGGCGCGAGCTGGGTCTCCTTCCACCACGGCGGCGGCGTCGGCATCGGCCGGTCGCTGCACGCCGGGCAGGTCTGCGTGGCCGACGGCACCGACCTCGCCGCCCAGAAGATCGAGCGGGTGCTCACCAACGACCCCGGCATGGGCGTGATCCGCCACGTCGACGCCGGGTACGACCGCGCCGCCGAGGTCGCCCACGAGCGGGGCGTGCGCATCCCGATGTCCGAGGGCTGAGGCGTGCAGGAATCCCCGGTGGACCGGGGATTCCTCCGCTTGTCGGGGGTTGCAACAGCCGACAAGCGCATGAAGAGGCCGACAAGTAGCCCTGCCGGGCGGCGCCGACCGTGCCAGAGTGGAGACCGTGACGACTCAGCCGGCTCGGTCCCGTGCCACGCTCACCGACATCAGCTCCCGGGCCTGGGAGCACCCCGCCGACCGCGGCGCGCTGGTCGCGCTGCGCAAGCTCAAGGGCTTCGACACGCTGCTCAAGGCGATCTCGGGGATGTTCAACGAGCGCGCCGTACGCCTGGTGTTCCTCGGCTCCGCCGTGCGTGTCGACGAGCGCCAGTTCGCGCGGCTGCACCGGCTGCTCGGCGAGGTCGGCCGGACGCTGGACGCTGCGGAGCTCCCGGAGATGTACGTCGTGGCCAACCCGGTGCCGGGCGCGCTCACGATCGGGATGAACAAGCCGTTCATCGTGCTCAACTCCGGCCTGGTCGACCTGCTCGACGAGGAGGAGCTGCGGTTCGTCGTCGCCCACGAGCTCGGCCACGCGATGAGCGGGCACGCCGTCTACCAGACGCTCCTGCAGCGACTCATCCAGCTCACCGGCGTGCTCAGCAGCGTGCCGGTCGGCGGTCTCGGCTTCCGGGCGATCATGGCGGCGCTCTACGAGTGGTCGCGCAAGTCCGAGCTCTCCGCCGACCGCGCCGGGCTGCTGGCGACCCAGGATCCGGCGACGGCGTTCCGCGTGCACATGAAGCTCGCCAGCGGCGGCCACCTCGACGACCTCGACCCGACGTCGTTCTTCGCGCAGGGCCAGGAGTACGACGACGCCGACCTGCGCGACTCGGTCCTGAAGATGCTGCTGGTGGAGAACCGCACCCACCCGTTCCTCGTCGTCCGCGCGAGCGAGCTGCGCCGCTGGGTCGACTCCGGGGAGTACACCCGGATCCTGGCCGGGGAGTACCCCCGCCGTCAGGACGACGACCAGGCGACGGTCACCGACGCGGCCAAGGCCGCGGCGCGCAGCTACACCGAGACGTTCCGGCAGAGCCAGGACGCCGTCGGCAAGCTGGTCCACGACGTCGCGGGCGTGCTCGGCAGCGTGAAGCTCTGGCTCGACGAGCAGATGCGCCGCGGAGAGGACTGAGCCCGCCGGCTGGCCCGGAGCGGATCAGGCGGGCTGCCAGAGCTCGACCCGGTTGCCCTCGGGGTCGGTCACCCACCCGAACCTCCCGACGCCGTCGAGCTCCTCGGTGTGCTCGTCGACGTCGGCGCCGTAGGCGCGCAGCTGAGCGAGCATCGCGTCGAGGTCGCGGACCCGCAGGTTCAGCATCGTCTGCTGCGACGGCGAGCCGAAGTACTCGGTCTCGCGCTCGAACGTCGCGAACACCGCCGGCCCGGGTTCCTGACGCCAGGACCCGTGCTCGTCGACGTCGAGGCCCAGGCAGTCGCGGTACCACCGGGCCAGGGCGGCGGGATCGCCGGCCCGCAGGAAGTAGCCACCCACACCCAGCACGCGCTCCATGGAGCCATGGTGCCAGGCCGCGGCGTGCGGCGGACCTGCTGCGGACCGGCTGCGGACCGGCAGCGGACGCGGCGAGGCCCCGGGGACGACCCCGGGGCCTCGCAGGCGTCGGTCGGTGTCTGCTGGTGGACGCTCCTAGTAGACCCTGCGACGGGTGCCGCCGATCGGCACGAGGTTCAAGATCAGGCCCACCGCGAGCAGGATCAGTCCGATCGTGGTCAGCAGCGGGATGCTGGCCACCAGGCCGATGATCAGCAGGATCAAGCCCAGAACAATCATTGTCGTTTCCTCCCTGTGAGTACCCCCGAACGGCAGTACCCCAGGGTGTGAACGCCGCAAACCCTCCGGTCCGGCTCGTGCCCGCCGATCAGCCCAGGTCGCGGATCGCCCGGTGGATGTCGAGCACCCGGCGCGCGGACTCCACGTGCAGGTTCTCGACCATCCGGCCGTTGTAGGTGACGACCCCGCTGCCCCGTCCGTCCTCCCACGCCTGGATCAGCCCCTCCGCGTCGGCGACCGCCTGCTCGCTCGGCGCGAACGCCGCGTTGGCGCCCTCGACCTGGCCGGGGTGGATCAGCGTCTTGCCGTCGAAGCCCATCTCGCGGCCCTGCTGGCACTCGGCGAGGAAGCCCTCGGTGTTCTTCACGTCGTTGTAGACGCCGTCGAGGATGGCGATGCCCGCGGCGCGGGCGGCGAGCAGCGCGGTGTGCAGGCTGGGCAGGATCGGCGCCCGGCCGGGCACGTGCTCGGCGTACAGCTCCTTGACGAGGTCGTTGGTGCCCAGCACGAACGTGCTGAGGCGCTCGGAGGCCCGCGCGATCGCGAGGGCGTCGAGGATCGCAACCGGCGTCTCGATCATCGCCCACAGCGTGGTGTGGTCGGGGGCGCCGTGCCGCTCGAGCGCGTCGACCAGCTGGGCGACCTCCGCGGCGCTGTTGACCTTGGGCACCACGACGGCGTGCGGGCCGGCCTGCGCGGCGGCCGCCAGGTCGGCGTCGTGCCACTCGGTGCCGATGCCGTTGACGCGGATCGTGAGCGTGCGCCGGCCGTAGTCGCCGCTCGCGGCGGCGGCACAGGCCGCCTCGCGGGCGGCCGGCTTGGCGTCCGGCGCGACGGCGTCCTCGAGGTCGAGGATCAGCCCGTCGCACGGGATCGTCTTGGCCTTCTCGAGGGCCCGCTCGTTGGAGCTGGGCATGTAGAGGACGCTGCGCAGCGGAGTGAACTCGGTCATGCGGTGGGCACCTCGATCTCGTCGTACTGCTTCTTCAGCTCCGGGTCGATGGCGGCGAGCTGCTCGGCGAGCTCGACCATCACCAGGCACTGCTTGAGGGAGGCGTCGTCCTCCATCTTCCCGTCGAGCATCACCGCGCCGGTGCCGTCGCCCATCGCGGCGACCACGCGGCGGGCGTGGGCCACGTCCTCGACGCTGGGGCTGAAGACCTTGTTGGCGATCGCGATCTGCTTGGGGTGCAGGCTCCAGGTGCCGACGCAGCCGAGCAGGAAGGCGTTGCGGAACTGGTCCTCGCACGCGACCACGTCGGCGATGTCGCCGAACGGGCCGTAGTAGGGGTAGATGCCGTGCATCGCGCAGGCGTCGACCATGCGGGAGATCGTGTAGTGCCACAGGTCCTGCTGGTACGTCGCGCGCTTGGCGTCGACGTCCGCGACCCCGACGTCGTTCGTCGGCGGGTCCTGGCGCACGAGGTAGCCGGGGTGGCCGCCGCCGACCCGCGTGGTCTTCATCCGGCGGTCCGCGGCCAGGTCGGCCGGGCCCAGGCTCAGGCCCTGCATGCGGGGGCTCGCGCCGCAGATCTCCTCGACGTTCGCCACGCCGCGAGCGGTCTCGAGGATCGCGTGCACGAGGATCGGGCGGTCCAGCCCGGCCTTGGCCTCCAGCTGGGCCAGGATCCGGTCGACGTAGTGGATGTCCTCGGCGCCCTGCACCTTCGGGACCATGATCACGTCGAGCTTGTGGCCGATCGCCGGCACCAGCGTGGTGAGGTCGTCGAGCACCCAGGGGCTGTCGAGCGCGTTGATCCGGGTCCACAGCTGGGTGGGCCCGAAGTCGGTGTCCTGGGCGATCTTCACCAGGCCCTCGCGCGCGGCCTCCTTGTTGTCGGCCTTGATCGCATCCTCGAGGTTGCCGAGCAGCACGTCGACGGTGCCCACCAGGTCGGGGACCTTGGCGGCCATCTTGGGGTTGCTCGGGTCGAAGAAGTGGATCGCCCGGCTCGGGCGGGCCGGGATCTCGGTCAGGGGCGTCGGGGCCCCCACCGCGAGGGGTCGGAAGAAGTCCTTGGCGCTGCGGGATCCGGTCATGGGCCGGAAGGTAGCAGCGCCTCGCTACCCGTCGGTATGACCGATGTCGCAGCGATTGCGGGTTTCACCGGTCGGCTGGTGAAACCCGCACGACACGCCGAGGCGCACCGGCGTGTCGTGCGGGTTTCGCCGGTCAGCCGGTGAAACCCGCACGGCGTGCCGCTACTCGTAGGTGTAGAAGCCCCGCCCGGTCTTGCGGCCGAGCAAGCCGGCGTCGACCATCCGCTGCAGCAGCGGGGGAGCGGCGTACAGCGGCTCCTTGAACTCCTCGTAGAGCGACTCGGCGACCGCCTTGGTGGTGTCGAGCCCGATCAGGTCGGCCAGGGCGAGCGGGCCCTGCGGGTGCGCGGCGCCGAGCACCAGGCCGCGGTCGATGTCCTCGGCGGAGGCGAAGCCGGACTCGAACATCCGGATCGCGGAGAGGATGAACGGGATCAGCAGCGCGTTGACGACGAAGCCGGCGCGGTCCTGGCAGTCGATCGCCTTCTTGCCCAGCGACCCCTCCACCCACGCCCGCGCTCGGGCGGTGGTGTCGTCGGAGGTGAGCAGCGAGGGCACCAGCTCGACGAGTTGCAGCACCGGCACCGGGTTGAAGAAGTGCACGCCGATCACCTGCGTGGGCCGCGAGGTCACGACCCCGAGCTTCATGATCGGGATCGAGGAGGTGTTGGACGCCAGGATCGCGTCGGGCGCCTCGACCACCGCGTCGAGTGAGCGGAACAGCGCGACCTTCGCGGACTCGTCCTCGACGATCGCCTCGACGACGACCTCACGGTCGGTCATGGCACCGAGGTCGGTCTCGACACGGATTCGCGTCAGCACCTCGGCCGCGGACTCGATCTTGCCCTTGGCCTCGGCCCGCTGGAGCGACTTCTCGAGCCGGCCGAGCGCGGCCTTGGCCGCCTCCTCGCCCGACTCGACGACCACCACGTCCTGGCCGGCGCGAGCGCTGACCTCCGCGATGCCCGACCCCATGAGGCCGCCGCCGACCACACCGATCCTGTTCATGACCCTCCCTCGCTCGGCTTGCGCCACCGATTCCACCAGTGCCGCTTCGGGGGCGGTACGGCGGGTGCCGGTCGCGCCGTACGGCGAGCCTCGCGCCGCTCGCGCCACGCCACGACCGTGGCCTCGACGTCGCGGGGCATCGTGATCAGCGGCGGCCCGGGGGAGAGCGAGTAGCGGGCCCGGATCACGCGATCGTTGAAGTCCTCGACCTGGGCGCGCACCTCGGACTCGACGTGCATCCGGTCGAGGGTCTCCTCGAGCTCGGCGTCCTCCTTGCGCAGCGCGACGCTCGGCGGGAGGACGGTGATGCGTTCGCGCTCGACGAGCCTCTTGAGCCACCAGTCGGGGTCGTGCTCGGCGCCCAGCCCCTCGATGGGCTTGCCGTGGCCGGGGAGGTTCTCGAACTCGCCGCGCTCCATCGCCTGGCGGATCTGCACGTCCACCCAGGTCTGCTGTTGCTCGATCCGCGCGCGAGCGGCGGCGCGGCTGGCCGCCCGGTCGGGGTCGCGCTCCTCTGGCATCTCCTCCAGCGTAACCGCGCACGGTGCGGGTCAGGAGTGGACCAGCACCTCGTCGGCGTCCTCGGCGACCACCCGTGGCATCGCCAGCAGCGCGACGGCCGCGGCCAGCGCGGCGACGGCGCACACCGACCACACCGTGAGGTAGCCCGCGAGCGGCGCGTGGCCCTCGGTCGGGTCGTCGATGGTCCCGGTGGCCGAGAGCGCGATCGCGAACACGGCCGAGGCGATCGCGCCGCCCACGGTCTTGGTCGCGTTGGTCATGCCCGTGGCGAAGCCGGTGCGGTGTGGGGGCGCCGCGGCCGCGGCCGTCGCCGGGAGTGCTGCGACGAGCGCGCCGGACCCGAGGCCGGCGACCGCCATGTTGACCAGCGCCTGCCAGGTCGCGTCGTGGAACGGCAGCCAGAGCGCGTAGCCGGCGGCGACGAGCAGCGAGGCGAACACCAGGGCCCCGCGGGCCCTGAGCGCGCGCGTCGTGAGCGGCAGCGTGAAGGCGCCGATCGCCAGGAAGATCACGTACAGCCCGATCAGCGTCGAGACGAATCCCGCCCCGGCGCCCAGGCCGTACCCCGCCACGTCGGGGTCGGTCCGGGCGAAGGTCGACAGCGGGATCTGCGCGCCGAGCACCGACATGCCGAACAGGAACGCCGTCAGCTGCACCGGCCACTGCCCCGGCGCCCGCAGCAGGCGTACGTCGATCAACGGCTCGGCCTGCCGCTGCTCGTAGCGCACGAACGGCACGAGGGCGGCCAAGCCGAGCACCACGAGGGCCCAGGCCAGCACGCTGTCGACCCCGTCGACGCGGACGACGACCAGGCCGCCCATCACCAGGCCGATCGCGGTCGTGACCAGAGCGAGGCCACCGAGGTCGAGCCCGCCCGAGGCCGTGCCGGGCACGTCCTCGATGCCGAACCAGATGACGACGAAGCATGCGGTCACCGCGACCGCCGGCAGCGCGAGCAGCACGGTCATTGACGTCGCCTCGACCAGCGCGCCGCTGGTCACGGCGCCGACGATCACCGCCAGCTCGAGGGCGCCGACCAGCACCGCGGCCGAGCGCCGCGTCAGCTGGTTCTGCCGGCCGGTGTCGGCGGTGCGCCGGAAGATGATCGCGACCTCGAGGGGCAACCACACGACGTACGCCCCTTGCAGCGCGGCACCGACCAGGAAGGTGGAGAACGACGGTGCGAACGCCATCACCCACGATCCGATCGCGGTCACCGCCGTCGAGAGCAGCAGCACCTTCTTGTGGCCGACGAGGTCACCCAGGCGCGCCAACGGTGGCACCACCAGGGCCGACACGATCAGCTGCGCCGCCTCGAACCAGTTGACGTCCGCGTCGGCGATCTCGAGGTGGTCGGCGATGTCGCTGAAGATCGGCGTGTAGTAGCCCTGCAGGATCCCGCTGGCCAGCTCCACGCAGACCAGGAATCCGACGATGGCGAAGAGCGAGTGGCGGGCCTGGACGCCGTTGTTCATCCGGGGATCCTCTCGATGAGCCGTTCGTACCAGCGCACGCCGTCGACGAGGGCGTCGATCCGGAGGTGCTCGTCGTAGGAGTGGATGGACTCGCGCTGCGCCTTGGTCATCCGGAACGGCGCGAACCGGTACACCCGCGCGCAGATCGCGGTGAAGAACCGCGCGTCGGTGGCGGCCATCATCACGTACGGCGCGGGCACGGCGTCGGGGAACACCTCGGTGATCGTGTCCTCGATGAGGGCGAACGCCTCGTCGTCGTACGGCGAGACCGGGCTGGGCTCGTTGCGCTCGACGATCTCGACCTGCACCTGGTCGTCGTCGATCGTGCGGCGCACGTGCTCGAGGACGCCGGCGACCGTGTCGCCGACCATGATCCGGATGTTGACGCCGGCCTTCGCGGTGCTGGCGATGACGTTGAGCGCCGGGGAGCCGGCGAGCGTCGTGATCGCGAACGTGGTGCGGGTCATGGCCGCCGGCTCCGGGCCGGCGGCGATGAGGGCGCGGGTGAGCACCGGGCGCAGGCGGGCGGCGTTGGCGAGCAGCGGCCGCAGGGCGAGCGAGGCGTGCGGGGCCATCCGCCGGAACAGCTCGACGGTCGGGTCGGGGACGCTGGCGGCCATCGGCGCGCGGTCCAGGCGGGTGATCGCGCGGGCGATCCGGGCCGTGGGCCCCATCCGGGTAGGCGTCGAGGCGTGGCCACCGCGGCCCTCGACCCGCAGCTCGATCGAGGTGACACCCTTCTCGGTCACCCCGACGACGCCGATCGGTGCACCCACGCCGGGGAACGCCTCCGAGGCGATCGCGCCGCCCTCGTCGACGACGAACCACGGCCGGACGCCGCGGTGCTCGAGCTCGGCGACCGCGAGCTGGGCCGACGTCCCGGACACCTCCTCGTTGCAGCCGAAGGAGAGCCAGACGTCCTGACCCGGCACGAACCCACGCTCGAGCAGGGTCTCGACCGCCTCGCAGATGCCGACGACCGCGCCCTTGTCGTCGAGGGTGCCCCTGCCCCAGATCGCGCCGTCGTGGATCTCGGCCCCGAACGGCGGGTGCTGCCAGGGCGCGGACCCCTCGACGGGTACGACGTCGAGGTGGGCCATCAGCACGACGGGGCGGGCGTCGCTGCGGCCCGGCCAGCGGAACAGCAGGCCGTGGGTGTCGACGCGGGTCAGCTCGAGCCGGTCGTGCAGCACCGGGAACTGTCGGGCGAGCTCATCGAGCAGCGCGTCGAACGGTTCGGGGTCGACCAGTGTCGGATCCCGGTCGGAGACCGTGGGGATGCGGACGAGCGCCTGGAGCTTGGCGACGGCGCGGTGGGTCACCCGCGCAGGCTAGGGCACCGGCGGCCGTCTCGGATGCGAGACGCCCGGAGCGGCCCCGGTCGTTGACCGCGCGACGTCACACCGATGGACTGGCCGAGTGGCCCCACCGACCCCGATGCACGACGTCCTCGACCGCCTTGCGGCGCCGTCGCGACGGCGAGCCGGCGGCACCGTGGTCGCTCGGGTCGGCGGGGTGGTGGCCGATCGTCACCACGCCGACGGGGTCGAAGTCCGCGGGGATGCCGAACGTCTCCCGCACGGCCGCCTCGCGCTCGGGAGGGACGCCGATGAAGCAGCTGGCGAGGCCGGCATCGGTCGCCGTCTGCATGATCAGCAGTGCCGCCATCGCGGCGTCCATGTCCCAGAACGGCTTGGGCCAGCGCGTCTCGTCCTGGTCGGTCCACCCCTTGTCGGGCTCGGCGTAGCGGCGCAGGTAGGCCGCCTTGCTCGAGCAGGGCAGGATCACCACGGGCGCTCGCATCATGCCGGTCAGCCACTCGTCGGGGTGGTCGATGTCGTCGGCGGTCGCCTCCCAGAACGCGCGCACGTCGGCCGGGGTGTCGAGCACGAGGAACGCCCAGCCCTGGCTGAAGCCCGCGTTGGGGGCACGGGTGGCGTTGTGCAGGGCGCGGTCGACGATCGCCGGGTCGACCGGGTCGCTCGCGTAGTTGCGGACCATGCGGCGGCGGCGTACGACGTCCTGGAATTCCATGGTGACCAAGAATATGAGGACTGTTGTGCCTGACGACTTCGAGCGGATGTGGTCCGACCTGGCCCCGATCGGCCGGTCGGCGCAGTCTGGGGGGTACTTCCGCCAGCCGTTCACCGCGCCAGAGAACGAGCTGCGGGCGTGGTTCCTCGAGCAGTGCGCGGCGCGGTCGTTGCGCGTCGAGTCGGACGCGTTCGGCAACCTGGTGGGGTGGTGGGACGTCGGCGCCGGCCCCGCGGTGCTGACCGGCTCGCACCTCGACTCCGTGCTCGACGGCGGTGCGTACGACGGCCCCCTGGGTGTGGTGTCGTCGCTCGCGGCCGTCGACGTGCTGCGCTCGCGCGGGGTCGTGCCGGCGCGGCCGATCGGGGTGTCGGTGTTCGTCGAGGAGGAGGGCTCGCGGTTCGGGCTGGCCTGCCTGGGCTCGCGGCTGGCCACGGGCACGACGTCGTGGGAGGCCGCGCGCGAGCTGCGCGACCGCGACGGCGTGGCGTTCGGCGACGTGGTGGAAGGCGGCTCGTCGTCGCTGCTCGCCTCGGTGGGGACGTACGTCGAGCTGCACGTCGAGCAGGGCCGCAACCTCGTCGACCGGGGCGCGGCGGTCGGCGTGGCCAGCGAGATCTGGCCGCACGGGCGGTACCGCTTCGACTTCGGCGGGGTCGCCGACCACGCCGGCACCACCCGGATGGAGGACCGCGCCGACCCGATGCTCACCTACGCGTTCACCGCCCTGGGCGCCAACAAGCAGGCCCGGCTGGCCGGACAGCGGGCGACGTTCGGGCGGGTCGAGGTGACGCCGAACGGGACCAACGCGGTCCCGTCGCACGTCACCGCGTGGCTCGACGCCCGGTGTGCGACGGAGTCGTCGCTGTCGTCGCTGGTCGACGGCATCACGACCCAGGCGACCGACCGGGCCTCGCGCGACGGGACCTCGCTGGAGGTGACGGCGGAGTCGGTCTCACCGGCGGTGGTCTTCGACCCGGTGCTCGCGGCCCGGGTCGCCGCCGACCACGAGGACGGCGACTGGCCGATCATCCCCACCCAGGCCGGCCACGACGCGGGCATCCTCTCGGCGGCCGGCGTCCCCTCCGCGATGCTGTTCGTCCGCAACCCGACCGGCGTCTCGCACTCCCCGGCCGAGCACGCCGAGCTCCCCGACTGCCTGGTCGGCGTCTCCGCCCTGGCCGACACCCTCGAACGGCTCGCGCAGTGAGCGAGTCCTCCTCGTCGTACCTCCTCGAGCGGGCGTGGGTCGACGGCGCCGTCCGCGACGACGTGCTGCTCGAGGTCGCCGACGGGCGGATCACACGAGTCACACAGGCACCACTTGGCAGCCGAAACCCGCACGACACGCCGTCCCCCCACGGCGTGTCGTGCGGGTTTCACCGGCCGACCGGTGAAACCCGCAAGCTCGCCGGCCTCACGGTCCCCGGCCTGGTGAACGACCACAGCCACGCGTTCCACCGGGCGCTGCGGGGGAGGACCCAGCGGGGGCGGGGGACGTTCTGGACGTGGCGCGAGCAGATGTACGCCGTGGCGGAGCGGCTCACCCCGGACAGCTACTTCGCGCTGGCGCGGGCGACGTTCCGCGAGATGGTGGCGGCGGGCTACACGAGCGTCAGCGAGTTCCACTACCTCCACGACCCCGAGCCGGAGACCGGGGACGCGCTGCGCGCGGCCGCACGCGAGGCGGGCATCCGGCTCACGCTCCTCGACACCTGCTACGTCAGCAGCGGCTTCGGCGCCCCACCGGAGGGCGTCCAGCGACGCTACAGCGACGGCAGCGCCGAGCGCTGGGCCGCGCGCGTGGGCGACGGACCCGCGGCGATCCACTCGGTCCGTGCCGTGCCCCGCGACCAGCTGCACGTGTTCCGCGGCCGCAGCCCCCTGCACGTCCACCTCAGCGAGCAGCAGGCGGAGAACGACGCCTGCCTGGCGGCGTACGGCGTCACCCCGACCCGGCTGCTCCACGAGGAGGGGCTCCTCGGGCCCGGCACCACCGTCGTGCACGCCACCCACCTCACCGACGACGACATCGCCCTGCTCGGCAGCACGCGCACGAACGTCTGCATCACGCCCACCACCGAGCGCGACCTCGCCGACGGCATCGGCCCAGCGCGCCGGCTCGCCGAGGCCGGCTGCCGGCTCACCATCGGCAGCGACAGCCACGCCGTGATCGACCCGTTCGAGGAGCTGCGCGGCCTCGAGATGGACGAGCGCCTCGCGACCCAGGAGCGCGGGCACTGGTCGGCCGCGGGGCTGCTGGGCATCGGCACCGCCGGCGCGCGCATCGCCGTCGGCGAGCCCGCCGACCTCGTGACGATCGATACCCGGAGCCCACGCACCGCCGGCACGGGCGCCGACGAGAACACCGCGGTCTTCGCGGCCACCGCGGCCGACGTCACCCACGTGGTCGCGGGCGGACGGGTCGTCGCGACGGCCGACGACCGCGGCGACATCGGCCGCGAGCTCGACGACGCGATGGAGGCACTGTGGAAGGAGGCGCCGTGGCCACGACCCTGATCACCAACATCGGCGAGCTGGTCACCAACGACCCGCAAGCAGACGACCCCCTCGGCACCATCGAGCAGGCCGCGCTCGTCGTCGAGGGCAGCACCGTCGCCTGGGTCGGTTCCGCGAGCGACGCCCCGGCCGCTGACGAGATGGTCGACGCCGGCGGCCGTGCGGTGATCCCCGGCTTCGTCGACAGCCACAGCCACCTGGTCTTCGCCGGCGACCGGGCCGCCGAGTTCGCCGCCCGGATGACCGGCACGCCGTACGCCGCCGGCGGCATCCGCACCACCGTCGCCGCCACCCGCGCCGCCACCGACGAGCAGCTCACCGCCCACGTGGCCCGGCTCGTCGCGGAGATGCGCCGCCAGGGCACGACCACCGTCGAGATCAAGAGCGGCTACGGGCTGACCGTCCACGACGAGGCGCGCAGCCTCGCGGTCGCGCGGCAGTTCACCGAGGAGACGACGTACCTCGGCGCCCACGTCGTGCCCGCGGGCACCACGCCGGAGGAGTACGTCGAGCTGGTGACCGGGCCGATGCTCGAGGCCGCCCGGCCGCACGCGCGGTGGGTCGACGTGTTCTGCGAGCGCGGCGCCTTCGACGCCGCCCAGGCGCGCGCGGTCCTCGTCGCCGGGGCCGAGGCGGGCCTGCGCGGTCGCCTGCACGCCAACCAGCTGACCTACGGCGAGGGCGTCCGGCTCGCCGCCGAGCTCGGCCTGGCCGCGGTCGACCACTGCACGTTCCTCAGTGACGCCGACGTCGACGCCCTGCGCGACAGCGCCACGATCGCGACGCTGCTGCCGGGCGTGGAGTTCTCGACCAAGCAGCCCTACCCCGACGCCCGGCGGCTCATCGACGCCGGTGTTCGGGTGGCCCTGGCCAGCGACTGCAACCCCGGCTCCTGCTTCACCAGCAGCATGCCGCTGTGCATCGCGCTCGCGGTCCGCGAGATGGGCATGAGTCCCGCGGAGGCGGTGCACGCGGCGACGTACCGCGGCGCCGAGGCGCTCGACCGCGAGGACGTCGGCGCCCTCGTGCCCGGCCGCCGCGCCGACCTGGTGCTGCTCGACGCCCCGTCCCACGTGCACCTGGCCTACCGCCCCGGCGTGCCGCTGGTGCTCGGCACCTGGATCGCCGGCCGCCCGCTGTAACGCGGGGTCAGCGGATCTGGTGACCCCGTTGTCAGGGGGTGCCTAGATCCACCAACGCCGCGTTACAAGCGGCGGGCACGCCCGGCTAAGGCGCACCCGGGAGGCAGATAAGGCACCTGCCCGATGTGTGGGCCTACCTCAGGGAGCGAGTCTCGGTCCTGTCACCGAGGAGCTGAGGAGCCCACCATGTACGACAACATCGCGCACCGCGACTACATCAAGACTGAGCTGGAGTACCGGCTCAACCGGGTCCAGGACGACCTGGCGGGCCGCCGCAAGCGGCGCTCGCTGGTACGCCGCAGCAGGGACGTCGACGGGCTGACCTGGACGACCGTGCGCTGATCGGCGCGCGGCGATGACCGAGCGGGTCCTGCGGCTCGTCCCCGAGGCGGCGGCCACTAATCAGGAGCACCCGACAACAGAACACGCGATCATGGACGACGTGGCAGCGCACACGAGCCGGACCCTGGTCGGTCGAGACGCCGAGCTGACGGAGATCGCTTCGTTGCTCGGCGTCCGGCCGTCCGGCACCGACCCGGGCATCGTGCTGCTCTCGGGCGACGCCGGCGTCGGCAAGACCCGGCTGCTCACCGAGCTGCGCGACCTGGCGTTCACCGAGGGCTGGCAGGTGATCGCGGGCCACTGCCTCGACTTCGGCGACAGCGCGCTGCCCTACCTGCCGTTCTCGGAGGTGCTCGGCCGGCTCGCCGCCGACCTGCCCGACATCGTCGAGCAGACCGCGGTGGCGCACCCGGCGCTCGCGCGGCTCCAGCCCGGCCGCCGGATGATGGGCTCCGCGGACCGGTCGACCGACGACCTCGGTGCGCTGGACCGCGCGGACCTCTTCGAGGCCGTGCACGCCCTTCTCGAGGCCGCGGCGGCCAAGGCTCCGCTGCTGCTGGTCATCGAGGACACCCACTGGGCCGACCAGTCCACCCGCGACATGCTCAGCTTCCTCTTCTCCCGGCCGTTCGCCGGCCCGGTGTCGGTGGTGGCGTCGTACCGCTCCGACGACCTGCACCGCCGCCACCCCCTGCGCCGCCAGGTCGCCGAGTGGTCCCGCATCCGCGGCGTGCACCGGATCGCGCTCTCACCGTTGTCCGACGACGCGGTCCGGACCCTGATCGCCGAGCTCGCCCCCGAGGGGTTCACCGAGAAGCAGCTCGCCGACATCGTCAGCCGGGCCGAGGGCAACGCGTTCTTCGTCGAGGAGCTCACCAGCGCGGCCGCGGGCCCCGGCCGCTGGGTCCCCGCGGACCTCGCCGACGTGCTCCTGGTGCGCCTCGACCGGCTCGACGACACCGCACGGCAGGTGGTCCGCACCGCGAGCGTCGCCGGTCGCCGGGTCTCCCACGAGATGCTCGCGGCCGCCTCCGGCCTCGACGAGGCAGCGCTCGACGAGGGTCTGCGCAAGGCCGTCGAGATGAACATCCTGGTCGCCGGCGACGGCCGGTACTGGTTCCGGCACGCCCTGCTCGGCGAGGCGGTGTACGACGACCTGCTGCCCGGTGAGCGGGTCCGGCTGCACGCCCAGTACGTCGCGGCGCTCCAGTCCGGCGCGCGCGGCACGGCCGCCGAGCTCGCCCGGCACGCGCGCCTGGCCATGGACCTCGACACGGCGCTCACCGCGAGCATCCAGGCCGGCAACGAGGCCTCCCAGGTCGGTGGTCCCGACGAGGCGGCGTACCACTACCAGCAGGCGCTCGAGCTGCTCGTCGACCCGCGCCGGTGCGCGCAGATCGACCTGGACCTCTCCAAGCTCGTCGTCAGCGCCGCGGAGGCGCTGTCGGCCAGCGGTGACCCCGAGCGCGCGGTCAAGGTGATCGCCGAGCAGGTCGAGCGGCTGCCGGTCGACGCCCCGACCACCTGGCGGGCCCGGATGATGTCGACCCAGGCGCTGCTGACGATGGCGATCGAGACCACCGAGGACCCGGTCGCGATCTCCGCGGAGGCGGTCGCGCTGGTGCCCGAGGGCGACAGCGGGCTGCGCACCCGGGTGCTCGCCCACCACGCGCGGGTGCTCGTCGGCATGGGCCACTACGAGGAGGCCGAGGCGGTCGGCCTGGAGGCCCTCCACCTCGCCGAGCGGCTCGATCTCCACGAGCTGGTCTCGGAGGTCATCACGACCCTGAGCATCCTGAAGAAGACCGGCCCCAAGGAGGGCCTGCGGCACGCGCTCGCCGAGGCCGTGGCCCGCGCCGAGGCGTCCGGGGCGCTGTCCTCGGAGCTGCGTGCGCGGTACCTGCTCGGCCGCTCCTTCCAGGACTGGGCGGAGTTCGACGAGACCGAGCGCTGGTTCCGCAGCGCGATCGACCGCGGCGTCGAGGCCGGCATCCCCTACGCGCCGTTCGCGTTCGAGGCGCGCTGGCAGCTGGCCTGGGTGCTTGTCGTCCGAGGTCGGTGGGACGACGCGCTCGAGCTGACCGACGCCGGCTCGGACGTGCCGCCACCGATCCCGCGCGCGATGATCGCGCCGCTGCGGCTGCAGGTGCTCCAGGCCCGCGGCGAGGACGTGTGCACCGAGGCGCGCGCGCTGCGCAAGTTCTGGGCCCGCGAGGGCGGTGTCGCCATCAACGCCAGTGCGGTCGAGATCGACGCCGCCGGCGCGCGCCGCGACGCGGCCGGCGCGATCGAGGTCTACGACGAGGTCGTCGGCGTGCTCAGCCGGATCTGGCACGAGTGGTTCAGTGCGCGGATCCGCCTGGGCGCGCTCACCATCGGCGCGGTCGCCCAGGCGATGCCGGAGCTCTCGGCCGCCGAGCGCGCGGCGTACGTCGCCCGCGTCGACCGGATCCACGCCGACGGGCACGTCGTGCTCGACCGCTACTCCGACCCGTCAGGTCACTGGGGCCCCGAGGGCCGGGCCTGGATGAAGCGGCTGGACGCCGAGACGCTGCGGGTGCGCTGGCTGGCCGGCATCGACGCGCCGCCGCTGGACGCGCTGATCGACACCTGGCGCGACGCGGTCGTGCTGTTCGAGGACTTCGGGCACGTCTACGAGCTGGCCCGGGTGCGCACCGTGCTCGCGAGCATCCTGCGCGCCACCGGCGACGTGGCCGGCTGCCGCGCGCAGGCCGACCCGGCTCGCGTGACGGCGCACCGGCTCGGCGCCCAGCTGCTGCTCGAGGAGCTGCGCGCGCTCGGCAGCACGCCGGTGCGCGCGGAGTCGGCGCCGGACGCCCTGACCCCGCGAGAGACCGAGATCCTCGAGCTGGTCGCCCAGGGGCGCTCGAACGGCGAGATCGCCAAGCAGCTGTTCATCAGCGCCAAGACGGTCTCGGTGCACGTCTCGAACATCCTCGGCAAGCTCAACGCGGCGGGTCGCACCGAGGCCGCCGCGATCGGGAGGCGGCGGGGGCTGATCGGCTGATCCGGCACTAGCTCGCGGTCACGTACACGCAGGTCGGGTCGGAGCCGAGCACGTCGCCGGTGACGGCGTACGCGTGCGAGCGCGAGCCGCCGCAGACCTCGCGGAACTCACAGCTCCCGCAGGGGCCATGGAACCCGGACGGATCGCGCAGCGATCGCAGCAGCGGGTCGGTGCGGTACAGCTCGCGGAACCCCTGCTCGGTCACGTTGCCGCAGCGCTGCGGGAGGAAGCCGGAGGGGTACACGTCGCCGAGGTGGTCGATGAACGCGAACCCGCGGCCGGAGTTGACGTCGATCGGCGGTCGGGGCCGGCGCAGCTGCTCGCCGCGCCCCTCGCGCAGGCTCGCGGTCGCGGCCGTCAGCTGCCGGTAGGTCTCGCCGAGCTCGACGTGCTCGCCGCGCGCCCGCTGGATCGCGACCCGGCGGTAGTGCGGGGCCTCGGTGGCCTTGACGGCGACCAGGTCCGAGACGTCGTGCATCCAGTGCAGGACGTCCTCGACCTGGGGCGCCGAGAGCGGGGTCAGCGCCGTGCCCCGGCCCGTGGGCACCAGGAAGAACACGCTCCACAGCGAGGCGCCCAGGTCGACGACGGTGCGCAGCACGTCGGGCAGCTCGGCCACGTTGGCCCGGGTGACGGTCGTGTTGATCTGCAGGCGGAAGCCGGCCTCCTTCACCCAGCGGGCGGCACGCAGGGTGTCGTCGAAGACCCCGGGCACGCCGCGGAAGGAGTCGTGGGTGGCGGCGGTCGCGCCGTCCAGCGACAGCGACATCGCGACGGCACCGGCGGCGCGGAGCTCGGCGAGCACGTCGGGAGTGAGCCGCGGGGTCACCGACGGGGAGAGCGCGACGTGCAGGCCCAGCGCGGTCCCGTAGCGCACCAGCTCGGCGAGGTCGGGCCGTTCGAAGGGGTCGCCACCGGTGAGGACGACGATGGGGTAGGGCTTGCCGAAGCCCGCGATGTCGTCGAGCAGCGCCTTGCCCTGCTCGGTGGTGAGCTGGCGCGGATGTGCCCGCGTCTGGGCGTCGGCCCGGCAGTGGCGGCAGACCAGGGCGCAGGCCCGGGTGACCTCCCAGATGGTGATCAGTGGGCGGTCCGCGGGGTCGTGGTGCAGCTGGCGCACCGCGCGTCGGTCGGTCGCGTCGCTGCTCACTGGGCCTCCTCGGCGGGCGGCGGGTGCCCCGGGCGAATATGCACGGTTCGACCCTAGAGAATAATCGCCCGGACGGCCAACCGGGCCGTGTACGCCGACACCTGCGGGGTACATGATCGGCACACCCGACCGATCCAGGAGGACGTCATGACGACCACGCCCGAAGAGCCCCTGAACGACGACGACATGACCACGGCCCCCGCGGGCGATCCCACCGTCGGTCTCGGCGGTGACGCGGACGGCACCGACGGCGGCGACGCGGACGGCACCGACAGCGACGGCACGGACGGCGACGCCACCGACACGACCGACGGGGACGCCTCGGACGGCGACGGCACCGACAGCGACGGCACCGACGGCGACGCCACCGACACCACCGACGGGGACGCGTCCTGAGTGTCCGCACTCGACCTGCTCAGCGGTGACGCCCAGACCTTCATCGGCAAGGTCTGGGCGTCGCGCGTGCACCTGCATCGCACCGACCCCGCCGATCCACGCGGCCTCGTCGGACTGCTCTCGCTCGACGACGCCGACCACCTGCTCACCGCTTGTGCCATCCGCGCGCCGTCGGTCCGGATGGCCAAGGACGGCGCGGTGCTGCCGGAGTCGGCGTACACCCGCGGGGCCACGCTGGCCGGCAAGCAGCTCACCGGTCTCGTCGACGCCCGCAAGGCGCTCGCGCTGTTCGACGACGGCGCGACCGTGGTCTTCCAGGGGCTGCACCGCTACTGGCCCCCGCTGACCCGGCTGGTCGCCGAGCTCGAGCTCGAGCTCGGCCACCCGTGCCAGGCCAACGCCTACCTGACGCCGCCGGGCTCGCAGGGCTTCGCGGTGCACTCCGACTCCCACGACGTGTTCGTGTTCCAGACCGCCGGCTCCAAGCAGTGGGAGGTCCACGGACCCGACGGTCCCGAGGAGGTCCTCCTCGAGCCGGGGATCTCGATGTACCTGCCGACCGGCACGCCGCACGCCGCCCGCGCGCAGGACACCGTGTCGCTGCACGTGACGCTCGGCATCAACCAGCTCACCTGGCGCGGCCTCGTCGAGCGCACGGTCGCCCCGCTGCTGCGCGAGGTCGGTGACGAGCACCTGCCCGCCGGCTACCTCGAGGACCCCGCCGCGCTCGCCGGGCCGCTCGCCGAACGGCTCGAGCGGCTCGCGACCGCGCTGCGCGGCGCCGACCCCGGCGCCGCGGTCGAGGCGGAGGTACGTCGGTTCCTCACCAGCCGGCCCCCGCGTCTCGACGGTGGCCTGCGCGACGTGCTCGCGCACGCGGAGCTCACCCAGGCGACCAGGCTGCGCCGCCGGCCCGGCCACCCGTGCGTGCTGCTCGATCGGGGCGAGCGGCTCGAGGTGCTGCTCGGCGACCGGTCGATGAGCGTTCCGGCGTGGGTGCGGCCCGCCCTGGAGGAGGTCCGCGCCCGCGCCGAGCTCACGCCGGCCGACCTGCCGCTCGACGCGCAGAGCAACCTCGTGCTGTGCCGGCGCCTGGTCCGGGAGGGCCTCCTGGAGGTCCGGTGAGCTCCTTCCGCTGCGCGGCGGCCAGCCTGCTGCGCGACGAGCCCGTCGCGGGCACCGCGACCCACGTCCGCACCTGGCTGCTGCTCGAGCACACCGGGCCGTGGGGCAGCGACGCGCTGCTCGACGCGCGGCTGCCCGAAGGGCTGGGGCCGGCGTTGAAGGGCCTGGCGCGCGAGCACCGGGCGAAGGTGCTGCTGGTCCGTCGGTTCAGCTCGAAGCCCGACGGCGGGGGCGTGCGGGTGTTCGCGGCCCACGCCGACCCGGTCCGCCCGCGGCTGGAGTCCGGCGTGCTCGCCGACGAGCGGGAGGTGCTCGACCTCGACCTCGGTGCGTTCCGCCGCGGTGGGTCGACCGGGCTGGCGGCGTACGACGGCGCGCTGTTCTGCGTGTGCACCAACGGGCGCCACGACGCGTGCTGCGCCGAGCGCGGCCGCCCGATCGCGAGAGCGCTCGACCGGGCGCACCCCGAGGAGACCTGGGAGGTCTCGCACATCGGCGGCGACCGGTTCGCCGGCAACCTGGTGGTCCTGCCGCAGGGCCTCTACTACGGGCGGCTCGAGCCGGCATCGGCGCTCGCTGTCGCCGGCTCGCACCTGGCCGGCGAGCTCGACCTCGACCACCTGCGCGGCCGCTCGTCCCAGCCGATGCCGGTCCAGGCAGCCGAGATCCTCCTGCGCCGCGAGCTGGGCGCGACCCGCGAGGCGGACGTCGCGCTCGCATCTCGCACGTGTGAGGGCGACGTCACCGCGGCCACCTTCGAGGTCGCGGGGGCGACGTACGACGTGCGCGTGCGCACCACCAGTGACCCGGCCACCGCCACCCGGCTGACCTGCCAGGCGGCTCGCGACAACCCGGTGCCGGCCCACGAGCTGCTCAGCGTGACCCGGCGCTCCTGACGACGACGAGCACGCCCTCGCCGCCGGCCCAGCGACCCGTGAGCGTGGCCTCGCCACGCGCGTCCGAACCGACCAGGTGGACCGGCACCGCCACGGGATCCGGCACGACGCCGCCGCTGCCTGACACCGTGACCAGGGGCTCTCGGACCTCGCGCACCCCGTCGACCTCGAAGTACTCCTCCGCGCCGCTCCCGCCCGTCAGCACCGTCGCGGTGACGGCGGCCCGCCAGACGGGGTCACCCTCCGCGTCGTACACCCAGCGGGTGCCGAGCGCGGAGTGCTCCATCTGTCCGACGAGGTGCGCCTGCGCGCCCTCGAGCGGCGCCGCCCGGTAGGTCAGCGGCACGTGGACGAAACCCCCGTCGGCGCGGCTGAGCACGATGCCCTCGATGCCGACCTCGCCGTCGGGGTCGTCGAAGCGGTAGCCGCCGACCACCGTCAGCTCCGGCAACCCCGCCGCCCAGTCCTGGCTGGGGAGCCAGGCGTCGAGCAGCTCCTTCTTGGTCGGCGTGAGCGTCGCGTGATGGAGGAGGGCCATGGCGCGAGCCTAGGCGTCGCCGTCGCCGTCGTCGCCGTCGTCGCCGTCGGAGGAGGAGCGAGCGGTCGTCGTCGGAGGAGCGGTGAGGGTCAGGGCCGGTCACGCCAGCCCCACAGGTACCACTTGGCAGCCGAAACCCGCACGACACGCCGTGACCCCTCGGCGTGTCGTGCGGGTTTCACCGGCTGACCGGTGAAACCCGCAGACGCGCGCACCCCCCCTGTTGACGCGTGTCAATCCCAGCACCTACGGTCGCCCGAATAGAACAGGTTCCACTCACCTCAGGGGGACGCGTGCAGGAGTCCAGGCGGCCGACGGTGGCCGTGATCGGTGCCGGCATCAGCGGCCTGACCGCGAGCAAGATGCTCGACGACTACGGCCTCGACTACGCGACGTTCGAGTCGTCCGACCGGGTCGGCGGCAACTGGGCGTTCGGCAACCCCAACGGGCACAGCAGCGCCTACCGCTCGCTGCACATCGACACCTCGCGGCACCGGCTGTCCTTCCGCGACTTCCCGATGCCCGACGACTACCCCGACTTCCCGCACCACACCCAGATCAAGGCCTACCTCGACGCGTACGCCGACGCGTTCGGCCTGCGCGAGCACATCGAGTTCGGCAACGGCGTGGTCGACGCGAGGCGGCTCGACGTCGGTGGCTGGGAGCTCGACACCCAGGCCGGCGAGACCCGGCGCTTCGACGCGCTCGTGGTCGCCAACGGGCACCACTGGGACCCGCGGCTGCCTGACTTCCCCGGCGAGTTCACCGGCGAGTCGATCCACTCCCACGCCTACATCGACCCGCGCACGCCGCTGGACTGCTACGGCAAGCGGATCCTCGTCGTCGGCATCGGCAACAGCGCGGCCGACATCACCGTCGAGCTGTCCTCGCGGGCTCTCGACAACGAGGTGACGCTCTCGACGAGGTCCGGCGCGTGGATCGTGCCCAAGTACTTCGGCGGCAAGCCGGCCGACAAGTACTACGTGACCGTGCCGTGGCTGCCGCTGTCCTGGCAGCGCAAGTTCGTCCAGGTGATGCAGCCGGTCACGGCCGGCAGGCCCGAGGACTACG
>NZ_DASWVI010000413.1:0-7655 GCF_036401255.1 Nocardioides sp. | reverse complement strand
GCCTGACCCGGGCCGCGGGCGCAGTGCCGATCACCGACGGCTGCGCGCTGCTCGGCGTGCTCCAGGAGTGGGCGGTACGCCGGGTGCAGGCCGAGCTGCCCGGCTACTTCGACAACGCGCGGACCGTGGTGCTCGGCGGCGAGAACCACCGGGCGACGGTCCGGATCCTGCGCGAGTACACCGCGAACATCGAGTTCGCCGACCCGCTCCTGCGCGTGGACCTCCCCGGCCGCGTCGACGCCAACCCGCTGCTCGCGGCGGCCGCCGACCTGGGCAGGATCTCGCGGGGCCTGCTGCCGGGTCCGGTCCAGGCCCACCTGCCCTCGCACGTGCCGGGGCCGCTGCTGGCGCCGGGCGAGGCGGTCAGCAACGCACTGGCCCGCCGGGCCGCGCGGGACTGCGACGTCGTGGTCGCGACGTACGAGGAGCTCACCGGCTTCGGCCTCGAGGACCTCGCCGGCAAGGCCGTGATCAGCATGTCGATCTCGGAGGAACGCCTCGCGGACCTCGGCGACCGCGGCGTCGACCTGGTCGTCGACGTGACGCCCCAGCCGTTCGACGTGACCGTCAGTGCCGCGGTGCTCGAGGCGCTGATGCTCGCCACCGTGCACGTCTCGGGCCGGCTCACCAACGACGACCTGCTCGAGATGATCGTCACCGCCGGGTTCGAGCCACGGCTGCTGTACCCGAACGGGTTCCGGCGCAAGAGCCGGTTCGCCTTCGTCATCCACCCGCTCTCCCAGCAGTACCTCGCGAAGGTCGAGCCGCTGCGCACGATCTCGAAGGTCGCTCCGGGTGTCGTGATGGATGCGGTGGAGAAGGCGGTGGCGTACGCGCCGCCGTTCACCTACAGCCACGTCACCGGGATCACCTCGCCGACCGGGGCGGAGGCGGAGGGGTGGCTGATCTCGGTCGGCGGCACGCCCAAGGAGCTGATGGGGCACAGCCCGGACTTCACCTACGCCCGGCTGCTCGCCGCCGCGGAGATCGCGCAGCGGCTCGGCGCCCAGATCATGGGGCTCGGGGCGTTCACCAAGGTCGTCGGCGACGCGGGCGTGACGGTCGCGAAGAAGGCGCCGCTGCCGATCACCACGGGCAACAGCTACAGCGCCGCCGGCGCGCTGTGGGCCGCGCACGAGGCGCTGCTCCAGCTCGGCCTGGCGCCGGTGGACGACCAGGGCCACCTGCGCGGCAAGGCGATGGTGGTCGGCGCCACGGGCGCGATCGGATCGGTCTGCGCCCGCTTGCTGGCGCTGGCCAGCGCCGAGCTCTGGCTGGTCTCGCCCGAGTCGGCCAAGCTGCTCGCGCTCAAGCAGGAGATCCAGCGGGAGAACCCCCGCGCGAAGGTGCACGTGGCCGCGACGCCCGACGGCCACCTGGGCGCGATGGACCTGATCGTCACCGCGACCTCGGGCGCGGGCAAGCGGGTGCTCGACATCATGGCGGTCAAGCCCGGGTGCGTGATCACCGACGTGGCCCGGCCGTTGGACCTCTCGGCCGAGGACGTGGCGCGCCGGCCCGACGTGCTCGTGGTGGAGTCCGGGGAGATCGAGCTGCCCGGCGACGTACGGATGAAGGACATCGGGCTGCCCCCGAACGTCGCCTACGCCTGCCTGGCCGAGACGGTCGTGCTCGCCCTCGAGGGCCGCTACGAGACGTTCACGGTCGGGCGCAACATCGAGTGGCCCAAGGTCAAGGAGATCTACAAGCTCGGGCTCAAGCACGGGATGAAGCTCGCCACGATCTCGGGGGTCAACGGCGTGTACTCCGCCGAGGACATCGCCGAGATCCGGGAGCGCGCGCTCGCCGCCCGGGCGACGACGGGTGGTGGCCGGCGTGCCGCGAGGTGACGCTCGGCGCCGCAGAGGTGACGTTCGTCCCTGCCCGGTCGCCACGGGCACGACGACGATGATCGCTACCAGCGGGTAGCGGAGGCGAGGCGGTCATGGGCGGACGACAGCGGTTGAGCGGTCAGGACGCGCTCTGGCTCGCGATGGACAAGCCCGGCAACCTGATGGTCGTCGACAGCCTGTTCTGGACCGAGACGCCGATCGACTGGGACCTCTATCGCGACCTGATGAAGGAGCGGTTCTGGGACCGGTACGCCGTGGTGCGCAGCGTGATCGTCCGCGACGAGGCCGGGACGCTGTGGTGGGAGGAGGACCCGGGCGCCGCGCTCGACGACCGGTTCGAGCGGGTGCAGCTGCCTGCGCCCGGAGGGGACGAGGAGCTCCAGGCGCTGATCTCCGCGCAACGGGTGCTCCCACTCGACCGGGGCGAGCCGCTGTGGCGGGCGATCCTCGTCGACGGCTACCGCGGCGGCAGTGCCGTGCTGTTCCGGACCCATCACTCGATCGCAGACGGGATCCGGATGGTGCAGCTCGCGCTGCGGGTCTTCGACATCACCCCTGACGGCACGCCGTGGCGACGTGAGCCGGTGAAGCTGCGCAAGCAGCATGCGAACGGCACGGTGCCCGACCGAGTCGCGTCATCACTGACCGGCCGGGCCGTCGCGGCGGCGGCCGGCTCGTTGCAGGTCGCCCGGAGCGCGATGGTCAACCCGATCGGCGCCGCGCACAGCGCGCTCACCAGGTCCGAGGCCCTGCTCGGCCGGCTCGGGGCGCTGCCCGTGGTGTCCGCGCTGCCCGGCGACGTCGACACCGCCCGCAAGCTGGTGCTGGGCACCCGCAACGACACCACCGCCTGGACGGGGACCGTCGGCGAGCACAAGGCGATCGCGTGGTCGGCACCGATGTCGCTCGACGAGGTCAAGCGCGTCGCTCACGGTCACGGTGCGACGGCCAACGACGTGCTGGTCACCTGTGTGGCACAGTCGCTGCGGGCCTGGCTGATCGCGCACGACGCGGTGTGCAGCAGCGTCACCTGGGACGTGCCGGTGAACCTCAAGCCGTTCGACCCCGACCTGCCACTCGAGCTCGGCAACGGGTTCGCGCTCGTGCAGCTCGAGCTGCCGACGAACATCGACGACCCGGAACGCGCGCTGGCGGTGGTCCGGCGCCGGATGAACCGGATCAAGAACGGCCACGAGGCGGTGGTCGACTACAGCATCCAGGCCGCGATCGGCCGGATGAGCACCGCGCTCTACCGCGCGACCATCGACCTGCTGGCCAGCCGGGCGGTCGGCGTGCTGACCAACGTGCCCGGCCCGCAGGTGCCGCTCTACATCGCCGGTCAGAAGGTGGGGGCGATGATGGGCTGGGCGCCGATGACCGCCGACCAGGCGATGAGCCTCACGATCTACAGCTACGACGGCCGGGTGTTCGTCGGCCTCGCCGCCGACGCCGGCCTGGTGCCCGACCACCAGCAGATCGTCGACGGGTTCGTGGCGGCGTTCGAGCGCCTGGCCGAGCGCACCGCCCCACCGACTCCGGCCGCGCGGCGGTCGCCGCATCCGGCCACGGCCCGCAAGCGGTAGGCGCCCGGCGGGAATCAGCTCAGCGGAACGCGCAGCCGGAGTTCAGCCCGCACCGGCGCAGCATCATCGCCGCGGGGCAGAAGCCGGTGATGCTCGACTGGAGCAGGTTCAGCCCGACGAACGCGGTGAGCAGCAGCCACCACGGCGAGACCGTGCTCGCGAGCAGGGCGCTGGTCAAGATGACGATGCCGGCGAATGCCATGACGGCGCGGTCGACGTTCATGCGGGTGGAGCTCCTTTGTGGTGCTGGGCAGGCTGCGGTGCGCCGGATTGGGGTCGAAAGGCCCGGGCACCGGGTCTGACGACCCTCGTAGAGCATATACCCCAGGGGGTATACCTGGAAACACAGAACCCCAACTGGAGGAGGCGCGAGGAGATGCGCAAGAAGGTCCTGGTGCTCGGCGCGAACTTCGGAGGTATGACGGCCGCGCTCGCCGTACGTCACGAGCTCGACGGCGACGTCGACGTCACGGTCGTCTCGGCCAGTGACCACTTCCTGTTCAACCCGAGCCTCATCTGGCTGCCGTTCGGCAAGCGCGAGCGGTCCGACATCACGTTCCCGGTGGCGCCCACGCTGGAGTCCCACGGCATCGAGTTCGTGCACGCGGCGGCGACGGGCGTGGACCCGGTCGCGAAGAAGGTCACGACCGACGACGGTCGCGAGCTCGGCTACGACTACCTGGTCATCGCGACCGGCTACCGCAACAAGGACGACGTCGTCCCGGGCTTCAGCGAGAACGCCAACACGATCACGACGCTCGTCGAGGCCGAGCGCACCGGGGCGGCCTGGAAGCGCTACCTCGAGGACTCCCGCGGATCCCGCGGCCCGCAGGACGTCGTGATCGCGGCGTCCCAGAGCGCCGGCTGCTTCGGAGCGGCGTACGAGTTCCTCTTCAACACCGCCTACCAGCTCAAGAAGGCCGGCCTGCGCAAGCAGGTCAAGTTGACCTACGTCACCTCCGAGCCCTTCCTCGGCCACTTCGGCATCGGCGGGCTCCCGCACGGCGAGCAGCTCCTCGGGATGTTCTTGAAGAAGGAGGGCATCGAGGCCCGGATCAGCGTCGGCCTCGACCACGTCGACGACGGAGCGCTCGTGCTCGGCGACGGTGAGCGGCTGCCGTTCGGCTTCAGCATGGTCGTGCCGCCGTTCCTGGGCCAGGACTTCCTCCGCGAGACCGACGGCCTGGCCGACGCGAAGGGCTACGTGCAGGTGCGTCCCACCTACCAGAGCGAGAAGTACGACGACATCTACGCGGTCGGCGTGGCGGCGGCGGTCGACGTCCCCTGGCAGACGCCGACGCCGGTGGGCATCCCGAAGACCGGCTTCCCGACCGAGGTGATGGCGCACATCGCCGCGGCGAACATCGCCGCGCAGATCAAGGGCGAGATGCCCACGAAGACCAAGGACTTCGGGGACATCAAGGCCGTGTGCGTGATGGACGCCGGCAACAACGGCGTGATCATCCTCGCCGACAAGATGCTGCCGCCGCGCAAGCACGGTGTGCTGGTCCCCGGGCCGCAGGCGCACCTGATGAAGCTGGGGTTCGAGAAGTACTTCCTCTGGAAGATGCGCAACGGGCACGTGCAGCTGCCCTGATGAACGGGCCTGTCGGGGCAGGCCATGGGGAGGCCGTGGCGGTCGCTCGACCCGGGACCGGGTTCAGGCGGCCGCCACGGCCATGCCCGCGAACAGCAGCACGGCCACGAACCCGCCGAGCTCGACCATCCCGATCGTGCCGGGGCGCATCCCCGACCAGTCCCGGCGCAGCGCCCGTCCCGCGAGCACGGCGAACGGTGGGACGAGCAGCCATCCCGCCGGCAGGCACCAGGCGACCGCGAGGGCGGGGGAGCCGAGCAGGCAGCCGACCGCGAAGACCTTCGAGGCCCGCGCGAACCGGGGGTCGCGGCGCTCGCGCAGCAGCGACTTCACGTGGAGCGTCGAGCCGAGGAGCACCGCCGCGCAGACGAGCGCGAGCAGCCAGGCCTCCCCGGGCACCGCGTCCAGCAACGCGCCCGGGCTCCAGGTGTCGGGATCGTCGCCGACCAGGCCGGTGACGACGACCATGCCCGCGCACTGGGCCACGAACACCGCGTCGTTGGCCAGGTCCCGCTCCCGGTTGCGGCGGGCATAGGCGAGGTTGACCACGAACGACGCCAGGTAGACCACCGCGACCCACAGCAGCCACGGTCGCAGCGTGACCGCCGCCAGCCCGGCGGGGACGAACAGGGCCGTCCAGGTCGCCAGCGGCCGCCGGAACCGCTCGGGTCGGCGGGCCCGGACGTAGCTGAGCACGAAGTACGACGCCGGGTAGGCCGCGATCCAGGCCCAGGCCAGCGGGAGCCAGGCCCAGGACGGGTCGCCGACGAGGAACCCGAGCGCCAGCGGCAGTCCGAGGAACGCCCAGGCGCCGTGCTGGGGCGGGAACAGCGACGTGCGCTGTACGGCGCGCGCCGGGGGACGGTCGGCTGCGGTCACGACCGAAGCCTACGAGCCGGGGTCCGGGGGAATGCCGCGGGCAGGCCCGGTGCTGTGTACGATGGACCCGGAGTCGACCGCACGTCGTGGGTCGGCCCGCCACGCCGAGTCCCGGCCGTCTCGCCCGGCACTCATCGACCCGCAGACCCGATCTCGCGGATCCGTGGACCCAGCACGTCGAGGACCGCGTCGCCCGGGCGCCCCTCCATCGTCGTACCGCACACCGGGCACACTCCGGAGGAGGGGTTCTTGGCTCGACAGGGCCAGCGCCAGTCGGCGGGTCGCCGTGCACCGGCACGCAACCAGCGCCGCGGCGCCCGCGCGCTCGACAACGAGGGCATCATCCCGGTCCTGGCCCGCGCCGTGCGCGAGGTCGAGACCGCCGTGCAGCGCGGGGCCGTGTCCCCGTCGACGCGCACCAAGTTCCAGGTGGTCGCCCTGCTGGTCCGCGAGGAGCGGGCCCGGGTCAAGGCCGACGCCGAGAGCACCGAGGCGCAGCGCGCCGAGCAGCTCAAGCGGCTCGACGGGATCGCGACGATCCTCGCCAAGACCGCTGCCCGGGACACCTCGCTGCTCGCCCTGCTCGCCGAGCAGGCGGAGGTCTCCGACGCGGCCCGCGAGCTGCGGCGGCGGATGATCGAGGCCGCCGGTCTCGAGGTGGTCGAGGAGGAGCCGGCCGAGCCGGAGCCGCTGGCCGTCGTCGCTGCGCCGACCCGCCGGGTCGTGCCCCAGTCGGTCGTCCAGCGCCAGCTGTCCAACCCGTTCCTCGTGCCCGACTTCTCCCACGCGCGTCCGGGCAGCGGGCGGGCCCGCCGGCTGGCCGGCTGGGAGCTGCTCGGGCCGCTGTTCCGCTCCTTCGAGTACGCCGGCGCCGCGGCCGCCTCGTGCATGCAGCTGCCCGAGCCGATCACCGCGGTGCGGCTGCCGGCGGGCCGGGAGCTCATGCACCACCAGGCGCAGGTCGTCGCCTCGGCCGGCGCCGGACACCGCACGTTCCTGCTGGCCGACGAGCCGGGCCTGGGCAAGACCGCGCAGGCGCTGCTCGCCGCGCAGGCCGCGGACGCCTACCCGCTGCTGGTCGTCGTGCCCAACGTCGTGAAGACCAACTGGGCCCGTGAGGTCGGCCTCTGGACCCCCAGCCGGTCGGTCACGGTGATCCACGGCGACGGCGAGGACGTCGACGGCTTCGCCGACATCGTGGTCGTCAACTACGAGGTGCTCGACCGCCACGTCGGCTGGCTGGGCGAGTTCGGCTTCCGCGGGATGGTCGTCGACGAGGCGCACTTCATCAAGAACAAGCAGTCGCAGCGCTCCCAGCACGTGCTGCACCTGTCGGAGAGGATCCGCGCCCGGGCCGGTCGGCCGCTGCTGATGGCGCTCACCGGCACCCCGCTGATCAACGACATCGAGGACTTCCGCGCGATCTGGCAGTTCCTCGGCTGGATCGACGACAAGAAGCCGCTCGCAGAGCTGATGCACGCCCTGGAGGAGACCGGCCTGACGCCGGCGGACTTCGGGTTCTACCCGGCCGCGCGCTCCGCGGTCATCGACCTGGGCATCGTCCGGCGTCGCAAGGTCGACGTCGCGGCCGACATCCCGGCCCGCCGGGTCGCCGACATCCCGGTCGAGCTCGACGACGAGGTCGGCCGGTCGATCCGCGACTCCGAGCGCGAGCTCACCCGCCGCCTCCTCGAGCGGTACGACGGAGCCCTCGAGCGCCGCAGGTCCGGCGCCGTCGTCGAC
>NZ_DASWVI010000412.1:0-3783 GCF_036401255.1 Nocardioides sp. | reverse complement strand
CCTCGCGGCGGTCGGCGGCGGCCCGCTGCAGACCGGCGATCCGGCGGTCCTCCTCGGCCGCGGCGTCCTCGGCGGCCCGGCGGGCGCTGACGGCCTGCTCGAGGGCGACCCGGCTCTCCTCGACCTCGGCGGTGATCCGCTGCTCCTGCTCGCGGACCTGCTCGGCCTCGGCCTCGAGCTGCTCGGGGTCGCGGCCCGAGCGGGCCTCCTCGGCGTCGGCGGTGCCGGAGGCGTTGCGGACCCGCTCCGCGGCGAGCGACTGGGTGCCACGCAGCCGCTCGCGCGCGCCGGAGAGCGCGAACCAGGTCTCCTGCGCGCGGGAGAGCGCCGGCAGGTCCTCGCGGAGCGCGGCCTCGAGGGCGGCCTCCGCCTCGCGGGCCCGGGCGATCTCGGCCTCCACCTGCTCGCGCCGCTCGACGAGGATCGACTCGTCGGCCAGCTCCTGCTGCAGCGACGTGCGGGCCTTGACCAGGTCGTCGGCCAGCAGCCGGGCCCGGGCGTCGCGGACGTCGGCCTGGACGGTCGCGGCCTTGCGGGCCACCTCGGCCTGCCGACCCAAGGGCTTGAGCTGGCGCCGGATCTCGGTCAGCAGGTCGCTCAACCGGGTCAGGTTGCCTTCGGTGGCGTCGAGCTTGCGGAGCGCCTTCTCCTTGCGCTTGCGGTGCTTGAGGACGCCGGCAGCCTCCTCGATGAAGCCGCGGCGGTCCTCGGGCGTCGCGTGCAGGATCGAGTCGAGCTGGCCCTGCCCGACGATCACGTGCATCTCGCGGCCGATGCCGCTGTCGGAGAGCAGCTCCTGGACGTCGAGCAGTCGGCAGGAGTTGCCGTTGATCGCGTACTCCGAGCCGCCGCTGCGGAACATCGTGCGGCTGATCGTCACCTCGGCGTACTCGATCGGCAATGCGCCGTCGGAGTTGTCGATCGTGAGGAGCACCTCGGCGCGGCCCAGCGGCGGGCGGCCGGACGTGCCGGCGAAGATGACGTCGTCCATCTTGCCGCCGCGCAGGGACTTCGCGCTGGCCTCGCCCATCACCCAGGCGAGGGCGTCGACGACGTTGGACTTGCCGGAGCCGTTCGGGCCCACGATGCAGGTGATGCCCGGCTCGAGCTGCAGCGTGGTCGAGGAGGCGAAGGACTTGAACCCCTTGAGGGTCAGGCTCTTCAGGTACAACGCGGGCTCCCAGCTCGTTGGGTACGGCGACTCGTCGGTGCGACTGAGGACGAAGGCCGCCCATCATCGCAGGCGGGGGTGCGGGGGAAGCTCAGCGCGGCTCACGATACCCGGCCGACGCTCCGATCCGGGGCACGACCGTCAGACGCGGCCGAGCGCGTCGCGCAGCGCGGCGAGGACCAGGAGCACGCGGTCGGGGCGGGCGTTGGGGCCCATCAGGCCGATCCGCCACACGCTCGAGGCGTGGGCGCCGGCGCCCGCGCCGATCTCGAGGTCGTGGGTCTCGAGCAGGTAGCGGCGCACGGCGGCGGAGTCGACGCCGTCGGGGACCTTGACCGTGGTCAGCTCCGGCAGCCGGTGGCCCTCGGCCGCGAACAGCTCCAGGCCCATCTCCTGCAGGCCCTCCTGCAGCTGCCGCCCGGCGGCCTCGTGGCGCTCCCACACCGCCTCCAGGCCCTCGTCGAGGATCCGGGTCAGGCCCGCATGCAGGCTCGCGACCATCGCCACCGGTGCCGTGTGGTGGTACGTCCGCCCGCCCGAGCCGCTCGCCTCCCCGACGTACCCGCCGAGCAGGCCGAGGTCGAGGTACCACGAGCGCGGCTTCTCCACGCGGCGCGCGAACGCCCGGTCGCTGATCGTGAACGGCGCGAGCCCGGGAGCGACGCCGAGGCACTTCTGCGTGCCGGCGTAGCCGATGTCGACGCCCCACCCGTCGGCGCGCAGCTCGATGCCGCCGATGCTGGTGACGGCGTCCACGAGCAGCAGGGCGTCGCCCTTCCCAGCTCCCAGGGCCGCGATGTCGGAGCGGGCGCCCGTCGAGGTCTCGGCGTGCACCGCCGCGATGATCGCGGGCGCCGGGTGCGCGGCGAGCACCCGCTCGACGTCGACCGGCTGGCCCCACTCGTGCTCGACGGCCACGACCTCGGCCCCGCACCGTGCCGCCACGTCGCACATCCGCTGCCCGAACAGGCCGTTGACTGCGACCACCACGACGTCACCGGGGTGCACGGTGTTGACGAACGCCGCCTCCATGCCGGCCGAGCCGGTCGCCGAGAGCGGCAGGGTGCGCGCGTTGTCGGTGCCCCACACCTGGCGGAGCATCGCGCAGGTCTCGTCCATCACCGCCAGGAACGCCGGGTCGAGGTGACCCATCAGCGGCGCCGCGAGCGCCAGCGTGGCCTCGGGGTAGGGGTTGCACGGTCCGGGTCCGAAGAGGTGCCGCTCGTGGATCATGGGCCCGACGCTAGAGGATCGCGCCGGGGTTGAGGATCCCGAGCGGGTCCAGGGCGTCCTTGACCCGCCGGGTCAGGGCCATCACCTCCGGCCCGAGCTGGTCGGGCAGCGCGCCCTTCTTGGCCCGCCCCACCCCGTGCTCGCCGGTGATGGTGCCGCCGAGGCCGATCGCCGCGCGCATGACGTCGTCGAAGGCGCCGCGGGCCCGGCGCTCGGAGTCGGCGTCCGCGGCGTCGTAGACGATGATCGGGTGGGTGTTGCCGTCGCCGGCGTGCGCGACGACCGGGATCTCCACGCCGTGCTCGGCCGCGATCGCGGCGATCGCCGCCAGCAGCGCCGGCAGCTGCGGCACCGGCACGCCGACGTCCTCGAGCAGCAGCGCGCCGCGCGCCTCGATCGCCGGGAACGCCGATCGGCGGGCCGCCACGAACAGCTCGCCCTCCTCCGGGTCGTCGGTGACGAAGACCTCGGTGGCGCCGGCGTCGGCGCAGGCCGCGCGCATCGACTCGACCTCGACGGCGCGCGCCGACGCGGGCGCGTCGGACTGGGCGACCAGCAGCGCTCCTGCGGTCCGGTCCAGGCCCATCGGCCGGTAGTCCTCGACCGCGTTGATCGAGGCCCGGTCCATCAGCTCCATCATCGAGGGCCGGAGGCGTCGTCCGGCGGCCACGACGGCCCGAGCGGCGGAGTCCACGTCGGCGAACGTCGCCACGAGCGTCGAACGGACCTCCTGGGCGGGCACCAGCCGCAGCACGGCCCGGGTGACGATGCCGAGCGTCCCCTCGCTGCCGACGAAGAGCTTGAGCAGGCTCAGCCCCGCGACGTCCTTGATGCGCTTGCCGCCGAGCGTGACCAGCGTGCCGTCCGCGAGCACGACGTCCAGGCCGAGCACGTAGTCGGTGGTGACGCCGTACTTCACGCAGCACAGGCCGCCGGCGTTGGTCGCGACGTTGCCGCCGATCGAGCAGATCTCGTACGACGACGGGTCGGGCGGGTACCACAGCCCGTGCTCGGCCGCGGCGGCCTTGACGTCGGCGTTGAGCGCGCCCGGCTCGACGACCGCCACCCGGCAGTCGACGTCGATCTCGACGGCTCGCATCCGCTCCATGCTGAGCACCAGGCCGCCGTCGACGGCGGTCGACCCGCCCGACAGGCCGCTGCCGGCGCCGCGGGGGACGACCGGGACCCGGTGCTCGGCGGCCCAGCGCACCGCGGCCTGCACCTGTCCGGCATCCTCGGCCCGGACGACCGCGACCGGCGTGCCGGCGCCGGTGTCGCGGGACCAGTCGAAGCGGTAGTTGCCGGTCGTGGCGGAGTCGGTGGCCACGACGCCGTCCGGCAGTGAGGCGACGAGCTCGGCGAGGGCTTCCACCCGCCCA
>NZ_DASWVI010000411.1:0-3007 GCF_036401255.1 Nocardioides sp. | reverse complement strand
GAGGTCGACCAGCAGGCCGTCGCCCAGTGCTCCCTCGACTTCCGGGCCCAGCGCCTCGCGCCACAGCGCGGCGACGGGACCAACCCCCGGGAGCGTGGTGTCGCCGGAGAGGCGGTACGCCGGGATCCGGTCCGCGGTTCGCAGCAGTCCGAACAGGCTCGAGGTCACCGCGACCCGGGTCGCGGCGCGTCGCTTCGCCGCGGCCGAGAGCGTCGCCACGTCGAGGGCGTCGTAGAGCACCCCCGTGTAGACCCGGTCGGCCCGCGCCGTGGGCGCGGTGCGCAGCCGCGCGTTCAGGTCGATGAGGTCGAGCTGCGTGCCGCCGAGCCCGAGGGTGGAGGCGGCGACCGCCGGGTCGCCGGCGCACAGCTCCTCGAGCGCCCCGAGCACCCGCTCCCGGGCGCTCGTGAGGGCCGGGAACGCGAGCGTCCCGAGGTCCAGGGGCCGGCCGCGCCGCGCCGCGGCCTTGCCCTCGCTGGGCGGTAGGAGGATCAGCACGGTGGTTATGGTGCCGGTATGCCGAGCAGCCGCGTCGTCCGGGTCCGCTCCGTCCGCGACGGGGTGGCCGCCGCCGCGCTGCGCGACGGCATCGCCCGCATCCAGGCCGATCTCGAGGTCACGCCGGACTTCCCGCCCGAGGTGGAGGAGGCCGCAGCCGCCGCCGCCCGGGCCCCGCGGCTCCCGGACCTCGACCGCACGGACCTGCCGCTGCTCACCATCGACCCGCCCGGCTCGATGGACCTCGACCAGGCGCTGCACCTCGAACGCGACGGCGAGGGGTACGTCGTGCACTATGCGATCGCCGACGTCGCGGCGTTCGTGACGCCCGGCGACCCGGTCGACGCCGAGGCGCACCGGCGGGGCGAGACGCTCTACGGCGCGGACTCGAAGATCCCGCTGCACCCGCCGAGCCTCAGCGAGGACGCCGCGTCGCTGCTGCCGGGCCAGGTCCGGCCGGCGCTGCTGTGGACGATCCGTACCGACGCCGAGGGCCAGCGCACCGACGTCCACGTCGAGCGGGCCCGGGTGCGCTCGACGGCCCAGCTGTCCTACGAGGACGCCCAGCGCGCGATCGACGACGGGACCGCCGCCGAGTCGCTCCTGCTGCTGCGCGAGCTCGGCCGGCTCCGCGTGGCCCGCGAGGCGGTCCGTGGCGGGGTGTCGCTGCCGCTGCCCGAGCAGGACATCGACGTCGAGGGCGACCAGTGGCGCCTGGAGTTCCGCGAGCAGCTGCCGGTGGAGCTGTGGAACGCCCAGATCTCGCTGCTCACCGGCTTCGCGGCGGCCTCGCTCATGGTCTACGCGCGCGTCGGCCTGCTGCGGACCCTGCCGCCGCCGGACCCCCGCGACGTACAGCGCCTGCACCGCACGGCCCGCGCGCTCGGCATCGAGTGGCCGGCCGAGCAGGTCTACCCCGACTTCATCCGCTCGCTGGACCCCGCGCTGCCCCGCCATGCCGCGATGGTCAACGCGTCGGCCCGGCTGCTGCGCGGCAGCGGCTACGTCGCGTTCGACGGCGAGATGCCCGCCGACCCCCAGCACTCCGCGCTGGCCTCGGAGTACGCCCACGTGACCGCACCGCTGCGGCGGCTGGGGGACCGGTACGCCGGCGAGGTGTGCCTCGCCCTGTGCGCCGGCACCGACGTCCCCGCGTGGGTGCTGGAGGCGCTGCCCGGGCTGCCGAAGACGCTCCAGTCGTCGGGTGGGCGCGCCCGCGCCTACGAGCGCCAGGTCGTCGACCTGGTCGAGGCCGGCGTGCTGCGCGACCGGGTCGGGGAGGTGTTCGACGGGGTGGTCGTCGACGTCGACGAGAAGGACCCCGGCCGCGGCGTGGTCGTGATCCAGGAGCCCGCGGTCGAGACCCGGCTGGTCGGCCCGGCGCCGCTGCCGCTCGGCACCGACGTCCGCGCCCGGCTCACCACCGCCGACGTCGCCACGCGGACGGTCGAGCTCACGCTGGAGTGACGCCGTGGCCGGCGACCGGCACGCGGATCAGGCGGCGCGCTCGACCACGAACGCCACCGACGATCCGAGCGTCGCCAGCGCCGGGTAGTCCGACTCGTCGATGCGGACCTGGGCGCGGGTGCTGAGCTGCTCGACGAAGCTGAGGAAGTCGAGCGAGTCCAGCTCGAGCTCGTCGCGCAGCGGGGCACCCTCGTCGAGGGCGTCGACGTCGGCGTCGGGGACGATCGCGGTCAGCGCCGCGGCCACGGCCCGGCGCGCGTCCTGGGGGGTCATAGCTCCTCCGGTTGCTGTAGGTGGCGGTCGATCAGGTCGAGGAACCGCGCCCCGGTGAACCCGTCGGTCACCCGGTGGTCCGCGGAGAGCGTCAGGGTCGTGACCGGCCGCGCGCCGACCATGCCGCCGGACGCCCAGGGACGCTCGACGACCTTGCCGACCCCGACGAGGGCGACCTGGGGCGCGTGGATCACACCGAACACGGCCTCGACCCCTTGGTCGCCGAGGTTGGTGATCGTGATGGTGGGCTCGGTCAGCTCCCGGCCCCGCAGCCGGCGCCCGCGGGCCCGGACCACGAGGTCCTTCAGTCGGGCCATCAGCTCATCGACGCTCAGTTGGTCGGCGTCGAGGATCGCGGGCGCCACCAGTCCGCCGCCGCGCAGCGAGATCGCCACGCCGAGGTGGACGCCGGAGCCGGGCTGGAACGCACCGTCGGTCCAGAACCCGTTCAGCGCCGGGGTGGCCGCGACGGCGAGCGCGGTGGCCCGGAGCACCAGCGCGGCCGGCACCAGCCGGCGGTCCAGCGGCAGGTCGCGGTTGCGCTCGTGCATCCACTCCAGCGCCCGGGAGAGGTCGACGGTGTTGGCCAGGTAGTAGTGCGGCACCTCGCGCTTGGACCGGGCCATCGCGGCGGCGATCGTCGCGCGCATCGGGTCCACCTCGGGCGCGACCGGCGCGGGGGGCGGTGCCGGTGCCGGTGCCGGTGCCGGTGGTGGTGCAGGAGCCGGCGCGGACACGGGGGCCTGGGCGGCCGCGCGGACGTCATCGG
>NZ_DASWVI010000410.1:0-5860 GCF_036401255.1 Nocardioides sp. | reverse complement strand
CGAGGAACCGTCGGACGCAGCCTGCTCGGCCGCGGGCTCGGACTGCGCGGGGGCGTCGCCCTTCTCGGACTCGGGGGTCTCGTCGCCGGGCGGGAGCTGACCGGTCTCCTCGGCGACCTGCTCCTCCTGCTCGGCCTTCTTCTCCGACTCCTGCTCGTCCTGCGGCTGGGCGGACTGCTCGGGCTGGGCGGGCTGCTCGGGCTGCTCGGGCTGGGCGGGCTGCTCGGGCTGGGCGGGCTGCTCGGCCTGGCCGCCCGAGTCGCCGGCGGACTCGCCCGCGTCGCCGATGACCGCGAGCACCGCGCCGACCTCGACCGTGTCGTCCTCGTTCGCCTTGATCTCGAGCAGGGTGCCGGCGACCGGGGAGGGGATCTCGGTGTCGACCTTGTCGGTGGAGACCTCCAGCAGCGGCTCGTCCACGGCCACGGTGTCGCCGACCTGCTTCAGCCAGCGGGTGACGGTGCCTTCGGTGACGGACTCTCCGAGTGCCGGCAGGTTGACTTCGGTGGCCATGGACTTCCTTCTCTTCGGGTGCTGGTGGATCGGGTTCGTGGATCAGGAATGGGCGTGGAGCGGTTTGCCGGCCAGCGCCAGGTGCGCCTCGCCGAGGGCTTCGTTCTGCGTGGGGTGCGCGTGGACGAGCGGCGCCACGTCCTCGGGGTACCCCTCCCAGTTGTAGATCATCTGCGCCTCGCCGATGAGCTCGCCCACCCGGTCGCCGACCATGTGGACACCGACGACGGGCCCGTCCTTGCGGCGCACCAGCTTCACGAAGCCCTGCGTCTTGAGGATCTGGCTCTTGCCGTTGCCGCCCAGGTCGTAGGTGAGGGTCTCGATGCCGTCGGCGCCGTACGCCGCGGCCGCGCGCGCCTCGTCGAGGCCGACGGAGGCGACCTCGGGGTGGGAGTAGGTGACCCGCGGGATGCCGGCCTCGTCGATCGGGGTCGGGTCGAGCCCGGCGATGTCCTCGGCGACGAAGATGCCCTGCTGGAAGCCCCGGTGCGCGAGCTGCAGGCCGGGCACGATGTCGCCGACGGCGTACACGCCGTCGACGTTGGTGCGGCACCGCTCGTCGGTCAGCACGAAGCCCCGGTCCATCGTGATGCCCTGCTCGTCGTAGCCGAGACCGTCGGTGACCGGGCCGCGGCCGACGGCGACCAGCAGCAGCTCGGCCTCCAGGACCTCGCCTCCCTCGACCGTCACGGCCACCCCGGTGTCGGTGGTCTTCACGCTCTGGAAGGGCGTGCCGGTGCGGAACCCGATCTTGCGCTTGCGGAACGCTCGCTCGAGCGCCTTGGAGGACGCCTCGTCCTCGGCCGCCACGAGCCGGGGGAGCGCCTCGACGATCGTGACCTCCGCGCCGAAGCTGCGCCAGACGCTGGCGAACTCGCAGCCGATGACGCCGCCACCCAGCACGATCACGGAGCCGGGCACGCGGTCGAGCCGTAGCGCGTGGTCGGAGGTGATCACGCGCTCGCCGTCGATCTCCAGGCCCGGCAGCGTCCGGGCGTAGGACCCGGTCGCGAGCACGACGTGCCGCCCGGTCAAGGTGCGCTCGCCGACGGTGACGGCGCGCGGGCCGGTGAGCCGGCCGGCGCCCTCGACCACCGTGATGCCGCGGCCCTTGATCAGCCCGGTGAGCCCCTTGAACAGCCGCGAGACCACGCCGTCCTTGTAGGCGTTGACGCCCGCCATGTCGATGCCCTCGAGGCTGGCGCGGACGCCGAACGTCTCGGCCTCGCGGGCCTGGTCGGCGACCTCGGCGGCGTGCAGCAGCGCCTTGGTCGGGATGCAGCCGATGTGGAGGCAGGTGCCGCCGATGTCGGCTTTCTCGACCAGGCCCACGCTCAGACCGAGCTGGGCGGCGCGCAGGGCGCAGGCGTAACCGCCGGAGCCCGCACCGAGGATGAGTACGTCGAAGTCGGCGTCGGCCACGGGCCCATCCTTGCACTTCGGGGCAACGTGTCCACACCGGCCCGGGCCTACCGGTGGGTCACCTCCCGGCGATCCGCCCGAGCCGCGACCCGGTTGTTGGCACACTGGTCGCCATGTCATGGATGGACCGGTTCCGGCGAGGCTCGGGCCCGAAGATGCGGCGTCCCGCGCGCGACGCCTACCGCACCGGATCGACCCGGGTGCGCGCCTCGGACTCGATGGACCTCGAGCACCTGCACACCTGGGTCACCGAGCGCCGCGGTGTCGAGGGCTTCGTCGAGCCGCGCACCGCCGTCAGCGACGTCACCTTGCTGCTGGTCGCCCACGACGGCGAGTGGACGCGACGGCGGGTGCCGTCGGTCGGGTGGGCGCACGAGTTCTGCAACCGCCAGCAGATCCCCTCCTACGACGCGGCCGTCGTGGGGATCCCGCAGCGGATGCGCGACTACAACCGCCGCAAGAAGCTCGAGGGCGGGCTCTGACGGGGTCTCGAGGCTCGCAGCTCGACCACCGTCAGGCCGACAGCGCCCTCGCGTAGTCGACGAGCGTCGCGACCGCCACGCCCGTGCCGCCGGCGGTGACGTGACCCCAGGCGCCGCCGGAGTTGAACGCCGGTCCGGCGATGTCGAGGTGGGCCCACGGCAGCCCGGCGGTGAACTCGCGCAGGAACGCCGCCGCGAACAGCCCCCCGCCCCAGCGGATCCAGTCGTGCTGGGAGAGGTCGGCGATCCTGCTGCTCGTGATGCGCTCGCGCATCGCCTCGGGGATCGGCATCGGCCACATCTCCTCGCCGGCCGTCGCCGCGGCGGCGAGCACGTCGTCGACGACCTCGGGTGCGCCCATCACGCCGCCCACGCGGTCGCCGAGCGCGACGACCATGTGGCCGGTGAGCGTGGCGACGTCGACGATGACGTCGGGCTCCGCCTCGGTGGCGCGCACCAACGCGTCGCCCAGGATCAGCCGGCCCTCGGCGTCGGTGTTGAGCACCTCGACCGTGGTCCCGCCGTACATCGTGAGCACGTCGCCGGGCCGGGCTGCGGAGCCGTTGATCATGTTCTCGGCCATCGGCACGTACGTCGACACCCGCAGCGGCAGCCCCAACCGGGCGATCGCGAACGTCGCCTGCACCACGGCGGCGGCGCCGGCCATGTCGGACTTCATCTCGTTCATGCTCTGGGCGGGCTTGATCGTCAGCCCGCCGGAGTCGAACGTGATGCCCTTGCCGACCAGGGCCAGGTGGCGGTCGGCACCCTTCGGGGCATAGCTGAGCTCGACCAGCCGCGGCGGCGCCGCGGACCCGGCGCCGACGCCGAGGATGCCGCCGCAACCCAGCTCGGCGAGCTCGGCCTCGTCGAGCACCCGGACCGAGACCTTCGGAGCCCCGCGCCCCTTGGTGAGGTCCTTGGTCGCTGCCACGACCGTGTCGGCGAACGCCGGCGGCGTGAGGTCGCCCGGCGGCGTGTTCACCCAGTCGCGGGTGGCGGCGACCGCCGCGGAGACGACGCGCGCCTCCTCGAAGGCGGCGATCACCTCCTTCTTGCGCGCCGCGGCGCTGAGCACGATCACGTCGGCGGCCGACTTCGGCTCCGCCGGCGGCTTCTTGTACGTCGTGAACGTGTAGCCGCCCAGCTCGTAGCCCTCGGTCACGGCCCGGACCAGCTCCGGGGTCCCCGCCGGCAGCGCCACCGCCACCGACGCGGCGTTGCTGACCGCGCGGGCCGCGACGCCCGCCGCCCGGCGTACGGCGACGGGGCCCGCCTCCGACCCGAGCCCGACCAGCACGAGCAGGGGAGAGGAGATCGCGCCGCTGGTGGGCACCTTGGCGACGTCGCCGGCCTTGCCGGTGACGCCGAGCGTCGAGAGCAGTGGGCGCAGCTTGCGGCCGTAGGCCAGCGCGACGTCCTCGCCCCCGTCGGCCAGCGTGGGCCCCTTCGGGCCCTGCACCACCCCGACGACGACGACGTCGCACCGGGTCTTGGCGGGGCTGGCATTGCGCAGGGTGTACGACGTCACCGGGGCAGGATAGTCCGGGCCCGCTGCGGTAGGTTCGCGACCATGGTGGACCTCCACGATCAGGAGCTGCGCTCGCCACTGCACGCGCGGCACGAGTCCCTCGGGGCCAAGTTCGCCGCCTTCGGCGGCTGGTCGATGCCCCTGGAATACCCCTCCGGTGTCGTCAAGGAGCACACGGCCGTCCGCGAGTCGGTCGGCATCTTCGACGTCAGCCACCTCGGCAAGGCCCTGGTCGAGGGTCCGGGCGCCGCGGCGTTCGTCAACAGCACGCTGTCCAACGACCTCGACCGGATCGGGCCCGGACAGGCGCAGTACACGCTGTGCTGCGACGACGCGACCGGCGGCATCGTCGACGACCTGATCGCCTACCGCTACAGCGACGACCGCGTGCTGCTGGTGCCCAACGCCGCCAACACCGCCGAGGTCGTACGCCGGCTCGCCGCGGCCGCGCCCGACGGGGTCACGGTGACCGACCGCCACCGGGACTTCGTCGTGCTCGCCGTCCAGGGCACCCGGTCCGACGAGGTGCTCGACGCGGTCGGCCTGCCGACCGGCCACGACTACATGGCGTTCGCGCAGGCGACGTTCGCCGACGAGTCCGTCGTGGTGTGCCGCACCGGCTACACCGGCGAGCGCGGCTACGAGCTGATCGCGCCCAACGCGGTCGCAGAGCCGCTTTGGGACGCGCTGCTCGCCGCCGGCGAGCCCTTCGGGATGCTGCCGTGCGGGCTCGGTGCCCGCGACACGCTGCGCACGGAGATGGGCTATCCGCTGCACGGCCAGGACATCTCCTTGGACGTCACGCCCAACGAGGCGCGCCTGGGCTGGGCCGTCGGCTGGCGCAAGGACGCGTTCTGGGGCCGCGACGTGCTGACCGCGGAGAAGGCCGAGGGGCCCAAGCGGCTGCTGCGGGGGCTGGTCGCGACCGGCCGCGGCATCCCGCGACCGCACATGAGCGTCAGCCTCACCCCCGACGTGCTGCTCGGCGAGATCACGTCGGGCACGTTCTCGCCGACGCTGCGCAAGGGCATCGGGCTCGCACTGGTCGCGGCGTTCGTCGACCCCGACGCCGAGGTCGGCGTGGACATCCGGGGCCGCCGGGAGGTCTTCCAGCTCACCAAGCCGCCGTTCCTCGACCCGTCCGTGCGGGAGTCGTGAGATGAACCTGCCCGACCAGCCGCCGACGTTCCGGCCGCCCTCGCCCGCCGAACGGCCCTGGTGGTGGCGCCTGGAGGACGCAGCCGGCAACGAGGTCAGCGTGGGCCCGGACCTGGCCGACGAGCGGTTCGCCAACCAGGCGGACGCCGAGTCCTGGGTGGGTGAGGCCTGGCCGGACCTCGCCGCCGAGGGCGTCGACGCGGTCACGCTGTTCGAGCACGACCGCCGGGTCTACGGCCCGATGTCCCTGCACGCCTAGCCGACTGAAGGACGCGCAGCCGGTCCTTTCTGCTCTGGTCGGCCGCCCCGTCGAGGGGTTGGATGGGCGCATGCGCAACGACGCCGACTTCGCGGCGTACCTGGCGGCGCGGTGGCCGTTCGTGGTGCGCACGCTGGTGCTCGTCGGCTGTCCGCAGGGGGACGCCGAGGACCTCGCGCGCCTCGCGCTCGCCCGCTGCTACGAGGCGTGGGACGAGGTGCTCGAGGCCGACGACGTCGACGTGGTGGTCTACCGCGAGGTGCTGGACCGGTGGCATCGCGCGCAGCGGCGGCGCCGTCCCGACGCAGCGCAGGCGCCCGAGCCGCCCGAGTCGCCGGAGTCGCCCGGGGTGATCGCGTCGGTCGACTCGCCGCCGGCCGTGCTGCTGCGCCGGGCGCTCGTGGCCGAGCTGGCCGGCCTGGCGGCGACCGACCGGGAGACCCTGGTGCTGCGCTTCGGGGCCGACCTCGCGGAGGTCCAGGTGTCCGACGTCCT
>NZ_DASWVI010000409.1:0-8916 GCF_036401255.1 Nocardioides sp. | reverse complement strand
CGCCACCGCCAACACCGCCGCCGCCACCAGCACCAGCGAAGCCGCCGAAGACCTCGCCCGCATGGCCACCGACCTCCAACACCTCGTCAGCCGCTTCACCTACTGACGCGCGCGCCCGGGCCTTGGGGGAGGCCGACGGGGGACGGCCCGGCTCTCACGAGAGCCGGGCCGCGACCTCGTCCGCGGCCCGCCGCACCTGGGGGCCGATCGTGTCGATGTCGATGTCGCTGCCGAGGGTGACGATGCCGACGCTGGCGTCGAGCCCCTCCACGCCGCACACCGGTGCCGCGAGCCCCCGCGCCCCGGCCTGCAGCTCTCCCGTCGTGACGGCGAACGCGGCCGTCTCGCCGCGGCGGCCGAGCAGGATCGCCTTGCCGGCGGCCCCCTGGCTCAGCGGATGCCGCGAACCGACCCGGTAGCTGACGTGGAAGTCGGTCCAGGACGGCTCGACGACCGCGAGGGCGAGCGCCTCCTCGCCGTCGGCCACGGTGAGGTGGGCAGTGCACCCCACCGACTCCGCGAGCTCGCGCAGGACGGGTACGGCGAGGTCGCGCAGCACCGGCTGCACCGCCGAGGCGAGGTGCAGCACACCGAGCCCGACGTGCAGCCGCCCTCGCGGGTCGCGGCGTACCAGTGCGTGCTGCTCGAGCGTGCTCACCAGGCGGTAGACGACCGTCCGGTTCACCCCGAGCCGGCCGGCGAGCTCGGTGACGGTCAGCCCGCCGGGGGCGGACGAGAGCACGTCGAGCACCCGCAGGCCGCGGTCGAGCGTCTGGGAGGTCTCGGCCGGCATCTTCTGAGTCTAGGGTCAGGAGGTCTTGCGGGCCGCCCACTCGCGCAGCCGGTCGATCCGGGCGTGCAGCTGGTCGGCCGTCGCCACCGCGGCCGCGGGGCCGCCGCACTCCTTGCGCAGCGCCGCGTGGGTGATGCCGTGGGCCTGCCCGGTGCGGTGGTGCCAGGCCGCCACGAGACCGTTGAGCTCGCGGCGCAGGATCGCCAGGTGCTCGTGGGTGGAGACCTCCGCGACGGTGTCCGCGGGCCCGGATGCGCTGGCCTTCTGCTTGCGGGCACGCTCGCTCTGCCGGGTCTGCAGCAGCTCGCGGACCTGGTGCGGCTCGAGGAGCCCCGGGATGCCGAGGAAGTCCATCTCCTCCTCCGAGCCGACGTGCACCTCGCCGGAGTGGCCGAACTCGCCCCCGTCGTACAGCACCCGGTCGAACCGGGCCTCCGAGCCGAGCGCCTCCCAGGAGCCCTCCAGCTCGTCGGACGCGGCCTCGCCGGCGTTGGCCTGCGCCAGCAGCTCGTCCTCGGCCGCGAAGATGTCGTCCTCGTCGGCGATCCGGCGGCCCAGCACGTGGTCGCGCTCGACCTCCATCTCCGAGGCGAACCCGAGCAGCCCCGGCACGGACGGCAGGAAGACCGACGCCGTCTCGCCGCGGCTCCGCGCGCGGACGAAGCGGCCGACGGCCTGGGCGAAGAACAACGGCGTCGAGGTCGTGGTCGCGTAGACGCCGACCGCGAGCCGCGGCACGTCGACGCCCTCGGACACCATCCGGACCGCCACCATCCAGCGCCGGTCGCTGTCGGTGAACTCCGAGATCCGCTTGGAGGCGAGCTTCTCGTCCGAGAGCACGACGGTCGCCGGCTCCCCCGAGATCTGCTTGAGCAGCTTGGCGTAGGCGCGCGCGGAGTCCTGGTCGCTGGCGATCACCAGACCGCCGGCGTCGGGGACGTGCCGACGCACCTCCGAGAGCCGCCGGTCGGCCGCCGCCAGGACCGACGGGATCCAGGATCCGCCGGGGTCCAGCGCCGTGCGCAGCGCCTGGGCGGTGAGGTCCTTGGTGAGCGGCTCGCCCAACCGTGCCGCGATCTCGTCACCGGCGCGGGTGCGCCACTGCATCTCGCCGGAGTAGGCCATGAAGAGGACCGGCCGGACGACGTGGTCGGCCAGCGCGTGCGCGTAGCCGTAGGTGAAGTCGGCGACCGAGCGCGGGATGCCGTCGGGTCCGGGAGCGTAGGTCACGAACGGGATCGGGTTGATGTCGGAGCGGAACGGCGTGCCGGTCAGCGCCAGCCGCCGGGGCGCGGGCTCGAACGCCTCGCGGATGCCCTCGCCCCAGCTCAGCGCGTCGCCCGCGTGGTGGACCTCGTCGAGGATCACCAGCGTCTTGAACCGCTCGGTGCGGATGCGCATCGCGAGCGGGTTGACCGCGACGCCGGCGTACGTCACCGCGATGCCGACGTAGTCGGTCGAGGTCTTGCCCTTGCCGGCGGCGTACGTCGGGTCGATCGGGATGCCCGCCCGCGCGGCCGCCTCGGCCCACTGGAGCTTCAGGTGCTCGGTCGGCGCCACGATCGTGACCCGGTCGACCTGCCGGCGTCCGAGGAGCTCGGCCGCCACCGACAGCGCGAACGTCGTCTTGCCGGCGCCGGGGGTCGCGACGGCGAGGAAGTCACGCGGGTTGTCGGTGAAGTACTGACGCATGGCCGCCGACTGCCACGCTCGCAGCGACGGCGCCGTCCCCCAGGCAGCGCGCTCCGGCCACGCCGGAGTCAGCGCGTTGGGTCGGGGGTCGGCGTCCGGCCGACCCGTCACTCGCTCTTGCCCGAGTCGTCGTGGAGGGACTCCCAGACTTCCTTGCACTCCGGGCAGACCGGGAACTTCTCCGGCGCCCGGCTGGGCACCCAGACCTTGCCGCACAGGGCGACGACGGGGGTCCCCATCACCATCGCCTCGGTGAGCTTGTCCTTCTCGACGTAGTGCGAGAACCGCTCGTGGTCCCCCTCATCGGTCGGGACGGTACGCCGGTCCTCGCGGACATCGGTGTCTGTCGAAAAGCCGATGGTGGTCACGGCCCCCACTGTAATCGAGGCCCGACGCCCCGGGCCGAGTCGGCGCCAATGCAGACCGCCAGGGTGCCGAGTCGGCGCCACTGCAGACCGCCAGGGTGCCGAGTCGGCGCCAGTGCAGACCGTCCGGCGCAGCAACGCCGACTCGACGGGCCCAGCGCCTGCAGTAGCGCCGACTCGACGGGCCCAGAACCTGCAGTAGCGCCGACTCGACGGGCCCAGAACCTGCAATAGCGCCGACTCGACGGGCCCAGAACCTGCAATAGCGCCGACTCGACGGGCCCAGAACCTGCAGTAGCGCCGACTCGACGGCCGGGCGGCCTGCATTCACGCCGACTCGCGCCGGAGCAGACGTGGGGCGGGCAGCTCAGTTGAGGTCCGGGTCGAACGGGCGGGTGGAATGCCACGCCATCTCGCCGGGCTGGCGGCGCAGCACGGCGCGCCACAGATCGGCGGAGTCGGCGCGGAAGGCGTCGGCCGGCTCGCCCGGCACGACGTACCAGCTGCCCTCCTCGATCTCGCCGTCGAGCTGGTCGGCGCCCCAGCCCGCGTAGCCGGCGAAGATCCGCAGCTGGTCGATGCCGCCGCGCAGCAGCTCCAGCGGGGTGTCGAGGTCGACGAGGCCGAGCCGGCCCTCGATGACGCGGAACCCCACCGGCACGTCCGCGGCGTCGGTGAGCGTCGCCACGGCCAGCGCACCCTGCAGCCCCACGGGCCCGCCCTGGAAGAGCACCTCCGGCTCGGCGACCACCTCGCCCCACCCCTCGAGCACGTCGTCCACCGAGACGGCGGAGGGCCGGTTGAGGACCACCCCGAGGGCACCCTGGTGGTCGACGTCGAGCAGCAGCACGACGGTGTCGGCGAAGTTCGGGTCGAGCAGCGCAGGCGTCGCCACGAGCAGCATCCCGGCCCGCGCCTCGGTCATGTCCCCATCATCACCCACACGGGGTCCAGGGGGCGTGAGGGCGGGGGTCAGGCGGCGAGCGCCGCCTTGAGCCGCGCCAGCAGCCGCGGGTGCGAGCGGCGCGGGACCGGCGGTCGCACGGGACGGTACGTCGCGCGCGCCTCGGCCTCGACCGCGGCGCCGACCCGCACCGCGGTCCGGTCGGCGGCACTGACCCGCCCGGCCATCATCGCGAGCATGGTGCGCTCCTTGGCCGCGGACTTCGTCATCGCCTCGGCCATCGCGGGGTCGTGGGGCTCCGCACGGTAGTGGTCGACGATCGCGAGCACCCCGGGCAACTCGTCGGCGGTCGCCTGCCAGGCGGTCACGACGGCGCGCTCGAGGTCCATCGGCTGCTGCATGAGCTCACGGTCGATGCGACCCGCGAGCCGGGTGTGCCAGCGCAGCTGCAGCGCACCCAGCAGCGTCAGCTCGTCACCGAAGGTCTCGGCAACGCCGTCGACGTCCATGGGCAGGAGACCGTCACGGCGGTCGTTGGCGGTGGCGATCACGGTGCGGAGGATCTCTCCGCGAGAGTGGAAGGACTTCCAGGTCATGGTCTGCTCCTCCGAGGGGCATGGCCTACATACCGGCAGTACGTACCCACGGTACGTAACCGTACTCGCGGTACGCAATCGCGATCGCGGTGATCGTGGTCACCCGTACCGACGGTCGGTATTAGGCTGCCGGGACTATGAGCAAGCCCTCGGTCTCCAAGCTGGTGCCGCGGGTGCCGGGTGTGCCCGGCGCGAGCCGGCGCCAGCAGTACTCCGCCTCCACCAAGCGCGCGCTCGTCGACGTCGCCGAGGAGCTGTTCACCGAGAACGGGTACGCCGCCACGTCCCTCGACGCGATCGTGGCCGGCGCCCAGGTGACCAAGGGGGCGCTCTACCACCACTTCAGCGGCAAGCAGGCGCTGTTCGAGGCCGTCTTCGAGCGGGTCGAGGACGACGCCGCACGGGCGATCCAGAAGGCCCTCAAGGGCCATCGCGACCCCTGGGAGAAGGCACAGGCCGGCCTGCAGGCGTTCCTCGGTGTGGTCCAGGAGCCGCGCTACCGCCGGATCGTGATCCAGGAGGGGCCCGCGGTCCTCGGCTACGAGCGCTACCGCGAGCAGGAGGAGCGCTCGACGTTCGCCAACGTCCTCGAGATCGTGCAGTCGGTGCTCGCGGCCGGCCGGTGGGAGCTCGACGAGGCCCTCCAGCAGACGTTCGCGCGGATCTTCTTCGGGGCCATGTCCTCGGCCGGCGAGTCCGTGTCGAGCGCGCCCGACCCCATCCAGGCGGCCGCGAACGTCGAGACCGCGATCGGCTTCATCCTCGCCGGCTTCCAGGCCCTCGCCGAGAGCGGCGTGGAACTGCCGTCCGGCGAGGTCGTCGAGACCCTGGACTGACCGGCCGCCGCCCGCGCGGGCCGGCGCTACTTGCTGAAGGTGACGTTGCCGTTGGCCGCCGGGACCAGCTCGATCCAGGTGTGGCCGGCCGGCACCTCCAGCGTGCCCGCCTTGGTCGAGAGCGTGATCGGCGCGTCCAGGCCCGTCTTCTTCCAGGTGCCGCGCACCAGCCGGCCGCCGTGGAAGATCATCGCCTCGCCCTTGCCCTCGAGCTTGGTCTCCGGCACCGGGTTGCCGGCCGGGTCGCGGTAGCCGGCGTCACCGACGGTGACCCGCAGCACGAGGACGGTGTCGGCGGGGAACTCGTCGCCGTCGGCGGCGTAGGAGTTCTCGTTGACGTAGCCCTTGCCGTCGTAGGACCAGTTCGTCGTGTGCCCGCCGCCGAACACCGCGGCGATCTTCTTGGCCGGCTGCCCCTTCGGGAAGTCCTCCTCGGGGCCCCACGGCAGGTAGTCCTCGGGCCGCGTGGCGTCGACCGCCGCCTCCTTCGCCACCTCGGTGAGGTTCGCGAAGAGGTTGTACGGCGCGCTGCGGGAGCTGTCGCGCGCGAAGCCCGCCGAGCCCTCCTGGAAGAACGCGATGCCGGCCTTCTTGATCCGGGAGATCGTGACCCCGGCCGCCCCGCTGGTCACCATGGTGCCGTCGACCGGCGAGACGATGCCGATGTCGCTGGCGCGCATCGACCGCACCGGCCCGACCCGGTCGGGGACCTGGGAGTAGTAGAACGCCGCCAGCCGGGTCAGGCCACCCTCGACGAGCTCCTCGACCACGAGGTCCGCCGACCCGAGCCCGACCTGCGGGGCGCTGGCGTAGGTGTTGTCCATCTTCGCGACGAGCACCGGGTGCTCCTGCGCGACCTCGTCGTCGCCGCTGACCGTCAGCCCGGTCAGCGGCCAGGTCGCGGCGACCTCCTCGGCGCCCTCGACCTGCTGCGACGCCGGGGTCTGGTCGTCACTGGGCTCGTCGCCTCCCCCGCAGCCGGCGAGCACCAGGCCGGCGGCGACGAGCAGGGCGGTGACGGTGAGAGGGGCACGGCGCACGGGGACGCTCCGTTTCGTGAAACTCGTGTGTTCTGGTCGACTTCAAGTGTGCAGCCGGGCGAGCCCCGGGGTGGGGAGGCGCGCCCGCAGGGAGTCCGCTAGCCGAGCTTGGCGCCGCCGTCGACGTAGAGGGTCTGACCGGTGATGTACGACGCCTCGTCGCTGCACAGGAACGCGGCGGCGGCCGCGATGTCCTCGGGGTAGCCCACGCGGCGGACCGGGTTGGCCTCGGCGTTGAGCCTGCGGAACTCCTCGACGTCCATCTTGAGCCGAGCGGCGGTCGCGTCGGTCATCTCGGTGGCGATGAAGCCGGGGGCGATCGCGTTGGCGTTGATGCCGAACGGGCCGAGCTCGATGCCGAGGGTCCGGGTGAAGCCCTGGATGCCCATCTTGGCCGCGGAGTAGTTGGCCTGGCCACGGTTGCCGAGCGCGGAGACGCTCGAGAGGTTGAGGATCTTGCCGTACTTCTGGGCGACGAAGTGCTTCTGGGCGGCCCGGGTCATCAGGAACGCACCGCGCAGGTGGACGTTCATGACCAGGTCCCAGTCGTCGTCGGTCATCTTGAACAGCAGGTTGTCGCGGGTGATGCCGGCGTTGTTGACCAGCACGTGGATGCCGCCCAACTCGGCGACCACCCGCTCGACCGCGGCCTCGGCGGCCGCGCTGTCGCTGACGTCGCAGCCGATGCCGATCGCCTTGGCGCCGACGGCGACCGGCAGCTTCGCGGCGGACTCGGCGGCGGACGCCTCGTCGAGGTCGAGGACGGCGACCGAGGCGCCCTCCTCGGCGAACCGCGTGGCGGTCCCGAACCCGATGCCGCGCGCGGCGCCGGTGACAACAACAACCCGTCCGTCGAAACGGCCCATGGAAGTGGCTCCTCGTGGTCCGGCAGGGCCGGCGGTCGGCCCCGTCGGGACCCCACCCTAGGCGACCGCGAACCGGTCGGTAACCGAGGGGCCGCGCGACGTCGTACGTTCCGAGCCGCCGGTGACACCCTCGGGACGACGTCCCGCAGGGCTCAGGTGAGCGCGGCGCTCAGCCGTGCGGCGTACGCGGCGGACTCGCCGTCGGCGTACGTGGTGCGCGGCCAGAAGAAGCCATGCAGGCCGTCGCCCTTGGTGCGCGGCACGACGTGCACGTGCAGGTGGGCGACGGACTGGCTGACGACGTTGTTCATCGCCACGAAGCTGCCCTGCGCACCCAGCCCGTCGACCATCGCGGCCGCGAGCCGCTGGGCGGCCTCGAAGAGCGGGTCGCGCAGGCCCGGCGGCAGGTCCGGCAGCGTGACCACGTGCTCGCGCGGCACGAGCAGCGTGTGGCCCTTGAACAGCGGCCGGCGGTCCAGGAAGGCCACCACCTCCGCCTCGTCGAGCACCAGGTCGGCGGGCAGGTCCCCCGCCACGATCGCGCAGAAGACGCAGCCGTCGGTCACGACCGCCGGCGGCCCACGCCGCCCTCGAGCAGACCGAGCAGCACGAACGAGACCACGCAGGCGGCGGTGAAGCTCCAGGCGCCGAGGTCCGCGAGCGGGTCGCCGAGCACGGCGTTCATGCCGGCGCCCCCGATCACCGCGCCGACGACGCCGAGCACCAGCGTGATCGGCACGCCCGGGTCCTCCGGGTCGTGGTGCAGCACGCGCGCCAGCACCCCGAGGATCACGCCGGCGACGAGGAAGGCGGCCATGGCGGGAGAGTAGTGCCGCGTGTCCAAAGTTCCTACGCGCTTCGCGCGGGCCAGGGCACGCACCTCGCTGCGTTGGCCTCGCTCGAGTTACGCCCGGTAGCCCCACGCTCGGCCGCCTTGCGATGCACGCGCCCTGACCACGCCAAGCATCCAGGAACTTCCGACACGCGCCACTAGTCGCTGGCCACGTCGCAGAACCGGTCACAGGGCCGCGGCCGGACCGCCGCCCGCGCCCGGCTCCCGACGTAGTCGAAGTGCTGGGTGTCGCCGAGCCCGTAGGTCCAGCGGAAGCCGTGGCGGGCCATCAGCGCGACGACCGGGTGCGAGCGCGAGCGCCACGCCACCCGGGGATGGGAGTGGCCCTGCCACCACCGGTTCGGGACGATGCCGCGAGCCGAGCGGTAGGGGTTCTCCCAGGTGTTCACGTCCAGCGACCGGCCGTAGCTGTGCGGGGAGCGCACGCCGGGACGTCCCGTGACGTCGCGGCAGTTGAACGCCGAGGTGTTGCCGGCGGCCATCGAGGCGTAGTCGTCGCCGCCGTGCGATCGGCGGCCGTAGCCGAAGCGGTCGACGCGGTACATCGAGCGCACTGGCAGCTCACGGCGGTACATCTCGGCGAACGCCGCGCCCATCGCCCGCGCCGCGGCGGTGTTGGCGACCAGCTCACCGCGCCGGAGGTAGCCGCCGTAGTCCCAGTAGTTGACCCGGACCAGGCGCAGGCCGCCTCGACCGACCGGGCAGCCGCGGCGCCAGGAGATGCCGGTCATCTGCCGCCAGACCCGGGCGGGGATCGGCGTGATCACGACGTTCGGCCCGCGCCCGACCGCGCGCTGCTGCGGTGGCACGTGACGGCGGGGCCGGGGCGCGGCCTGCGGCAGCCGCACCGGGGTGCCGGGCGGCAGGTTGTCGATGCGGTGCACGGAGCTGCGGTCGCCCTCGACCCAGGCCTGGCGCACGGCCTGCGCCCGCCACCGGGAGTCCTGCCGGGGCCGGGTCGTGAGCGCGGC
>NZ_DASWVI010000408.1:0-9212 GCF_036401255.1 Nocardioides sp. | reverse complement strand
TGCGACAGCGACTCGAGCGCGGTGGCGACCGCCGGGCCGGCGATCCGGTAGTAGCGGTGCCGGCCCTGCGCCACCACCTCGACGAGGCCGCCCGCGAGCAGCCGGGCCAGGTGCTCACTGGCCGTCGACGGCGCGACGCCGGCGATCCGGGCGAGCTCGCCCGCGGCCAGCGCCCGGCCGGACATCAGGCCGTCCAGCATCCGCGCCCGGCTCGGGTCGCCGAGCAGTGCGCCCACGGCGGCCAGGTCGGTGTCGCTCACCCGGCGAGCGTACGGCGGGCACGTTTCGCCCGGCGCCGAAGCATCCGGCCCCTAGCGTGCCGCCCATGGAGAACCCCGGTGTCCACGTGGAGTCCGCCGTCGAGCACTGCCTGGAGGTCGCCGCGACCTGGCTGGCCTGGGACGGCCGCCCCGCCGTCAGCGAGGACGGCGACCGGATCTACACCCCGCACAAGGCCGTGCGCCGGATCGCCGACCACCTCGTGGACCACCTCGCCGAGGTCGAGGCGCTCCTCGCCGGTGTGCCCACCGAGCCGGACCGCTGGCACGCCAGCCTGGTCACCCTCGACGCCGACTGGGCGCGCTTCACCGAGCTCGACCTCGACGAGGCGCGTCAGCGGCTGCGCCGGCTGGGCCGCACCTTCTCGCTGCGGCTGGCCGCGGCCGGATCGGCCGAGTGGGACGTCCCCCGCGGAGCGAACTGGACGCTGCGCGGGATCGCCGACCACCTCACGGGCATCCGGTGGTACGCCGACCAGGTCGGTCGCCCGACTGCCCGCTGATCGGGCCGTGCGGCCTGTCACGATGGACGCGTGCGGATCTTCCACATCGCCACGCGCGCCGACTGGACCGCCGCCCAGGAGTCCGGCGCCTACACGACCTCGACCGTCGATCGCAGCCTCGCCGAGGAGGGCTTCGTCCACGCCAGCCGCGCCGACCAGTGGGAGGGCGTGCTGGCCACGTTCTACGCCGACGTCGCGGAGCCGCTGGTCCTCCTCGAGATCGAGACCGACCTGCTCGGCGTACCCGTCGTCGAGGAGCCGCCCGCGCCGGGCGTGACCGAGACCTTCCCGCACGTCTACGGCGCGATCGCGCCGTCGGCGGTCGTGGCGGTCACCCCGCTCTGAACCGGCTGCTCTCGCCCCAGGCGACGAGCTCGCCCAGCCGCGTCTCGGTGACCTCGTCGCGGGGCAGGTAGACCATCATCCGGTTGATCCCGGACTGACCGATCCCCAACTTGTGGGACTCGAGGTGCAGCTCGCCGACGGCGCTGCGGAAGTCCTTCGCCGGCAGGGCCTGGTCGACGACGTCGTGGCGGCGCCAGAGCGCGTCGAACTCCTCCGACGCCTCCCGCAGCCGCTGCACGAGCTGCGGCCACAGCGGGTCGTCGAGCTGCTGACCCATCGCCATCCGCATCGCGCCGACCAGGTGCGTCATCGCCTCCCCGCGGCGCACGCAGAGGTTCCTCCAGTGCTCGTGGGTGAAGAACAGCCAGGCCTGGTTGCGCTCGCCCGGCTCGATGGAGTCGAGGTCGCCGCCCATCCAGTTGTAGCCGCGGTTGTAGGCCACGATGTCCCAGCGCGGCGAGAGCACGACCGCCGGGAACGGGTCGAGCTGGTCGAGCATCCGCTGGAGCCCGGGCGCGGCCCCGGGGCACTCCCGGGCCGGGGCGACCAGGGTGACGCCGGCGAGCTGGAACAGGTGCCACCTCTCCTGGGCGTCCATGCGCAGGGTCCGGGCGATGGCGTCGAGCACCTGCACGGAGGCGTTGATGTCGCGGCCCTGCTCGAGCCAGATGTACCAGGTGACGCCGACGCCGGCGAGGAGGGCGACCTCCTCGCGACGCAGGCCCGGCGTCCTGCGCCGGCCGCCCGGCGGCAGGCCGACGTCCTCCGGCGAGAGGCGTTCACGGCGTGAGCGCAGGAAGTCCGCGAGCTCGGCGCGGCGACTGTCGGGCATGCGATCCATGGTGGACCCAAACGGAGCCGGTATCCAGTTACTCGTGGTACCAGGATCGACAGGCTCTCACCACCAGGATCGCGGGCCGCCCACGCTGGTCCGCATGACGACTCCGACGACTGTCCCGGTCACCCCCGCCGGCACCATCCCGGCCGGCGCCGCGGTGGCCACCGATGCACCCCTGCGGATGCACCCGCTCGGCCTGGCGGCCGCGCTGGCGGCCGTGATGATCCCGATCATGTCCTTCTTCACCGTCAACGTCGCGCTCGGCTCGATCGGCAGCGACCTCGGCGCCGGCCCGGCCGTGCTCCAGCTCGTGGTCGCGGCGTACGGCGTGGTGTACGCCAGCCTGGTCGCGATGGGCGGGCGGCTCGGCGACGGCTTCGGCCGCAAGCGACTGCTCGCCCTGGGCCTGCTGGTGTTCGCGGTGACCAGCCTCCTGTGCGCCTCCGCCCAGAGCCCAGCGGCGCTGGTCGGGGCCCGCTTCTTCCAGGGGGCCTCGGCCGCACTGGTCGCACCGCAGGTGCTCGCCACGCTGCACGCCGCCAACGAGGGCCACCACCGCACCCGGGCACTCGCGTGGTTCGGCGCGAGCGCGGGTCTGGGCACCTCGCTGGCGTTCCTCATCGGTGGGACGCTGAGCGACTCCGACCTGGGCTGGCGCTCGATCTTCTGGGTCAACGTGCCGATCGCGGCGCTGGTGATGCTGGGCGTCTGGCGCTTCGTCCCCGAGACGAAGGCCCCGACCCGGCCCGCCCTCGACCTGGTCGGCGCCGGTCTCCTCGGGACCGCGCTGACGCTGCTCGTGCTGCCGCTCACCGAGGGGCGGGCCACCGGCTGGCCGGCCTGGACCTGGGCCTGCCTGATCGCCGTGCTGCCCGTCGGCGCGGCACTGGTGTGGTGGCAGCTGCGCGTCGAGCGCGGCGGCGGCGTCCCGCTCGTGCCGCTCTCGCTGTTCCGCTTCCGCAGCATCGGCGTCGGCCTGCTCACCGGCCTGCCGTTCTTCGTGTCCTTCGGCGGGTTCATGTTCGTCTACGGCTACGCCTCGCAGGTGGCCGGCCGGACCCCGCTGGAGATCGGCGTGAGCCTGCTGCCGATGTCGTTGGGCTTCCTCGTGGCCTCGCTGGTGGCCGGACGGCTGGTCCCGCGGTACGGCGCCTGGGTGCTCACCGTCGGCGCCGTCGTCGGGGCCGCCGGGTTCGCGTGGCTGGCGCTGGCGGGCATCGACGACACCGCTCCGGCGCTGCCGGCGGTCGCGGTCGTGGGGCTCGGGTTCGGTCTCACCTGGTCGCCGCTGATGGGCATCATCCTCAGCCAGGTCCCCGGTCACATGGCGGGTCTGGGCAGCGGGTTGCTGATCACCACCATGCAGGCCGGGCTCGGTCTGGGCGCGGCCGTGATCGGCTCCGTCTATCTCGCCCGGGCCGACGGGTTCGCGTCCACGACGTACCTGCTCGGGGCGGTGATGCTGGTGATCGCGGGTCTCACGCGCCTGCTCGAGCCGCGGCACTGACCGACGCCAGGGCGACGACCTCGTCGGCGGCGCCCCAGCTGAGCGTGAACCCGGCGCCGCCGTGCCCGTAGCAGTGCACGACGTCCCCGACCCGCTCCACCCGGACCGCCGGGCGGACCGGGCTCAGGCCGACCCGGTGGCGCAGCACGCCGGCACCACGCAGCTGCGGCACCAGCCGGGTCGCGCGCTCGAGGATCGCCTCGGCGGTCGAGGTCGACGGGGTCCGGCTCCACTCCCCTTCGACCTCGGTGCCGCCGACGACCACGTCGTGCTCGCGGGGCACGACGTAGGTCGGTCCGGACCGGTCCAGCCACCAGCGGTCCACGCCGGTCTGCTCGACCACGAGCAGCTGACCGCGCACGGGCACCACGGTCCGGTCCGCGCCGAGGAGGCGCGCGCCGAGTCCGGCGCAGTTGACGACCAGCCCGCGGCCCGTCGGCAGCGCCGAGAGGTTGAGCCGCGTGATCGTGCCGCCCAGCGCCTCGACCCGGCCGGCCAGCCAGGGGAGGTAGGTCCCGGGGTCGGCCACGGGCGTGCTGAACGTCCACCCGTCGACCCAGCCGTGCGGGAGGGCGCGGGTCCGGGCCAGGCCCGGCACCGCCGGCCCCCACCAGGGATCGGTCTCGGACGCGACGAAGACCTCGGTGCCCGGCACCATCCGCACCCCTGACTCCGGATCGGTGTCGGCCAGGGCGTCGAACACGGCGTACGACGTCGCCGCCCAGGCCGCTACGCGCTCCTGCGGCAGCGAGCGGGACGGGTACCAGAACGCCGGGGCGACCGCGGACGTCGTCTCGAGCGGCAGGTCGCGGGCGACCACATCGACGCGGTGGCCCGCCTCGAGCAGACGCACCGCGCAGGTCAGGCCGATGACTCCCGCGCCGACCACGATCACCCGGTCCGTGCTGCTCACCATGGCTGAAGTCTGGCGCGAAACCTCCGCCGGACGCGAACAACCTCACATTTCGGCGGCCACGCTATTGACGTAGGTTCAACAGCGTGAGGCTGACGCTGCTCGGAGTCCTGACCGCCCTGCTCGGCGCCCTGCTGGCCGCTCCCCCGGCTCCGGCGACCGCCGCCGGCCCGCGGGTCGTCGCCCGCGAGGTGGTCTTCGAGCTCGAGAACACCAACGCCACCTCGGTGCTCTGCCTGCCCGACAACCAGACCTACGAGGTGCGGGCGCGCCTGGTCGGGCCGCGCGCGGCGGTGCTCGGGCGCAGCGGTGCGCTCCGGGTGAACGTGCTCGTCCACGACCTCGCGACCGGCTCCTGGTTCTGGCGGCTGCCGGGCCACCCCGGCTACGACTACGCCCGGCAGCTGGCCCGCCGGGGCGAGACCTCGCTGGTGCTGGACCGCCTCGGGTACGGCGCCAGCCGACTCGAGAACGGCGACGCGACGTGCCTCGGCGCGCAGGCCGACATGCTGCACCAGGTGATCCAGCACCTGAAGTCCGGGCGGTACACGTTCGCCGACCCCGGGGTCGGCACCACCCCCGCGGCCGCGCACGTGGTCACGCACGGCCACGCCGTCGGCGCCGCGATCGCACAGGTCGAGGCGGGGACCTTCGACGACGTCGACGGTCTCGTGCTGATGTCGTGGACCGATCGAGGCGCGACCTCGCTCGCCACCCGCACCGCGGCCCGGCAGAGCGCCGCGTGCGCCGGAACGGCCGACTACGCGCCGCTGGCGCCCACCGGCGCCGCCTACCGTGCCCTGATGTTCGCCAACGCCCCCGCCGACGTGCAGCGCACGGCCGCGCGGCTGCGCGTCGACGACCCGTGCGGGGACGTCGGCAGCCTGAGCGCGATGCTAGTCGCCGCCAACGTCGCCGCCGGCCAGGTCGATGCGCCGGTCCTGCTGCTCTACGGCACCGACGACGCCCTCAGCCGACCCGCCGCGCGCAAGCAACAGGCCTCGGCGTACCCCACCCGCGTCACGATGCGCACGTTCGCCGGCGCCGGGAGCGCGCTCCCCCTGGAACGCCCGGCGGACAAGGTGCGAGCCGCGGTGCTGCGCTGGCTGAGGTGACCGGCGCGTAACCCCGGGATTCACGGCGTCGTTGGGGAGCCGACGGAAAGGTTCCCCGATGACTCGTCGAGCCCCTGCACTCGTGGCCTCCCTCGCGGCGCTCCTCGCCGCACTGACCGTGCTGGGCGGCGCCGGACCGGCGGCCGCCCACGAGGAGCGGCCGGCCCAGTTCCCCGACGGCACCGGCCACCGGCCGTCGTTCCTCGGCTTCGACAACCCGCGGCAGCGCGTGGTGTGCCAGCGCGACAGCGCGGAGCGGGTCGCCGCCATGCCGGACGGTCCGGTGAAGGCACGCAATCAGCGACTGCTCGCCTCGTGTCGCTACCGGTCGATCCAGACCGCGATCGACTCGGTCAGCAGGCCGCACACGTCCGTCTACGTGCTGCCGGGGACCTACCACGAGGCGAAGTACGCGAAGGCCGGGCGCAGCGACTACTGCTCCCACCTGCAGACCGCCTCGAAGTCCCCCCTGCCGTTCTCGGAGTACATCGGCAGCCTCTCCTCGCCCGACCCCGGCGCCGAGGAGGCGGCCGCGGCCGAGGGCGAGTCGAACCCGATCGCGCTGTCGTACGCCGACCAGCGCCGGTGCGCCCACAACCTCAACCTGATCGCGGTCTTCGGTGACCGGACGCCCGGCAACGACAGCATCCGCTGCGACAGCCGGTTCTGCGGCCTGCAGCTCGTCGGCACCGGCATGACGCCCGCGGACGTCGTCGTCGACAACCGGTTCGCCAAGCTCAACGCGATCCGCGCCGACCGCGCGGGCGGGCTCTACCTGAGCAACATGACGTTCCAGCAGGCCGAGTTCAACGCGATCTACGTGCTCGAGACCGACGGGTTCGTGATCGACCGCGTGGTCGCGCGGGGCAACGACGAGTACGGCATCCTCGCGTTCGCCAGCGACCACGGCCTGATCCAGCGCTCGGAGGCCTACTACAACGGCGACTCGGGGATCTATCCCGGCTCGGGGTCCGACCTCAACGCCGACAACACCGAGTTCGAGGCCACCCGCTACGCCATCGAGATCCGGCGCAACGACAGCCACGACAACACGCTCGGCTACTCCGGCACCGCCGGCAACTCGATCTGGGCCCACGACAACGACTTCCACGACAACGCCACGGGCATCGCCACCGACTCGTTGTTCCCGGGCCACCCGGGGCTGCCGCAGGACCACGCCCGCTGGAACCGCAACCGGATCTACTCCAACAACGCCAACTGGTACACGGCGTTCGTCGACTCCGGCGTGTGCGACAAGCCGATGGAGCAGCGTGGCTACATGCAGGGCACGGTCTGCCCGGTCGTGCCGACGCCGGTCGGCACCGGCGTACTCATCGCCGGCGGCAACTACGACTCCACCGACCACAACTGGATCTACGACAACTGGCGCTACGGCACCATGCAGTTCTGGGTGCCGGCGCCGTTGCGCGACGACTACGACCCGACGCACCTCTACGACACCTCCAACCACAACCACACGTTCCAGAACCGGATGGGCATCGACCCGACCGGGACCGAGCGGCCCAACGGCACGGACCACTGGTGGGACGACCAGGGCGTCGGCAACTGCTGGGAGGACAACCACTACGGCTCGGCCGGTCAGACCGACAACTTCACCGTTCCCCCGCCCTCCTGCGCGGACGGCGGGTCGGTCTTCCTGCCCGGCGCCCCGGTGAAGGACGCAGGCTTCCTCAGCTGCAGCCAGTACGACCGCAGCGACCCGACCTGGAAGCACCCGCCGGCCTGCGAGTGGTTCGACAGCCCGGCCCAGCCCACCACCATGGCCGCCCCCGGCGACGCGGCGTCCGGCGCGGTCCTGGTCGCCCCCCTCGCGACCACGGCCGCCGCACTCGGCCTGCTGCTCGGCCTGCGGCGCCGCCGGTCCCGTGCGTAGGTCGAGGCTGGGTCGGCGCGCCGGCCTGGTCGCGCTCGTCCTGCTCGCCCTGCTGGCGGCGGGCGGCATCGCCCTCGCCCGGTCCGAGCCGGCGCTGCGCGCGGAGGGGCCGACCTCCGTCGCGGGGACCGAGGCGACCGGGGTCTTCGAGATCGCCGACCGCACGGTCCGCCAGGTGCGCTACGACGACGGCGGGACGCTGCGCTACACCTTCGAGCTCACCAACCACGACCGGCTGCCGATCACGGTTCGCGGTCTCGCCGAGGAGCAGCCACCGAGCCGGCTGTTCACCTACACGGGGCTCACCGGCGCCGACGGCCGCACCACGCTCCGGCTCTCCCCCGGCGAGTCCGCGCCGGTCACGCTCGACCTGCTGATGGGCGGCTGCGAGACGCTCTCGGCCCGCGCCGGCGCGTTCGTCACCGCGGTCGTGCTGCGCGTCGAGCGCGGCGGTGTGCTCACCGGGCTCCCCACCGACGACCTCACCGTGGCGCTCCCCGAGGAGCTCCACACCGGCTCGCCCCGCGAGGCCTTCTGCCCGAGCTCGACGGCGACCTCGCGACCTCCGGGCTGACGTCCCGGCGGGGCGTCCTACGACGGGCAGGAGGTGCCGCGCGGCAGCTTGTACGGCGCGGAGATGCGGTAGGTGCCGGCGGAGGGTGCGTGCAGGACCAGCCAGTCGCCTCGCCGCGGGTGGGTGGTGCCGGCGACGTCGAGGGCGTCCAGGCTGGACAGGCACGGCTCGGTCAGGAACCGCTGGACGAACGAGGACCCCACGTCGAGGGAACGGCCGACGTCCTCCACGCTGAGCCACGGCGAGTCCGCGATGCGCACGACGACGTCGCCCGCCCGGGGCGTGAACAGCGTCAGGTGGTCGGCGTCGAACGAGACCACCCGCGCCGGCGGCGACACCAGCGGCGTGGGCCGGCGTACGGCGTAGAGCGTCCAGTGCTCGTCGGACCACACCGGCTCGAGGTAGGGCAGCCCGCCGGTGATCAGCTCGGTCTCGGCGATCGCGGCGCCGTCGGGCTGAGCGGTGGAGAGCACGACGTACTGCACCGCCCACCGGTGCAGCCAGCGGCGGTAGGCGTGCTCGGTCAACGGTCGGTCGCGGTAGAACAGCGGGTTGCGCTCCGCGTCGGCCTGCCGGTTCCAGCCCCGGGCCAGCGGCACGTGCGGGGCGAACACCGCGGCCTCGCGGTGGCTGCGGGTGGGCACGACCTCGACCCGGCCGCGGTCGGCGTGGCGCTGCTCGAGCTGCGCGAGCAGCGGGTCGAGGTCCGACCCCCACGACGTCTGGCCGCTCGCCCCGACCGCGTCCCGGGCCGCGGTGGCCACCTGCCACACGGACGTGGTCAAGATGGCCAGGACCAGGAACGTCCGGGCGGCCTGCGGACCGGCGCGCCGGGCGAGCACGGAGGTACGCCACCGGCCGCTGGCCGCGGCGGCGAGCAGCACGACGCCACCGAACAGCAGCCCGAGCCGGGAGACGTTGGTGCCGATCGGTGAGGGGATCAGCCACACCAGCACGACGGCCAGCGCGGAGAGGCCGGCGGTCAGCCGCACGATCCGCCAGCTCTCGGGGACCGAGATCGCGACCGCGCCCGCCGCGATGACGGGGAGGATCGTGGAGTACCACGGCATCGGCTGGGTCCCGGAGAACGGGAACAGCACCGCCGAGAACGCGACCACCGCGACCGGGGGCAGACCGAGGACGTACGCCGCGGTCCGGCGGCGGCCCAGCCACAGGGCGGCGGCCACGAGCCCCAGGAACAGCCCGGCGACCGGGCTGGCCGCGGTCGCCAGCCCGGCGCCGAGG
>NZ_DASWVI010000407.1:0-5271 GCF_036401255.1 Nocardioides sp. | reverse complement strand
CGGCCCCGGAGACACGGACCGGTACGTCGTCGTCCGCACGCTCGACGCCGGCTCCGACAAGCCGCTCGCCTTCGCGACCCTCGACGGCGAGGAGAACCCCGCCCTCGGGGTCCGGGGGCTGAGGCTGTCCTTCGGCAACCCCGGCCTGCTGGACCGGCAGCTCGACGCGATCGCCCGGGCGGCGAGCCAGACGGCCACGGAGACCTGGGTGATGGCGCCGATGGTCGCGACCGTCGCCGAGGCGGCCGAGTTCGGCCAGAAGGTCCGCGACCGCGGCCTCAAGGCCGGGGTGATGGTCGAGGTGCCGTCGGCGGCCCTGCTGGCCCACCGGATGCTCGAGGTCGTCGACTTCCTCTCGATCGGCACCAACGACCTGACCCAGTACACGATGGCCGCCGACCGGATGGCCACCGACCTCGCCCACCTCACCGACCCCTGGCAGCCGGCCGTGCTGCAGCTGATCGCGATCACCGCCGAGGCCGGGTTCAACGCCGGCAAGCCGGTCGGGGTCTGCGGCGAGGCTGCGGCCGACCCCCTGCTGGCCTGCGTGCTGGTCGGCATGGGCATCACCTCGCTCTCGATGGCCGCCGCCGCGGTCCGCCCGGTGGGCGCCCGCCTCGCGACCGTGACGATGGACGTCTGCGAGGACGCGGCCGAGGTGGCGCTGGCCGCCACCGACCCCGCCGCGGCGCGTGAGGCGGTGCGGACGCTGCTGGGCTGATCCGCTACAGGTGCAGCCAGGCGAGCACGGCCCGCACCCGCCGGTGGTCGTCCTCGTCGATGGGCAGGTCGAGCTTGGTGAAGATGCTGTTGATGTGCTTGGCGACCGCCTTCTCGGTCACCGACAGCGCGTCGGCGATCGCCGCGTTCGACCGGCCCTCGGCCATCAGCCCGAGCACGTCCCGCTCGCGCGGCGTGAGCCGGTCCAGGGGCTCGTCGCGGTGCCGCGCCATCACCGCGGCGACGACCTCCGGGTCCAGCACCGTGGCGCCGGCGGCGACGCGGCGTACGCCGTCGACGAACTCCGCCACGTCGGACACCCGGTCCTTGAGCAGGTAGCCGACCGCACCGGCGCCGCTGGCGAGCAGCTCGCGGGCGTAGAGCTGCTCGACGTACTGCGAGAGCACCATGACCGGGAAGCCCGGGCGTGCCTCGCGGACCGCGATGGCGGCGCGCAGGCCCTCGTCGGTCTGCGTGGGCGGCAGGCGTACGTCGAGGACCGCGGCGTCGGCGTCCGGGTCCAGCAGGGCCTGCTCGAGGGCGGGTGCGTTGTCGACCGCGTGCAGGATCGTGAAGCCGTTGCCCTCGAGCAGCTGGATCAGGCCGGCCCGGAGGAGGGCGTGGTCCTCGGCGAGGACGAGCCGGAGCCCGGTGTCGGGGACAGCGCGCACGGGACCTCCAGCGTGATCAGGGTCGGGCCGCCGGCCGGGCTCGACACCGACATCGTGCCGTCGAACGCGGCGAGCCGGCGCATCACCCCGAGCATGCCGGTGCCGTGGGCCGGGTCGGCGCCGCCGCGCCCGTCGTCGCCGACGACCGCGCGCAGCACGCCGTCCTCGTGGCGCAGCGTGATCCAGGCGTGCTCGGCGCCCGCGTGCTTGCCGGTGTTCGCCAGGCACTCCGCGACCCCGAAGTAGACCGCCGACTCCACCGGTGCCGGCGGCCGCCCGTCGAGGCGCACGTCGACCTGCACCGGGACCGCCATGTCGAGGGCGATCGCCGCGACCGCGCCACCGAGCCCCCGGTCCGACAGCACCGGCGGGTGGATGCCCCGCACCACCGAGCGCAGGTCGCCGATCGCGGCCGCGGTCGTGCTGCGGGCGTCCTGCACCAACCGGCGGGCACGGTCCGGATCGTCGTCGAACGCCGCGTCGGCCATGCCGAGGCTCATCGAGAGCGCGACGAGCCGGGCCTGCGCGCCGTCGTGCAGGTCGCGCTCCAGCCGCCGCAGCTCCGCCGCCGAGTGGTCGACGACGTCCGCGCGGCTCTCGGTGAGGACCTGCACCCGATGCTCGAGCCGCTCGGTGCGGCTGTAGGCGAGGAAGGCCCGGTCGAAGTAGGCCCGTGCCGTCATCAGCGGCGGGGTCACGAACCACCAGATGAAGCCGGTGACGACACCGAGCAGCAGGATGATCACGAGCAGGGAGATCACGATCCCGACCACGGGCGCCACGAACAGCCAGGCGAGGTCACGCCAGGTCATCGGGTCGGCCAGCACCACCCGCGCCTTGTCGAAGTAGCCGCCGTCCTCGGGCAGCGGGCGGTAGGGCACCGGCACCGGCTGCCCGAGCGTCCGCGCCGCCATCGAGCGGTGGGCGTTCGCGATCCAGCGCGTCGCCGCCAGCGTGCCGGCGAGCAGTCCCAGGCCGACCCAGATCACGGCGAGCACGCCGCCGACCACCCAGAGCACGACCAGCACGATCATCACGATCGCGAGGAAGAACTGGGCGACGGCGTACCCCGTCAGTCGCAACCGCTGCACGCACCCATCCTGTCGCGTCGGCGGACCGCGCGCAGTGGTGCTGGCACCACCTCGGTCCGGGTCCCTGCGCCCCTGACGCGCGGCGCGCGCGACCCGAGGCTGGGAGAGCAGCAGCGGCACGACGACGAGACCCGGGAGAGACGGCCATGGGCAACCCACTGACAGCAGTACCGATGAGAGCGGCGCGCTGGAGCGCCGAGCATCCCTGGCGCGCGATCTTGGCCTGGGTCGCGTTCCTCGCCGTGGCGGTCGGCTGCGCCGCGGCGATCCCCACCCACGAGACGACCGACGCGGACTACCGGGTCGGGGAGTCAGGCCGGGCCGACGCGATGGTCGCCGACGCCGGCCTCACGCCGCCCGACACCGAGAACGTCCTCATCACCGCGCGGGGCGAGCACCTCGACGGTGCTGCCGCGGAGCAGGCCGCGGCGGCGGTGGTCGCCGCCGCCCGCAGCGCCGAGCACGTCGCCGGGGTGGGCGACCCGCAGTGGAGCCCGGACCACGCCGCGATGCTGGTGTCGGTCGAGCTCGCCCCCGACACCGAGGACGTGAGCGACCTCCAGCGGGCCGTGGCCGAGGTCCAGGGGGAGTACGACGGGCTCCGCATCCGCCAGGCCGGCGACCTCACCATCGACGAGGCCATCAACGACCGGGTCGGTGACGACCTCGGCTCGGCGGAGACCACCAGCCTCCCGGTGACCCTGCTCCTGATGCTGCTGGCGTTCGGGGCGCTGATCGCCGCCGGCATCCCGGTGCTCCTCGCGGTCTCGAGCGTCGCCGCGACGATCGGGGTGATGGCGCCGCTCTCGCACCTGATCCCCTCCGACCAGACCACGTCGAGCATGATCGTGCTGATCGGGATGGCGGTCGGCGTCGACTATTCGCTGTTCTACCTCAAGCGCGAGCGTGAGGAGCGGGCCAAGGGGCGCACGACGCTGGACGCGGTCGAGGTGGCCGCGCAGACCTCCGGCCACTCGATCCTGGTCTCCGGCGGGGCCGTGATCGCGGCCATGGCCGGCCTGTTCGTCGTCGACGACGCCACGTTCAACTCCCTGGCGATCGGCTCGATCGTCGTGGTCGCGGTCGCCGTGCTGGGCTCGATCACCGTGCTGCCGGCGCTGCTGGTCAAGCTGGGTCGCTGGTCGGACCGCCCGCGGGTGCCGCTGCTGTGGAGGGTCAACCGGCGGATCGGTCGCGGCGGCCTGAGCCGCCGTCTGCTCGGCCCCGTCGTGCGGCACCCGCTCGTGGCGCTCGGGCTCTCCTGCCTGGTCGTCGTGGGCCTCGCCGTACCGGCGCTGGGCATGAAGACCCACTCGGCGACCCTCGACACGCTGCCGACCTCGATCCCGGAGGTGCAGACCGTCAAGGCGATCAGCGTGAGCTTCCCGGCCGACGAGGGCGCGAGCGCGAACGTCGTGGTCGAGGCGGACGCCGCAGCACAGCCCGCCGTCGAGGCGGCGCTGACCGACCTGACCGACCGCGCGGTGGCGACCGGCCACTTCGTGGCCTCGGGGCGCGGCGTGCAGACCTCGGCCGACGGCACGACGTCGCTGGTCGTGCTCGGCATGCCGTACGTCGAGACCGACGAGCGGGTGAACGGCGCCGTGCGGGAGCTGCGCGACGAGCTGGTGCCCGCGGCGCTCGGCGACCTCGACGGCGAGCACGCCGTGGGCGGCTGGGCCGCCGAGGACCTGGACTTCGCCGAGCACCAGCAGGGCCGGCTCGGCCTGGTGATCGGGTTCGTCCTGCTGCTGACGATGCTGATCATGGTCACCACGTTCCGCAGCGTCGTGCTCGCCGGGGTCTCGACCGTCTTGAACCTGGCGTCGGTGTGCGTCGCGTTCGGCGTCGTCACGCTGGTCTTCCAGCACGGGTGGTTCCACGAGCCGCTGGGCTTCACGACCCCGGGGTTCGTCGTCGACTGGATCCCGCTGTTCGTGCTGGTGGTCCTGGTCGGGCTGTCGATGGACTACCACGTGTTCGTGCTGAGCCGGGTCCGCGAGCACGTCCGCAACGGCCTGCCGACCCGGCTGGCGGTCGAACGCGGCATCACCGACACCGCCGGCGTGGTGACCAGCGCCGCCGCGGTCATGGTCTCGGTGTTCGCGATCTTCGCGACGCTGAGCATGATCGAGATGAAGATGATGGGCGTCGGCCTGTCGGCGGCCATCCTGCTGGACGCGACGCTGGTCCGGCTGGTGATGCTGCCCGCGATCCTGGTGCTCCTCGGCGAGCGGTCCTGGTGGCCGGGGCGACCCCAGCAGCCGCGAGGCGTGGTCGTCAGCGAGCCGGAGCCGGCGTACGAGCTGTCCGGTCGCTGACGCGCACCCGCACCGGTACGCCGTTGAGGGCGGCGTTGCCCGAGACGTCGAGCAGCTCGGGGTCGGTGAGGTCGTTGAGGGACACCCCCGGGAGGTCGACCGCCTGCTGCAGGCGGACGCCCTCCCGGCGGTGTCCGTAGCCGTGGGGGAGGCTGACCACGCCCGGCATCACGTCCTCGGTCGCGAGCACCTCCACCTCGACGGTGCCGACCCGCGAGGTGACCTCGACCACCGACCCGTCGTCGATGCCGCGCTCGGCGAGGTCCGCCGGGTGCATGAGGAGCTGGTGGCGCGCCCGCCCCTTGGTCAGCCGCGTCGTGTTGTGCATCCAGGAGTTGCAGTCGCGCTGGTGACGGCGCCCGATCAGCAGCAGGTCGCCGGCAGCCGGGGGAGCGGGCGCCTCGAGGCGCTCGAGGTCGGCGAGCACGAGGGCCGGCGCCGCGTCGATGCGGCGGTCGCGGCGCTGGA
>NZ_DASWVI010000406.1:0-9054 GCF_036401255.1 Nocardioides sp. | reverse complement strand
TCCGGAAGTACGGACTCGACCGTCACAACTCCCGACTCGACCGTCAGAAGTCCCGAATCAACGGAGGGAGGCGCCTTCGACCACGCCGAGCGGCTCGGCGGCGATGTCGGAGCGGCGCTGCATGCCGGGGAACGAGACCAGCTCGGCGGCGGCGTACGCCGTGCGGCGGGCCGCGGCGACGTCGGACCCGACCGCGCGGACGGCCAGCACCCGGCCGCCGGCGGTGACGAGCTCCCCGTCGCGGATCGCCGTGCCCGCGTGGATGACGTCCACGCCGTCGCGCTGCTCGGCCAGGTCGACGCCGGTGATCACGTCGCCCTTCGAGGAGGACTCGGGGTAGCCGGCCGAGGCGAGCACCACCGTCACGGCTGCCTCGTCGCGGAACACCGGTGCGGGCACGTCTCCCAGCCGCCCGTCCGCCGCGGCGGACAGCATCGCCCCCAGCGGCGAGTCGAGCACGGCCAGCACCGGCTGGATGTCGGGGTCGCCGAACCGCACGTTGAACTCGATGACCCGCGGCCCGGTGGGCGTCAGCGCGAGCCCGACGTACAGGCAGCCGACGAAGGGCGTGCCGCGTCGGGCCATCTCCGCGAGCGTCGGCCGGACGACGGTCTCGAGCACGACGTCGGCCAGGTCGGGCTGCGCCCAGGCCAGCGGCGTGTAGGAGCCCATGCCGCCGGTGTTGGGGCCGCGGCCGCCGTCGAAGATCCGCTTGAAGTCCTGGGCGGGCTGCAGCGCGTAGGCCGTGGTGCCGTCACAGATCGCGAACAGCGAGACCTCCGGACCGTCGAGGAACTCCTCGACGACCACCCGCGCACAGCCGGCCGCGTGGGCCAGCGCCTCCTCGCGGTCGCGGGTGACCACGACGCCCTTGCCCGCGGCGAGCGCGTCGTCCTTGACGACGTACGGCGCACCGAACGCGTCGAGAGCGGCGGCGACCTCCTCGGGCGTGGTGCAGGTGCGCGAGCCCGCGGTCGGCACGCCGGCCGCGTTCATCACGCCCTTGGCGAAGTCCTTCGAGCCCTCCAGCTGCGCGGCGGCCCGCGACGGCCCGAAGACCGCGATGCCCCGGGCGCACACGGCGTCCGCGACCCCGGCGACGAGCGGCGCCTCGGGGCCGACGACCACGAGGTCGGCGCCGATCTCAGCGGCCAGGTCGGCGACCGACTCCCCCGACATCGGGTCGACGTCGTGGAGGGTGGCGATCGCCGCGATGCCGGGGTTGCCCGGCGCGGCGTGCACCTCGGTGACCGACGGGTCCTGCGCGAGCGCGAGGGCGAGCGCGTGCTCGCGGCCGCCGGTGCCGATGACGAGTGCCTTCACCATCTCGAGCACGCCCTCAGATCAGGTCGTGGATCGCGACCGTGGCGTCGCGGGAGGGGCCGACGCCGACGGCGGAGATCCGCGCCCCGGACATCTCCTCGACCGCCTTGATGTAGGCCTGGGCGTTCGGCGGCAGGTCGGCGAGCGTCCGGGCGCCGGAGATGTCCTCCCACCAGCCGGGGAGGTACTCGTAGATGGGGACCGCGTGGTGGAAGTCGCTCTGGTTGACCGGCATCTCGTCGTGCCGCACGCCGCCGACGTCGTAGGCCACGCACACCGGCACCTGCTCGAGCCCGGTGAGCACGTCGAGCTTGGTGAGCACGAAGTCGGTGACGCCGTTGACGCGGGCGGCGTAGCGCGCGATGACCGCGTCGTACCACCCACACCGCCGCGGGCGGCCGGTCGTCGTGCCGTACTCGGCGCCGACCTTGCGCAGGTGCTCGCCCGCGTCGTCGTGCAGCTCGGTCGGGAACGGGCCCTCGCCCACGCGCGTCGTGTAGGCCTTGACGATCCCGATGACCTGCTCGAGCCGGCGCGGCGGGATGCCGGAGCCCGTGCACGCGCCGCCCGCGGTGGCCGAGGACGACGTCACGAACGGATAGGTGCCGTGGTCGACGTCGAGCAGCGTGGCCTGGCCGGCCTCGAGCAGCACGGTCTCGCCACGGTCGAGGGCCTCGTTGAGCAGCAGGCCGGTGTCGCACACCATCGGCCGCAGGCGGTCGGCGAACGCGAGCAGCTCCTCGACCGTCGCCTCCACGGTGGCGGCGCGACGGTTGTAGATCTTGGTGAGGATCTGGTTCTTGAGCTCGAGGACGCTCTCGACCTTCTGGGTGAGGATCTTCTCGTCGAAGAGGTCCTGGACGCGGATGCCGATGCGGTTCATCTTGTCGGCGTACGTCGGGCCGATGCCGCGCCCGGTGGTGCCGATGCGCCGGGAGCCGAGGAAGCGCTCGGTGACCTTGTCCAGCGTGCGGTTGTAGTCGGCGATCACGTGCGCGTTGGCGCTGATCCGCAGCCGGCTCACGTCGACGCCGCGGGCCTCGAGCGCCTCGAGCTCCTCGAACAGGACGGCGAGGTCGACGACGACGCCGTTGCCGATGACGGGGGTGCAGCCCGGGGTGAGGATGCCGCTGGGCAGCAGGTGCAGCGCGTACTTCTCGGTGCTGCCGTCGGGCTGGGTGATGACGACGGTGTGGCCGGCGTTGTTGCCGCCGTTGAACTTCACGACGTAGTCGACGCTGGTGCCGAGCAGGTCGGTCGCCTTGCCCTTCCCCTCGTCACCCCACTGGGCACCGATGATGGCGATCGCGGGCATCTGCGCGCTCACTTCCACAGGAAAACGAAACAGCTCCGGCACAAGCGCACCGGAGCTCTTGCGGCCACACGCTACCAAAGGTGGGCTCCCGCCTCGACGGCTCGGGCTTCGCCGCTCGGATAGTGTCCGCGACGTGGACCCCCTCCTCGTGATCACCAACAGTGAGGCCGGCACCTCCGACGAGGAGTCGCTGGCGGCCGCGCTCGCCGTGCTCCGGGAGCGGGCCTCGGTCGAGGTGGCGACGACCGCCAACCCCGGCGAGCTCGACGGCGTGCTGCACCGGGCCGGGTCGCGCCGGATCGTCGTCGCGGGCGGGGACGGCAGCCTGCACGCGGTGGTCTCGGCGCTGCACCGGCGCCAGGAGCTGAAGAGCGCGGTTCTCGGGCTGCTGCCGCTGGGCACCGGCAACGACTTCGCCCGGGGCACCGGCATCCCGCTCGACATCGAGGACGCCGCCCGCGTGGTGCTCCGCGACCGGCCCCGGTCGATGGACCTGGTCGTCGACGAGGTCGGCGAGATCGTCGTCAACAGCGTGCACGTGGGCGCGGGCGCCGAGGCCAGCCGCAAGGGCGCGGCGTGGAAGGAGCGGCTGGGGTCCATCGGCGTCGGCCGGCTCAACCTCGGCAAGCTCGGCTACCCGATCGGCGCGGCGCTGACCGCGATCGACCCGCCGAGCGTGCGGCTGCGGGTCGAGGTCGACGGCGAGGTGGTCTGCGACCTGGACGACCCGGTGCTGATGGTCGCGATCGGCAACGGCCCGTCGGTCGGCGGCGGCACCCACCTGACCCCCGAGGCCAGCCCGACCGACGGCAAGGTGGACGTGATGATCTCGCGGGCGACCGGACCGGTCTCCCGGCTGCTGTACGGCGCCCGCCTCGGCCTGGGCACCCACCACCGCCGGCCGGACAGCACCTACCTGCGCGGCGCCGTCGTCTCGGTCGCCGGCGGCCCGTTCTGGTGCAGCGCGGACGGTGAGATCGACGGCCCCGAGCGGCACCGCACCTGGCGGGTCGAGCCGGGGGCGTACTCCATGCTGCTGCCCTGACCGCCTGTGCCCACTGTCTTGGCCACGCACCTGACAGAAATGCTCCCCGCCGCGCCGGGGGACGACAGTTTTGTCAGGTGCGTGGGGGAACGGTGACCACCGGCCGCCGCCTACGGTGGGGTCATGTACCTGGAGAACGTCGTGTTCGACGCCGTCGACCCGCAGCGGGTCGGGCGGTTCTGGGAGGCCGCGGTCGACGGGGAGCGCCTCACCGACGAGGAGGCCGGCTTCGAGACCCGCCTGGCCGTCGAGGGCGGGCCGGTGCTCGACCTGTGCTTCCAGCCCGTCGCCGAGCCCACGGTCGGGGCGCACCGGCTGCACCTCGACCTCGCGGGCGGCGGCGAGCAGGCCGACGTCGTCGACCGGCTGCTCGGGCTGGGTGCCCGGCACCTCGACGTCGGCCAGGGCGACGTGCCGTGGGTGGTGCTCGCCGACCCCGCCGGCAACCCGCTGTTCGTCATGGAGGAGCGAGCGGCGTACGCCGACACCGGCCCACTCGCGGCGCTGCCGCTGCAGTCCGCCGACCCGGGCCGGGACGCGGAGTTCTGGGCGTGGCTGACCGGCTGGACGCCGGTGGCCGGGGTCGCGCCCCGATCGCTGCGCCACCCGTCGCAGCGCGGACCCTTGCTGGAGCTCTGCTCGGAGAGCTCCCCGAAGGGCTCGGCGAAGAACCCGATCCACCTCGACGTGCGGCTCGAGGCCGGCGAGGACGCCGACGAGGTCGCGGCCGCCATCGCCCAGCACGGCGGGCGGGAGCTGCACTTCGACTGGGGCGAGCTGCCCTGGCGGCACTTCGCCGACCCGTCGGGCAACGAGTTCTGCGTGCTCCGGGCCTACCGGTGAGCGCAGGCTGAGAAGCGGGGAGCCGGTCAGAGCCAGCCGCGGCGTACCGCTTCCACGCCGGCCTGGAAGCGGGAGTCCACGCCGAGCTCGGTCATCAGCCCCGCGACCCGGCGCCGCACCGTGCGCAGGCTCAGGCCGAGCGCGCGGGCGATCTGCTCGTCGCGGGCACCGGCGGCCAGCTGCTCGAGCAGCAGCCGCCGCAGGTCGGCGTCGTGCTCGTCCCGGTCGCTGCGGCCGTGCTCGGCGACGGGCGAGGCGCGCTCCCACATCAGCTCGAAGAGCAGCGCGAGCGCCTCGACGATCCCCTGCTGCCGGATCAGGGTGCGGGGCTCGTCGAAGAACCCCAGCGGCTCGGGAAGCACGGCGTGGGTCGTGCCGATGACGAACATCCGGGTCGGCACCTCCGGGAGCACCCGGATCTCCTCCCCGGCCTCCGCGCGGGCGCGCACCACCTCGGGGGCCTCCCGCAGCACCCGCACGGGATAGATCGCGCGCGAGCGCCGGCCCGAGGCGACCAGGTCCCGCACCACCTCGAGCATCGCGGTCTCGCGGTGCACCCGCCACTGGTCGGGTCGCAGCCACGCCAGGTCGCCCACGCTGTGCCGCACGAGCGTCGCGATCAGCGGACCGGGCGTGCCGCCGGAGCTGATCTCCCCGTCGATCGGGCGTACGCCGTGCACCTCGCCCTCGGCCGGCCGGACCGTGCCGGCGACCAGCAGGGGCACGGCCCGCGCCAGCGCCGTGAGCTCGGCGTGCGCCTGCGAGGCCACCTCGCTGATCTCGACGATCAGCCGGGCCAGCGCGCGGGCCGGCGGCTCCGCGTGCACGCGGTCCTCGTCGATCCGGACGATGCCGCGGTCGATCAGCGGGGCCAGGTCGGCGAGCAGCTCCTCGGGGCTGCGCAGCGCGGCCGCGGCCACGAACGGCAACCGCTGACCGGTGTGGCGCATGACGTGCTCGTAGGTGCGCTCCACGGCCGGGCTGAAGCCGAGGGCCGCGAGCACCGTGGTCGATTCGTTCCGGGGCACCCTCGGCATCCTAGGTGGCAACTTCGTGCCACAGGCCACTTCGCTCGGGTTGTCACCTAGCGGTCAATGTCATGATCCGGGCGGCACGCCCTCCGACCGCGCACCGATCTCGGGGCGTGGTCGTGCCGGGACGACCCGCATCGGGGGATCGGTCGTCCCGGTGGCGTGCCCCTCAGCGCACCCCTCAGCGCACCCCTCAGCGTGCCCCTCAGCCGGCCGTCAGCGGTCGGCCTCGGGCTTGAGCAGCGGGAACAGGATCGTCTCGCGGATGCCGACGCCGGTGAGCAGCATCACGAGCCGGTCGACCCCGATGCCGGTGCCGCCCATCGGCGGCGCGCCGTACTCCAGCGCCCGCAGGAAGTCCTCGTCGAGCTGCATCGCCTCGGCGTCGCCGCCGGCCGCGAGCAGCGACTGCTCGGTGAGCCGCTCGCGCTGGATCACCGGGTCCACCAGCTCGGAGTAGCTCGGTGCGAGCTCCATGCCGCCGATGATCAGGTCCCAGGCCTCGACCAGGCCGGGCTTGGAGCGGTGCGGCCGGGCCAGCGGGCGCACCGACTCGGGGTAGTCGCACACGAACGTCGGCTGCACCAGCGTGTGCTCGACGAGCTGCTCGTAGAGCTCGAGGATGATCGCGCCGGCGCCCCAGTCGGGCTTGAGCGCGATCTCCCGGGCCTCGGCGAGGGTGCGCAGTGCGGCGGCGTTCTCCTCGGTCTCGTCGGTGGAGATCTGCTCGCCGAGCGCCTCGGAGACCGCGTCGGCGATCGGCAGCCAGCGCCACTCGCCCGAGAGGTCGACCTCGCGGCCGTGGTGGTCGACGATCGTGGTGCCGACGCCGGCCGCCTCGGCGGCGTTGAGCACGATCGCGCGGGTGCGCTCGGCGGCGGTGAACTGGTCGCCGTACGCCTCGTAGAACTCCAGCATCGTGAACTCGGGGCTGTGCGTAGAGTCGACGCCCTCGTTGCGGAAGATCCGGCCGAGCTCGTAGACCCGGTCGACGCCACCGACGACGGCCCGCTTGAGGAACAGCTCGAGCGCGATGCGCAGCGTCATGTCCTGGTCGAACGCGTTGAGGTGCGTGCCGAACGGGCGGGCCGCGGCGCCGCCGTGCATCGACTGGAGGATCGGGGTCTCGACCTCGAGGAAGCCGGCGTCGTCGAGCGTGGCGCGGATCGAGCGGAGTACGGCGGCGCGGGTGCGCACCATGTCGCGAGCCTCCTGGCGCACGATCAGATCGGCGTACCGCTGCCGGACCCGGGACTCCTCGGAGAGCTCCTTGTGCAGCACCGGCAGCGGCCGCAGCGCCTTGGAGGCCATCTGCCACGACGAGGCCATCACCGACAGCTCGCCGCGCTTGGAGGAGATCACCCGGCCCTCGACCGCGACGTGGTCGCCGAGGTCGACGGTGTGCTTCCAGTCCTCGAGCGCCTCCTCGCCGACCTCGGCCAGGCTGAGCATCACCTGGAGGCGGGTGCCGATGCCCTCCTGGAGGGTCGCGAAGCAGAGCTTGCCGGTGTTGCGGACGAACACGACGCGGCCGGTGATCGCGACGACGTCCTGGGTCTCCTCGCCGGCCTCGAGGTGGCCCCACGTCTCGCGCACCTGCGCGAGGGTGTGGGTGCGCGGCACTCCCACCGGGTAGGCCTCACGGCCCTCCTCGAGCAGCCGGGCCCGCTTGGCCCGGCGCACCCGCATCTGGTCGGGCAGGTCGTCCTCGGGCGTGGGGGGTACGGCGGTGTCGGTCACCGGGCAAGGCTACCGACGTCAGCCGGCCACCCACGCGGCCGGGAGCCCGAGCAGCGCGACGATCCCGGTGGCGCCGGCCGCCAGGAGGAGCACGGGAGCGCCGGTACGCCGCAGCGCGCCCGGGTCGAGGGCGCAGCCCAGCGCGAACATCGCGGTGGCGAGGGCGCCGGACTGCACGAGGGCCGCGACGTCCAGCAGGACGGCCGGCAGGGGCAGCACCGTGCGCGCCACCACGCACCCGAGGAAGGCGGCGACGAAGCCCGGCACCAGCGGCGGTCGCACGACGTCGGCCCGGCGCGAGCGCACGGACAGGATCGTCAGCACCGGCGCCAGGAGCAGCACCCGGGCCAGCTTGACCGCGACCGCGACCGGGACGGCCGCCGCGCCGAGGATCCCGCCCGCCACCACGACCTGGCCGACCTCGTGGATCGAGGCACCGGACCACGCTCCCGCGGCCACCTGGTCGAGTCCGGCGAGGCCGGCGAGCGCCGGGATCAGCAGCATCGCCACGCTGCCGAACACCACCACGAGCGAGACGACCGCGGCCGCGCCGTCCGGACCGGCGGCGCGCGGCCGGCGTACGCCGTCGACCGCCACGACCGCGGCGGCCCCGCAGATCGAGAACCCACACGCGATCAGCAGCGCGGTGTCGCCGGGGACGCCGAGCCGCCGCGCGAGCGCGAGGGTGAGCGTGATGCCGAGCCCGACGACGCCGGCGACCACGAGCAGCACCGGCCATCCGAGCGCGACGATCTGCGGCAGCGCGAGCTGCAGGCCGAGCAGGGCGACCCCGACCCGCAGCACCCGTCGGGAGGCGAGGCCCAGCCCGGGGCGCAGCCGCTGGTCGACCCGTCCGGATGCGGCGAGCGCGATGCCGAGCGCGATCGCGACGAGGGTCGGGCTCAGCGCCGCGACGACCGCGTGCGCGGCGAGCGCGACGGCCCCGGCGGCCGCGGCGACCGCCAGGCCGGGCCCGAGCTGACGTGTGCTGACCATGCCCCCAGCCTGGGGCGACCCCGGGTCCGGCGGTAGCCGCCGATGCACACCAGACTCATGCGCTGGCGATATGAGCCAGGCGCGGGCCATATCATCTGTGCATGTCCTCGCGACCGGACCTGAGCGCCCTCGACCTGCTGGTCCGGGTCGCGGAGACCGGATCGCTCGGCGCCGCGGCCCGCGCGGTCGGCATCGCCCAGCCCAACGCGTCGCGCTCGCTGAGCCGGCTCGAGCGGCAGCTGCGGGTCACGTTGCTGGTCCGCACCCCGAGCGGGTCGCGGATCACCCCTGAGGGCGAGGTCGTCGTCGCGTGGGCGCGCGAGGCGCTGACCGCGGTCGACCGGATCACGCTCGGCGCCCGCTCGCTCGCCGAGCAGCGCGCGGCGCACGTCGCGGTGGCCGCGAGCCTGACGATCGCGGAGTACCTCGCACCCCGCTGGCTGGCCCGGTTCCGCCGGGTCCACCCCGATCTGCGCCTGAGCCTCGAGGTCGCCAACTCCGTCGACGTGGTGGCGCGGGTCGAGCGCGGCGAGGTCGCCGTCGGCTTCGTCGAGTCGCCCCGGGTCCCGGCGTCGGTGTCGGCGACGACCGTCGCCCGCGACGCCCTGGTCGTGGTCGTGGACCCCGCGCACCCCTGGGCCCGCCGGCGTACGCCGCTCACGCCCGAGGAGCTGGTCGGCTCCGACCTGATCCTGCGCGAGGCCGGCTCCGGCACCCGCGAGACGCTGGTCCGGGCGCTGGCCCGAGCCGGGCTCGAGCTC
>NZ_DASWVI010000405.1:0-1824 GCF_036401255.1 Nocardioides sp. | reverse complement strand
GTCAGGTGGGCGAGCGTGCGGCGCCGCTCACCGCGTCGCCGGGGCTCCGGTGCAGGATCCGGTGCAGGGTCGGGCCCGGCCACCCCCTCCGCGGGCGGCTCGGCGGGCGCGTCGGGGGCGGCGGTGGCCCCGCGGCTGGTGCGGCGGCGCAGCGTCGGCGACATACCCCGCAGTATCAGCCAGCGGCCCGTCCCGGGCGAGATTTCGCGAACTCGGGTGCGTCCGCGGTGGGGCCGGACCCGGCCGCCACCACACCGACGGCGGATCTGTCAACCCCCGATTGTGGCTCTGACCTGCGCAAACGTCAGGGGCCAGTTCTCAGCCCGTGTTAAGATAGCCATCTAGGAAGGGGTACCTGACATATGACTTTCACCGTCGGCGAAACGGTTGTTTACCCGAATCACGGAGCCGCAGTCATCGAAGACATCGAGATGCGGAAGATCAAGGGAGAGGACCGGCAGTACCTCGTACTCCGTATCGTCGCCCAGCAGGACCTGGTGGTCAGAGTGCCCGCCTGCAACCTCGATCTGGTCGGGGTCCGCGACGTCGTCGACAAGGAGGGCCTCGACCGCGTGTTCGACGTCCTGCGCGCCGCCCACGTCGAGGAGCCGACCAACTGGTCGCGTCGCTACAAGGCCAACCTCGAGAAGCTGCACAGCGGTGACGTCATGAAGGTCGCCGAGGTCGTCCGCGACCTGTGGCGTCGCGAGCGCGACCGCGGCCTGTCCGCGGGCGAGAAGCGGATGCTGGCCAAGGCCCGGCAGATCCTGGTCTCCGAGCTGGCGCTGGCCGAGCACACCAACGAGGACAAGGCCGAGGCCCTGCTCGACGAGGTGCTCGCGTCCTGACGCACCACCACTGATCGATCAACGAGGCCCCCGGGTGACCCACCCGGGGGCCTCGTCGCGTCCGGAGCCGCGGACGTCATACGTTGTGGGGGCCATGACCCACCATGCGTATGACGTCCCGGACGAGCCGCCCCCGGCGCTGGGGACCGTGCTCGCCGACGGCCGCGGATCCCTGCCGTTCGCGCTGATCCACGGCGAGGCGCTGGTCGCGTGCGCCGCCTGGGCGCTGGGCGAGGCCGGCGTCCTCCCGATCGACGACGGTACGCCGTGGGAGTCGGTCGTCTCCGCGGGCGAGCCGTTCGTCGTGCACGACCCGCTGTGCCCGATGACGCCGCCGGAGTTCGTCCGGGCGTGCGTGGCCCGCGCGGTCGAGCACGGCTGCGTGGTCGTCGGCGTCCGGCCGGTCACCGACACCGTGAAGGTGGTCGCCGACGGGGTGGTCGGGGAGACCGTCGACCGCGACACGCTGGTCTCGGTCGCCGCCCCGGTGGTGCTGCCGCCGGCGGTGGTCGCGGACCTGGGCGGCCTGCCCACGCACGACCTCGTCGAGCTGGTCGCGACGCTGCGCAGCCGCTACCGCGTCGAGCTGGTCGAGGCGCCACCGGCCGCGCGCCGGGTCGGCTCGGAGGACGACCTCCGGGTGCTGGAGGCGCTCACCGCCGGCGATCGGCCAGGCGGTCGGCCAGGGCCAGGTCCTCGGGGAACGTGACCTTGAGGTTGCGGGGGCTGCTGGCCACCGCCACCACGGGCAGGTCGGCGTACCGCGCCCAGCAGGCCGCCGTGTCGGTGCCGTCGAAGCCGTCCGCGTCCGCGCGGGCGTAGGCGGCGAGCAGCTCGCGGGCCCGGAACGCCTGCGGGGTCTGCACGCCGTCGAGCTCGGGCAGCCGCCGGCCGTCGCGGGCGAGCAGTCCGGGCAGGGGTACGACGGGGATCGCGCCGCCGCGCCCGCGCGCCGCGTCGATCGTCGCCGCGAACA
>NZ_DASWVI010000404.1:0-8154 GCF_036401255.1 Nocardioides sp. | reverse complement strand
CCATCGCGGACCTGCTTGGCTGCTGCAGCGGCGCTCTTGGCGACGCCGTGGCGGTAGTCGCGGTGCAGGGCGTCGCAGTTCGAGTAGTACTTGCCGGCCGCGACGGCCTCGGTCGCCGTGGCGGCGACGACCGCGATGGGCAGCGCGGTGACGGCGACGGCACAGAAGACCGCGCCTGTGCGAGTGATCATGGTTCCCCCCTGGATGAGCGATGGACGCCGCGGATCGGAGACGGTGGCGCCGCGCCAACGCCGCGAACATACCGCCGCGACCGCGCTCGGTCCGCGGAACCGGAGAGATCGGGCGAGGTCGCTCGCCTACGGCCGGCGGCCGAACATGTCGAGCAGCCGGAGTTGAGGGTCGGCGTCGGGTGGGAGCGTGCCGCTCGGGCCGTCGCCGTACGCGCCGAAGGCGAGGATCTCGTCCACGTGGGGCTCGACGAGCTCGAGCAGGCCGGCGACGATCTGTGGATCGAGGGTCTCGTCCTGGCCCGCGGCGCGCAGCAGGTCCCACGCATGTACGACGAGGTCGATGAGGCGGAACCGCAGGAACTCCTCCGCGCTGATGTCGCCCTTCGGTCCGTCGAGGATCTGTCCCGGCGCTGCAGCGGCAAACCCGTCCCGCTGCCGCAGGGCCGACTCGACGACCGCGGCGACCGGGTCGTCGCCGAGCTGGTCGCCGCCGAGGCGGCCGCGGGCCTCGTCGCGGCCGACCCCCGCGAGCAGCATCGCGGTGAACCGGTTGCCGACCACCACGTGCTCCACGAGCTCGCGCACCGAGACCTCCGACGGGGTCGGCAGGTCCCACGAGTCCACCGGCAGCTGGCGCACCACGCGCTCGAACTCGGCCGACGCCGCCTCGATCAGCTCCACGGCCGCAGCCTAAGGCGTCGCCCGGGACGCGGAGCCGAACGACCAAACAGTTTCACGGAGCAGCAGGTCCCGCGGAGTGCGGCGCCCGACGGTGACTTTGTGCAGTTCGGCTACGCGGGTCGGGTCAGTCCAGCACCAGGAACAGCCCGACGACCGTCGGCACCAGGCCCAGCAGCAGCCACGGGGAGATGAACTTCTTCTGGTGGATCGCCCGGAAGACGACGACCGCGATGATGCCGAAGGCGCCAGCCAGGATGCTGAGGCCGACCTGCGCGTCGGTGCGGGACTCGTCGACGTAGACGGCCGCGATCACGAGGCCGGCGGCGAGGTGGCCGATGGTGGTGGCGGCGAGCACGGAGAGCACCCAGCGCTGCACGGGCTCGAGGCTCATCACGCCCTGGCCGGTCGGCTTGATGACCTCGCGGTGGAGGTTGTCGGGGTCCATCAGGTGCCGCGGGCGCTTGCGGACGGGCTGCTCGGTCACGCCACCATTCTCCCGCGCCCGCGGCACTCTGAGCGTGCGGGGTGCGTCACGCGAGCACAGGAGTGCGGCGGCGGGCGAAGACCAGCGCACCGAACAGGACGGCGTACGCCGCGATCGCGACCACGGCGCCGGCCAGCGCGACCAGGAAGCTCAGGTCGTAGATCGCGTCGGAGTAGCCGAACACCTGGGTCAGCACGGAGAGCCGGCTGTCCTCGGTGTCGCCGAAGTCCGGCATGAACGCCCCGAGCACGAACAGACCCGCCCACGTGCCGAGCTGGGCCCACGCCTGCAGCGGGGTCAGCGCTCGCGGCCGCCCGTCCTGGGTGTAGGCGAGCACGGTGGTGACCAGGAGTGCGACCAGGGCGATCGGCACCACCGAGACCAGGAGGATCAACAGGAACCAGCCGCCCACGCCGAACACGATCCGCCCGGACCACACCCACGCGACCAGGACCAGGTTCACCGGGATCATCCACAGCAGCGTCTGCCGCCCCAGGGTGCTCACGGACGCACAGGCTAGGGCACCAACCACCACGGGCTGGTGTACGCGATGCCGAGGTCGTTGCATGGGTGGCCCTCCGGCCCGGGCGTGCCGTTGGCCTGGGTCGGGTCGGAGATCCGCAGCAGCACCCAGTCGCCCTCCCCGACGTCGAGGGGTACGCCGAACTCCACCACCGGACCGACCCGGAACTCCTCGACGTGGGCCACCGTGGGCGCGTCGGTGCCCGGCCGCAGCACCTGGATGGCCAGCGACCGCCCCACCCAGGACTCGTCGCGGGCCAGGTCGAGACGGAACCGGACCGTCCCGGATCGCAGCGGCAGCTCCGAGCCCATCCGCCGCACCGCCCCGCCCGGAGTCGTGGCGGTGGCGTCGACCCGCAGTCCCGACGTACGCGTCGCGAAGAACCGTCGCGCCCGCATGGCCTCCTTCACCCCCGCCCGGGAGTGCTCGGCCACCACAGCCCGGTGCGGCCCTTGCCCTCCGGGAACCCCCAGTCGGTGCCGTGCTCGTCGGTGACGCCGCTGATGCCGGTGCGCCAACCCGCGTCGAGGCAGGCGACCAGGGGCGAGGACCTCCCGTCGGTCCACCCCTCGAACAGGAAGTCGTCGCGGCGGTTGAACATCTCCAGCGACACCACCTGGTCGCGGACCCGCGGGTCGTAGGTGAACTCCTGGAAGCGCCCCGGCTCCCGCCCCGGGTGGTTGAACCCGGCGAGGCCGTCGGCACCGCCGTCGAGGATCAGCCCCGGCTCGCGCCGCAGCCAATCCAGCAGCGGCTGCATCAGGCCTGCCTGGAGGACGTCGGTGTAGTGCTCGGTGAACCACACGTTGACGTGCCCCAGCAGCGGCTCGGACCACTCGAAGCCGCGGATCGCGGTGAACGCGCCGTCGACGTTCGCCGCGTCGGCGTACTCCTGCGTGCGGCGCCAGCCGCTCCGGGTGAGCCCGCCGACCTGGGTGTACTCCGGCGGCAGCAGCCCGGCGAGCACGTCGCCCAGGAGGTTGTCCGACAGCGTCGCGTGGTCGGTGAGCGCGGCGACGTCGAGGCCGGCGGCGCGCATCGAGTCGAACGCAAGGGCCGGGTCGCCGTCTCCGTCGGAGAGCAGCGTGTGGTTGTGCAGGTCGGCGTGCACAAGCCGGGTTCCGCGAGTCAGCCGGGACCCCCGGGCCGCGCCCGTGCCGGCGACGGCGCCGGTCTGGTAGCCCAGCGAGGAGGCGAGCAGCAGGCCGGTGCCCGCCGCCAGCGTGGCGCGCCGGGTGAGCGGTCGGGAGGGGAGCGCTGCGTGGTGGTGGCCGTCGCACATGCCCGGCCCAACGCCGGCGCGGCCCCGGAGTGACGCCGCTCCCGGGTGAACGTTCGGCGACATCCACCCCCTGTAGGCTGCCCGGCGTCCGGGTACGACGACAGGGGTGCAGATGATCGGGCTGCCGGCTCACGGCTTCGTGCTGCTGTCGATGCCCAAGTGCGCCTCGACCTCGCTGGTCCGCTCGCTGCAGGGCCACGCGGAGCTGGTGCTGCGGGTCAACCCCCGGCTCAAGCACATGAACTGCCGCAGCTTCCACACGCTGATGGTCCCGGTGCTGCGCAGCGCCGGCTACGAGCGCGAGGACTACGAGGTCGTCTCGCTGTTCCGCGAGCCCACCGCCTGGATCGAGTCGTGGTGGCGCTACCGCCAGCGCCCGAGCCTGGCGAAGGTCGACCCCGCGAAGTACACCGGCGACGTCAGCTTCGAGGAGTTCGTGGGCAGGTACGTCGACGGCGACCCGGGCCCGGGCACGCTCCGCGGCCGTCCGGCGAAGTTCGTCGCACTGAGCGACGACCTCGACCTCGGCGTGGACCGCCTGTTCGCGCTCGAGCAGCCGCAGGTGTGGCAGACCTGGATCGGCGCGAAGGTCGGCGGCGGCATCGACGTCAGCACCGACAACCGCTCGACCGTGCGCCCCGAGCCGCAGCTGAGCCGCACGATGCGCGCGCGGCTCGACGAGTTCTTCGCGCCGGAGTACGCGATCTACGAGCAGTTGCGCGCCACCGGCGAGTGGGCGCCGCCCCGCGGCCTCGTACCCGGCCGCTAGCTCCTAGAGCACGTACGACGAGGCGCGACGCAGCTCGGCCGCCGCCCGGGTGACCACCCGGTCGATCAGCTCCTCGCAGGTCGGCAGGTCGTCGATCAGGCCGACCACCTGCCCGCTCGCCAGCACGCCCGCGGAGGTGTCGCCCTCGACGAGCCCTGCCTTGAGCATCATCGGGGTGTTGGCCGCCAGCGCCATCTGGGCGAGCGTGCGGCCCTGGGTCTTGCGCATCGCCCGGCCGTCCTTGAGGAGCGCGGGCCAAGTCATCCCGGTCGACCGCTTGAACTCCAGCGTGCGCCGCATCGTCGGGCCCAGCCGGCGTACGGCGCTGGTCCCCTCGAGCTCCTCGACGAGGTCGGTGCGCAGCATCCGGTGGGGCATGCCGTCGACCTTGGCGGTCACGACGGTGTCGGTGAGGCCGCGCTCGAGGTAGAGGCGCTTGACCGCGTCGGGCACGGCGCTGTCCTGGGTGAGCAGGAAGCGGGTGCCCATGCCGACCCCGGCGGCGCCGTAGGACAGCGCGGCCGCCAGCCCGCGACCGTCGAAGAACCCGCCGGCCGCGACCACCGGGATGTCCACGGCGTCGAGCACCGTCGGCAGCAGCAGCGTCGTCGGCACCGGCCCGGTGTGTCCGCCACCCTCGCCGCCCTGCACCATCACCGCGTCGGCACCCCAGGCGGCGACCTTGACGGCGTGCTTCGCCGCGCCGACCGACGGCATCACGACGATGCCGTGCTCCTTGAGCGTGGCGATCAGCTCGGGCTTGGGAGCGAGCGCGAACGACGCGACCTTGACGCCGTGGTCGATCAGCAGCCGGCAGCGGTCGGGGGCGTCGGCGGCGTCGGCGCGCAGGTTGACCCCGAACGGCTGGTCGGTGCGGCCCTTGACCTCGACGATCGCTCGCTCGAGCTCCTGGATCGTCATCGTCGCGCTGGCCAGGACGCCGAGGCCGCCGGCGTTCGCGGTGCCGCTGACCAGCCGCGGTCCGGAGACCCAGCCCATGCCGGTCTGCACGACCGGGTGGCGGACCCCGACGAGATCGGTGAACGGCGTGCGCAGCAGCTGCTCAGTCGCCATCCGGGACCTCCTTGAAGCGCAGGCCCTGGGGGTCCAGCACCTCGCGGATGAGGATCTGCTCCTCCATCGTGGGCTCGCGCGTGGTGGGTACGTCGGCGGGCACCTCGAGCTCGAACCCGGTCGCCTCGCGCACCTCGTCGACGCTGACGCCCGGGTGGACGCTGAGCAGCCGCACCGTGTCGTCAGTGCCCTCCACGTCGAAGACGCCGAGGTTGCTGACGATGCGGTGGATGTCGTTGTAACGGGCGGCGGCCGAGCCGGCCTCCTTGGCGAGCTTGGGTCCCACGCCGGAGACGATGTCGACGCGCTCGACGAAGACGCGCGGGGAGTGCCTGGGCACCCAGTAGGACGTGCGGTTGTTCACGGTGTTGCCCGGGGCGCCGCGGCTGCCGAGCAGCTGCCGCTTCGGCTGCGCCCAGTCGCCGATCGCCGAGATGTTCTGGTTGCCGTGCCGGTCGACCTGGGTGGCGCCCATCATCACGTGGCGCAAGCCTGCGGCAACCACGTCGAAGACCTTGCGGAACGGGATCCAGCCCTCCACGACCTCCTGCTTGGCGTGGATCGGCGGGACGCCGGCCAGGAACAGCGACTCGCCGTCGGAGATCACCAGGTCCGGGTTGCTGGTCAGCTTGGCCAGCCGGACCCCCAGCATCGGCAGCAGCCCCATCGGGCTGGCGAAGATCTCGCCGTCGTCCTTGAACGCGTCCGCGATCGCCGCGGCGCAGACGTCGGCCCTGGTCACGCCGGTGCTCATGCCTGCTCCTCCCCGAACGCCCGGACCGCGGCCTGGTACGCCGCCTCGTCGCCCGCCAGGAACCGGTTGTGGAACGCCGACCAGTCCTCGTCGGGCCCGCCCGCGGCCGCGGCGTACGCCTTCTGGAAGCGCTCGTCGCGCTCGTAGTCGGGGGTGCAGGTGGTGAAGTGCGCGCCGTTCGGTGTCTCGACCACGCCGGTGACCAACATCCGGCTCAGCAGGAGCCGCTGGACGGGGGTGTCGACGGTGAGGCCGGCGGTGTCGACGATCTGCTCGACCGACACGTAGGCGCGGTCGGCGGCCATGCAGAAGAGGTCGTCGAAGTAGGGGTCGGGCCCGAGGTACGCCGCGTTGCCGTGCCGATCGGCCCGGTTGAGGTGGACGAGCGCGACGTCGAGGTGCAGCGCGGGGACCGCGACGAGCTCCTCGCGGTCGTCGTAGGGACTCGTGACCGTCTTGATCTGAGGTTGGTTGACCAGCACGTCGGAACCGAGGCCCGCGCGCATCGGCAGGAACGGCAGCCGCTGGGCCGCGGCGCGCAGGCCGGTCTGGAACATCCCCTCGTCGAGCTCGACGAGCTCGGGGATCGTGCCCTCCTGGCGGGCCTTCTGGAAGTTCGGCTCCAGGGGGATCGAGTCGAGGGAGACGAACGCGAAGACCAGCCTGCGGATCTTCCCCGCGCGGGCGAGCAGGCCGACGTCGGCGCCGCCCCAGCTGACGATGGTGAGGTCCCTGAGGTCGCTGCGCAGGATCGCCCGGACGAGCGCCATCGGCTTGCGGCGCGGCCCCCAGCCGCCGATGCCGATCGTCATGCCGTCGCGGAGCTCGGCGACGACCTCGTCGATCGTCATGCGCTTGTCGCGTGGTCCCCTGGTCATCCCTTGCTCTTCTCCGTCCCGGCGCTGTGCCGATTCACAAACGTGTCGCGCAGCTCGTCACTGACGCCGGCGAGGTTGAGCTCGAACGTGAACCCCTGCTCGAACCGGTAGCTCTTGTTGACGTCGACGGGGTCGATGCCGTTGAGCGCCTCCTTGGCGGCGCGGATCACCCGCGTGTCCTTGGCGGCGATCTCGCCGGCGACCTGCAGCGCGGCGTCGTCGAGCCGGTCGCGCGGGACGACCTCGAGGACCGAGCCGAACTGCACGAGGTCGGTCGCCTTGATCGTGCGGGCGGTGAAGTACAGCGTGCGCATCATGTGCTGCGGCACCAGCCGGGCCATGTGGGTGGCGGCCCCGAGCGCCCCCTGGTTGACCTCCGGCACGCCGAAGTAGGCGTCGTCGCTCGCCACGACACAGTCGGCGTTGCCGACCAGGCCGACGCCGCCGCCCAGGCAGAACCCGTTGACGGCCGCGACGACCGGGACCGCGCACTCGTAGACCGCCTTGAACGCCGCGAAGCAGCCCTTGTTGGCGCCGAGGAGGGCCTCGAAGCCACTGGTGTGCTGCATCTCCTTGATGTCGACGCCGGCGTTGAAGCCGCGGCCCTCCGCCCGGAGCACGACGACCCTGGTGGCCGGGTCGCGCCCGGCCTCGTCCAGCGCGGCGGCGAGGTCGTACCAGCCTTGGACGGTCAAGGCGTTGACCGGAGGCGCGTCCATCGTCACCGCCCTGATGCCGTCGTCGCGGAGCTCGGAAGTGATCGCCATGGCGCCCAACCTAACACTTGCTTGGTATGGTGGTCCGCATGTCGCTGGCCGTGGACCTCTCCGGACGGGTCGCCCTCGTCACGGGCGGGACCCGCGGGATCGGTCTCGGCATCACCCGGGCGCTGCTCGCTGCGGGCGCGTCCGTGGTGACCTGCTCGCGTTCGGAGGTCGAGCCGGTGCCGGGGACCACGCATCGGGTGTGCGACGTGCGCGACCCGGACGCGGTGCAGTCGCTAATGGGCTCGTTGGACCGGCTGGACATCCTCGTCAACAACGCCGGGGGCGCCCCGGCGACCGAGGCCGCTACCGCGTCGCCGCGGTTCCATGAGCGGGTCGTCGGCCTGAACCTGCTCGCCCCGTTGCTGTGCGCGCAGGCCGCCAACGCGGTCATGCAGCGGCAGCCGTCGGGCGGGACGATCGTCAACATCTCCTCGATCTCGGCCCACCGGCCCGCGCCGACGATCGCCGCGTACGCCGCCGCCAAGGCCGGCCTCGACTCGCTGACCGCCTCGCTCGCGATGGAGTGGGCGCCGAAGGTGCGTGTCAACGCGATCGACGTCGGCCTGTGCCGCACCGAGCAGAGCGACGACCACTACGGCGACGACGCCTCGGTGGCCGCGATCGAGCGCACGATCCCGCTCGGCCGGATGGCCGACCCGGTCGAGGTGGGGAACGTCGCGGCGTTCCTGGCCAGCGACCTCGCGTCGTACGTCTCCGGGGCGAGCATCGCCTGTCACGGCGGGGGAGAGCC
>NZ_DASWVI010000403.1:0-5689 GCF_036401255.1 Nocardioides sp. | reverse complement strand
ACCGTCGCGACCGCGCTCGCGGCCGAGTCGGCCCGCCGGGGCCGGCGTACCCTCCTCGTCGACGCCGACCCGTACGGCGGCAGCGTGGCCCAGCAGCTCGGCATCCTCGACGAGGTGTCGGGGTTGCTCTCCGCGGCCCGGCTGGCGGCCGCGGGGCAGCTCGAGGAGCGGTACGCGTCCGTGCAGCGCGCGCTGGATCCGCGGCTGAGCGTGGTCACCGGGCTGCCCCGCGGCGACCGCTGGGTCGAGGTCCGGACCGGTGCCGTCGAGCACCTCCTGGAGGTCGGCCGCGAGCACGGCGAGGTCGTCGCCGACACCGGCTTCAGCCTCGAGGAGGACCCGGCGCCCGACCTCGGCACCCGCCCCGGTCGCAACCAGATGACGCTCGGCGCCCTCGAGGTGGCCGACGAGGTGGTCGTCGTCGGCTCCGCCGACCCGGTGGGCCTCTCGCGCCTGGCCCGCGGGCTGGTCGAGCTGCGCGAGCTCACCGGTGGACGGCCGGTGCACGTGGTGGTCAACCGGATGCGGCCCACCCTCGGGTGGTCCGAGCGCGACATCGCGGGGATGGTGGCCGGCTTCGCCCGGCTCGCCGGCCTGCACTTCCTGCCCGACGACCAGGCGGCCGTCGACCGCGCCCTGGTCGCCGGCCGCACGCTGGTGGAGGTCGGCGACTCACCGCTGGTGCGGGCGATCGCCCGGCTCGCCGACGCGCTCGCGGCGACGCAGGCTCAGGCCGCGAACAGCAGGTAGAGCCCGCCGACGGTGAACGCCACCATCGCGAACAGCAGTGGGAGCTGGCCGGTGAGCTGGTGTCGTGGCGGCAGGATCTTGATCGCCCGGTCGTGGGCGGCGATCACGCCGAGCACGTGGCCCGCGACCACCGCCAGCACCTTGACGTTCGCCAGGAACGTCGGGTGGTAGGCCAGCCAGTACCACGGGTCGAGGTCGGCCGTCCCGAGGTAGTTGCTGCCGTCGCTGAACGGGTCGCTCGCCTGGATCAACGTGAGCTGGCCGACCTCGACCAGGTAGCGCAGGTAGTGGGCGACGATGTAGCCGACGATGATCGGCACCACCGAGTGGGCGAGCAGGTTGGGCAGCTCGCGGCGGCGCAGGTCGTCGCCCAGGCCGGTGAGCATGGAGCCGGTCGCGAAGATCAGCCCGACACCCACGCAGAACGCCACCAGCGCCAGGTTGTTCAGCAGGTCGGTGGAGACGTCGGTGGACTGCACGAACGACAGCCACCGGCTGGAGTCCTTGAACGAGTCGAACGCCGTGCTGCCGAACAGCACGGCGACCACGGCGACCAGTCCCGGACGGGCGGGGACGGTGTCGAGGTTCGCGAGCGGGGAGCGCAGCACCAGCCGGCCGTCGCGACGGCCCCACACCGACAGGTGCGCGACGAGCGTGGAGTAGACCTCGAACGGATCGGCGCTCTCGTAGAACCGGGAGCCGAACAGGGCACCGCCGACCAGCATCACCGCGACGTACGCCGCGCACCACAGCCGGACCGGGCCGAGCTCGGTGGAGAACGGGTAGACCAGCTCCATCCAGACGAACGCGAACAGGCCGAGCGCCGCCGGCCAGTAGCCGAGCCGCTCGGGGTAGGTGAACAGGCCACGGTCGGGGTCGCTGCCCGAGACCTTGGCGAAGCCCAGGTTGATCGTGCGCACCGGGCTGATGGCCTTCCAGACCGGGCCGAGCAGCAGCGAGAGCGGCACCAGCCCGACCCACCACCACACGTAGAAGATGCCGAAGACCGGGTTGATGACCAGGTCCTTGCCGAACACGGCGGCCATCGCGGCGTAGAGGAACACCGCGAAGCCCAGGACCCGGCACGCGACCCGCCAGCCGGCGGAGTCGACGAGCCTCGTCAGCAGTGCCGGGGCCGGCCGGCCGCTCGTGGCGGCGTCGTACCGCGGCGTGCGCCAGGCGACGGCCAGCACGGTGAACGAGACGACCAGGGCGGCGCTGGCGCCCGCGATCGCGAGCTCGGGCGAGATCGGGAGGTCCTTCGCGCCGCCGATCCCGTGCGTGGAGATGATCGCGCTGGTGAAGCCGTCCGACACCTCAGCAGTCCCTCAGCGCACTTCGAGCTGGACGATGACCTTCTCGAGCTCGTGGGACTCGACGTCGACCGTGCCCGGCTTGTCGATGCCCTCGATGGTCAGCGTCGACTCGCCGGCGTCGAACTCGAGCTCCTGCTCCGGGCTGGAGTGCACGTGGATCACGCCGGGGGCGTCGGAGGTGACGTCGAGCTCGACCTCCTGCCCGACGGCGACCTCGACCCGCTCGCCGTTGGGAGTGACGTTCCCGCCCTCGATCGTGACCGCGATGGTCTTCGGCCCGCTGTCCGCCTCGTCCGGCGAGTCGCTTCCCCCGCATGCGGTGAGCACGGCGAGGGAACAGAGGAGGGCGGCCAGGGCGGCCAGCACACGGCGCATCGTCGAGTCCTTTGCTCGGCCCTTCAGCTGGGCTGCGTCAAACGTCGGTAACGTCTGTCAGAATCGCACGTCGTACCAGCGCCCGGTACGCCGCCCCCCGGCGGCGCGACGAAAGGGACACCATGACCGAGAGGCTCCGTCCGCGCGACGTGGCCATCCTGGCCGAGGAGTCCGCCTCGACGCCGATGCACAACGCGACCGTGGAGATCTTCGACCCGGGGGAGTCCGGCTTCGACTACGCCCGCCTGGTCCGGCTCGTGCAGGAGCGCATCTCGTTCGTCCCGCGCTACCGCCAGCGGGTCCAGGTGGTGCCCGGCCGGGTGGCCAACCCGGTGTGGGTCGACGACGACCACTTCGACATCGGCTACCACGTACGCCGCTCCGCGTTGCCCCGGCCGGGCAGCCTCGACCAGCTGCGCGACCTGGTGGCGCGCATCGTCTCCCGGCCGCTGGATCGCAGCCGGCCGCTGTGGGAGGTCTACTTCGTCGAGGGCCTCGCCGACGGGCAGGTCGCGATCCTCTCCAAGTCCCACCAGGTCCTCGTCGACGGCATCCACACCGTCGACCTCGGCCAGGTGCTGCTCGACAAGTCGCCCGAGCCCAAGGAGCTGGGCGCCGACGGCTGGCGGGCCCGCGGCCGGCCGTCCCCGCTCGGCCTGATGGCCGAGGCGGTGCGCGACTCGGTCACCGCCCCGGAGACCGTGCTCGACACGCTGCGCAGCACGACCGGGGCGGCGCTGCGCGGGGTCGCGGGGACGGCCCGCTCGGCGAGCCGGGTGATCGACGCCCTCGCCAACCGGACGCCGAGCGCGGACTCGCCGATCATCGGCCCGCTGTCCCAGCAGCGCCGGGTCGTGGCGGTCCGCACCGACCTCGCCGACTACCGCCTGGTGCGCGAGGCCCACGGCGGCACCGTCAACGACGTCGTGCTCGCGACGGTCACCGGCGCGCTGCGGGCCTGGCTGATGACCCGCGGGGAGTCGATGCGCGGCATCCGCCGGGTGCGTGCCGTGGTGCCGATCTCGGTCATCGACGCCGAGCTCGAGGCCACCTCGCTGGGCAGCCAGATCGCCGCGCACTTCGTCGACCTGCCGGTCTGGGAGGCCAGCCCCGTGGTCCGGCTGCACCAGGTCTCCTACTCCTTCCAGGCGCACAAGGAGACCGGGCGGGCGGTGGCGGCCAGCCGGCTGGTCGGCATCTCCGGCTTCGCGCCGGCCACGTTCCACGCGATCGGGTCCCGGGTCGCGGCCGTCGAGCGCCGCGGCTACCAGCTCAGCGTGACCAACGTGCCGGGGCCGCAGGCGCCGCTCTACGCCGCCGGTGCCCGGATGCTCGCGACCTACCCCGTGCCGCCGCTGCTCGAGGGCCATCCGCTGGCGATCGGCGTCACGTCCTACGACGGGCACGTCTACTACGGCCTCACCGCCGACCGCGACATGCTGCCCGACGCCGACCTGCTCGGCCCGTGCCTCCAGGAGGCGCTCGACGAGCTCGTCGACTCCGCCCGCGGCACCCGCGGGCGGGTACCGCGGGGCCGCAAGCGCCGTAAACCGCCCGAGGAGTCGTCATGAGCGTGCGGATCTACCTGCCGACCACCCTCCTCCGGCTCGCCGAGGAGCACGGCGCGGGGGCGTTCGAGGTCACCGACGACGTCGTGGTCCTCGAGGTCCTCGACACCGACGGCGACGACGAGGAGGCGGAGTACGACGCGCTGATGACCGCGGCCGACGCCTCCGCCACCCTGCTCGACGGCCCCGGACGCCGGGTCGTCGTGGTCGCCGAGCTCGACCAGGAGCCCGAGACCGGGTGGACGATTCCGCTCAAGCGCGTCGTCGCCGTCCACGCCGACCCCGAGGACCGCCCCGCCGACGCCGACCCCGACGACGACCTCGCCTGGTTCGCCACCCAGGAGATCCCCCACCTCCTCTGAGGCACTGCCCCGGTGTGCCGACTCGGCGTACTCCGGCTCGGCGGGTGGCGGGACCGCTCGCTACGCTCGCAGGCATGGACGCCATGACCACCCCCCCGGCTCCCACCAACGAGCCGAACCTGACCTACGCGCCGGGCACCCCCGAACGGGAGGCCCTGACCGCGGAGATCGCCAAGCTGGAGAAGAAGCAGAAGAACCTGCGCGGCTACATCGGCGGACGCTGGAAGGCCGGCGGCGGCGTCGAGATGCAGGTCGTCCAGCCGCACGACCACCAGCACGTGCTCGGCACGCTGAAGGCCGCCACCCAGGCCGACGCCCGATCGGCCATCAAGGCGGCGAACGACGCGGCTCCCGGCTGGCGCGACATGGACTTCGACGACCGGGCCGCGATCCTGCTCAAGGCCGCCGACCTGCTGGCCGGCCCGTGGCGCCAGCGGATCAACGCCGCCACCGTGCTCGGCCAGTCCAAGACGCCGTTCCAGGCCGAGATCGACTCCGCCTGCGAGCTCATCGACTTCTGGCGCTTCAACGTCCACTACGCCCGGCAGATCCTGGCCGAGCAGCCGATCCGCAACAGCCCCGGCGTCTGGAACCGCACCGACCACCGGCCGCTCGAGGGCTTCGTCTACGCGATCACGCCGTTCAACTTCACCGCGATCGCGGGCAACCTGCCGACCGCGCCGGCCCTCATGGGCAACACCGTCATCTGGAAGCCCGCGGTCACCCAGCAGCTCGCGGCCTCGCTGACGATGGAGCTGCTCGAGGAGGCCGGGATGCCGCCGGGCGTGATCAACATGCTGCCCGGCCACGGCGCCGACGTCTCCGAGGTCGCGCTCGCCAGCCCCGACCTCGCGGGCATCCACTTCACCGGCTCGACCGCCGTGTTCCAGCACCTGTGGAGCGAGGTCGGCGCCAACATCGCCGGCTACCGCGCCTACCCACGCATCGTCGGCGAGACCGGCGGCAAGGACTTCATCGTCGCCCACCCGTCGGCCGACCCCGACGTGCTGCGCACGGCGATGATCCGGGGCGCCTTCGAGTACCAGGGCCAGAAGTGCTCGGCGGCCTCGCGGGCGTACGTCGCCCGCTCGGTCTGGACGAAGATGAAGGACTCGTTCCTCTCCGAGATCGAGAGCCTCGCCATCGGCGACCCGACGGACTTCTCCAACTTCATGGGCGCCGTCATCGACCAACGGGCGTTCGTCAAGCATCGGGCCGCGATCGAGCGCGCGAAGCGCTCGCGCAAGCTCGACGTCCTCGTCGGGGGCACACTCGACGACTCGGTCGGCTGGTTCGTGAACCCGACGGTCGTCGAGGG
>NZ_DASWVI010000402.1:0-2810 GCF_036401255.1 Nocardioides sp. | reverse complement strand
CAAACGCAGTACGTAAGCGCTTACCTATCGCCGTTGGTGACCAAACCGCAGAAGGTTCCGACCCGCGGCCGACCCGCCACCCCACGGCCGAGCCCCCGCCGTCGCCGCCGCCCGCCGCCCCGCCGGGTCTGCGGTTTGGTCACCAAACGCAGTACGTAAGCGCTTACCTATCGCCGTTGGTGACCAAACCGCAGAAGGTTCCGACCCGCGGCCGACCCACCACCCGCGGCGGAGGGCCGGGCCGGACCTCACGTGAGGACGACCAGGCGCTGGGTGGCGCGGGTCATGGCCACGTAGCGGTCGACCGCGCCCTCGATGCCGTCACCGAACGTGGCCGGGGCGAGAAGGACCACGAGGTCGAACTCCAGCCCCTTCACGAGCTCGGGGGTCAGCACCCGGACGCGCGGCCGCGGCGGCAGGTCCACGCCCCCCGCACCCCCGGCGGCGGCGACGACGCAGGCCGTCCCCTCGGGATGCTCGGCGAGCCAGGCGTCCAGGAGCGGCTCGAGGTCGCCGATCGCGCCGTGGTGGACCGGCACGCCGGTCGCACGCACCGACGTCGGCACGTTGGCGTCCGGCAGCGCGGCCCGGATGACCGGCTCGGCCGCGGTCATGATCTCCGCGGGCGTGCGGTAGTTGATGCTCAAGGACGCGAGCTCGACCCGGTCCAGGCCGACACGCTGCAGCCGCTCCGCCCAGGACTCGGCGAACCCGTGTCGCGCCTGCGCGCGGTCACCGACGATCGTGAAGCTCCGCGAGGGGCAGCGGCGCAGCAGCATCTGCCACTCCGCGTCGGTGAGCTCCTGGGCCTCGTCGACCACGACGTGCGCGAACGGCCCGGCCAACACGTCCGGGTCGGCCGTGGGTGCCGCCCCCTCGTCCACCAGCGCACCGCGCAGGTCCGCCACCCGCAGCATCGACATCACCTGCATCTCGGAGTCGTCGGTGGCGACCAGGTGGTCGACCACGTGCGACATCTCCTCGGACTGCGCCGCCAGCGCCGCCTCCCGCTGCCGCCGGCGACGCGACGCGTCGGGATCGCCGAGCCGCTGCCGGGCGGCATCGAGCAGCGGCAGGTCGGACGTCGTCCAGGCGCTGGGCTCCTCGCGCTGCAGCAGCCGCACCTCGTCGGGCCCGAGCCAGGGCGCGCACCGGCGCAGGTACGCCGGCACCGTCCACAGGTCGCCGACCAGGTCGTCGGGGTCGACCACCGTCCACGCCCGGTCGAACGCGTCGAGCAGGGCCTGGTGCCGCGCCAGCGATCGACGCAGCAGGTCGACCGGCACCTCGTCGGGGTCGACCTGGTCGAGCAGGATCGCGACGAGCGCGAGCCAGACGTCGTCGCGGGCCTCGTTGTGCGGGAGCGCAGGGTCGGCCGCGCCGAAGGCCTCCGCCCAGTCGTCGACGCCGAGCCTGAGATCGGCGTACGGCGTCTCGACGACCATGGCCTCGGTGGGCAGCTCCTCGTAGAGCCGCACGGCCGGTTCGACGGCCGCGACCATCCGGGCCGAGGACTTCAGCCGCGCCACCGCCGGGTCGGCCTCCGGCGGTGCCGTCGCCCCCTCGGGGACGAGATCGCGCACCGTCGCGGTCCGCACCCCCTCCTCGCCGAGGCTGGGCAGCACGTCGGAGACGTAGGCCAGGTAGGGCTGGTGCGGACCGACGAACAGCACGCCGCCGCGACGGTGGCCCAGCCGCGGGTCGGCGTACAGCAGGTACGCCGTGCGGTGCAACGCGACCACGGTCTTGCCGGTGCCGGGGCCGCCGTCGACGACCAGCGCGCCGCGCGAGCCGGCCCGGATGATCGCGTCCTGGTCGGCTTGGATCGTGCCGAGCACGTCGCGCATCCGGGGCGACCGGGACGCACCGAGGCTGGCGATGAACGCCGACTGGTCGTCGAGCGCGGCGGCGTGGCCGGTGAGTTCCTCGGCGGTGAAGGCCTCGTCCCAGTAGTCGGCGACGCGGCCGCCGATCCAGCGGTAGCGGCGCCGGCTCGCCAGGCCCATCGGGTGGGCGTGGGTCCCCGCGAAGAAGGGCTCGGCCACCGGGGAGCGCCAGTCCACGAGCAGGCGGCGTCCGGCACGGTCCGTCAGGCCGAGCCGCCCGACGTACACCGGCTCGGGGTCCTCGGCGCCGACCATGTGCCCGAGGCACAGGTCGAGGCCGTACCTGCGCAGCATCCGCAGCCGGGCCGTGAGCCGGTGCACCTCCTGGTCCCGTTCGAGCGCCTCCTGACCGACCCCGGCGGGCGCTCGGCGCGCGGCGTCGAGCCGGTCCTCGAGGTCGGCGACGGCGGCGGCCAGGCTCTCCGCGATCGCCGCGAAGTGCCGCTCGTCCTGTTCGATCAGGCTCGGTGCCGCCTTCGCGGCGAGGTGGTCGGCGAGCGCGAACGCGCTCCCGGTCGACGGCTCGGTCAACGGCTCGGTCAACGGCTGTCCAGACTCCACAGGTCGTGCTCCCCCGGTCGATGCGCGGCTCCGGCCGGAGATTCTCGGCCCTGCCGGGGGCCTTGCCGCAAGACCCACCCTGCGCTATACGTTGAGAGTGGAAGGGAGTGTCGCTCCCTTCCACAGCGATGTCGGGGGCCTGTCAGGCGCGTCGTGCCGCGCCCCTCCCGCTCGCTCGGTGTCCCGGGACATCGGCCCCTTGTCGCGCCGCCCGGGCGGGCCTAGGTTGCTGCCACTCGTGATCGCGGGTCACGTCCTCGGGAGGGACTCATGCGCATCCTGTTCTCCGCACCTCTGGCCGCCGGCGCCGCCGCAGCACTCGCCCTCACCCTGACCGCCCCGGCCGGCGCCGCGCCCGGTGCC
>NZ_DASWVI010000401.1:0-5700 GCF_036401255.1 Nocardioides sp. | reverse complement strand
GCGCTGCGGGTGACGGCGTTCACGCTCCGGTTCGTCGACGCCGAGGGGATGCCGGACGCGCACGGCGACTGGACCGCCGCGGTCGACGCGACCTGGCGGTTCGCCGGGTTCGACCCGGCGCCGGCGCGAGCCGAGGTGACGGTCCGGCTGCGCGAGGAGGGCGACCGGGTCGCGCTGACCGGGTTCGGTGGGGGCGACCGCGTGTCGCCGCTGTGGCTCTCCGGGCCGCTGCAGGTCCGGCGTACCGCCGACACGCTGGTGCTCGTCGACGGCCCGGGCGCCGAGGCGGCGACGTACGCCCGGCGGGCCCGGGCCGCGGTCCCGGTGGTCCGGCGCGTCCTGCCGGACTGGCGGCGGGGCCTGGTCGTGGAGGTGCCGGCCTCGGTCGACGACCTGGACCGCGTGCTGGACGCCGACCCCGGGACCTACGACCAGATCGCGGCCGTGACGACCTCCGCCGACGGGTCGCTGGCGCCGGACGCGCCGGTGCACGTGTTCGTGAACCCCGACGTCTACGGCGCGCTGCGGCCGACCGGAGCCCAGGTCGTGATGAGCCACGAGGCGACGCACGTGGCCGCCGACGCGTGGACCAGCGACATGCCGCTGTGGCTGCTCGAGGGCTTCGCCGACTACGTCGCGCTGCGCGACGTGGACCTGCCGGTGCGCCGCTCGGCGGCCCAGATCATCGCGCAGGTACGCCGCGACGGCCCGCCCCGCGACCTACCGGGAGCCGCGGAGTTCGGCACCCGGGCCACCCACCTGGGCGCGACGTACGAGAGCGCCTGGCTCGCCTGCCGGCTGCTCGCCCGGGACGGCGGGCAGGCCGCCCTGGTCGGCTTCTACCGCGCCGTCGACGCCGGTCGCCCGGTCGGCGCGGCGCTGGAGGACGGGTTCGGGCTGAGCGTGGGCGGGCTCACCGCGCAGTGGCGCCACGAGCTCGCCGCCCTGGCGCGGCCAGGTCCCTGACAGAATCGGTGGGGTGAGGATCCCGCCCGAGCGCCGCGTGGCGCTCGCCGTGGCCCTGCTGGGCGGGGTGGCGTTCGTGGTGCTCGCGGTCGTGCTGGTGCCATGGCACCCGGTCCCGGGCGGCACGCCGTCGCCGGCCGACCCGACGTCGGTGCTCACGCCGGCCGAGATCGCGCGCGGTGAGGACTACTCGCGCTGGGCGCGGCTGTGGAGCCGCAGCTCGCTGGCGGTCTCGCTCCTGGTCGCGTGCGTCCTGGGCTTCGCACCGTGGGGCCGCCGGCTCGTCGCGCGGCTGCGGGGCTGGTGGTGGGTGCGCGTCGTGCTCGCGGTCGCGCTGCTCGCGCTCATCGGCCGGGTGCTGACGCTGCCGTTCGCGGTGCTGCTGCGCCGCCACGCTCGCAACCACGGGCTCAGCCACCAGGCCTGGTCGGCCTTCGCGGTCGACCTGGTGAAGAACGAGCTGGTGGCGATCGTCGCCACCTCGATCCTGGTGGTCGTGCTCGTCGGGTGCGCCCGGCGCTGGCGGCGGGCCTGGCCGGCCGTCGCGGGCGGGCTGCTGGCGGCGCTGGTGCTGGCCGGGTCGTTCGTCTACCCGGTGGTGATCGAGCCGCTGTTCAACTCGTTCAGCTCGCTGGAGGACGGGCCGCTGCGCACCGAGGTGATGGCCCTGGCCGAGCGCGAGCACGTCCCGGTCGACGACGTGCTCGTCACGGACGCCTCGCGGCGTACGACGACCCTGAACGCCTACGTCTCGGGCTTCGGCGGCACCCGCCGGGTGGTGCTCTACGACAACCTCGTCGAGGACGTGCCGCAGGACCAGGTGCTCTCGGTGGTCGCCCACGAGCTCGCGCACGCCAAGCACGACGACGTGCTGACCGGATCGGTGCTGGGCGCGGCCGGGGCGCTGTTCGGCATCGGTCTGCTCGGTCTGCTGGTCGGGTCGGTCGGCGGCCGGCGGGGACTGTCGATGCGCGACCCCGCGGTCGTGCCGCTCGTGCTGGCGCTGGTCGCGATCGGCACCGTGCTCGCCAGTCCCGTCGAGAACGGCATCAGCCGGCAGATCGAGACCCGCGCGGACGTCGACGCGCTCGAGGTCACCGACGACCCCACGGCGTTCGTGGCCGTGCAGCGCCAGCTGGCGCTGCACTCGCTCTCCGACCCGACCCCGCCGGCGTGGTCGCAGTGGTGGTTCGGCTCGCACCCCACGACGATGACCCGGATCGCGATCGCCCGGCAGCTGGCGGACCAGGGCTCCTAGGCTCTCAGGGCAGGTAGAGCGCCGCGACGTCCTCCTTGAACGACCGCATCACGACGTTGCGCCGGATCTTGAGGCTCGGCGTCAGCTCGCCGCCCTCCTCCGACCACTCGTCGGGCAGGATCGTGAACTTCCGGATCGACTCGGCCTTGGAGACGGCCCTGTTGGCGTCCTCGACGGCCGCCTCGATCTCGGCGCGCAGGTCGGGGTCGTCCACGAGCTCGGCGACGCTGCCGGTCTTGCCGTGCGCCTCCGCCCAGGCCGGGAACGACTCGCGGTCGATCGTGATCAGGGCGGCGATGAACGGCTGGCCGTCACCCACCACCATGCACTGGTCGATGAGCACGTGGGAGCGCAGCCGGTCCTCGAGCACCGCGGGCGCGACGTTCTTGCCGCCCGCCGTCACCAGGATCTCCTTCTTGCGGCCGGTGATCCGCACGAAGCCCTCGTCGTCGACCTCGCCGACGTCCCCGGTGTGGAACCAGCCCTCCGGCTCGAGCGCCTCCATGGTGGCGGTCTCGTTGTGCCAGTAGCCCGCGAACACCTGGCCGCCGCTGAACAGCAGCTCCCCGTCGTCGGCGATGCGTACGGCGGTGCCGGGCAGCGGGCGTCCGACCGTGCCGACCTTGAACGCCTCGGGCAGGTTGACGGTGAGCGCCGCCGTGGTCTCGGTGAGCCCGTAGCCCTCGAGCACGGTCAGGCCGATGCCGCGGTAGAAGTGGCCGAGCCGGTCGCCGAGCGGAGCACCCCCGGAGATCGCGTAGCGGCAGCTGCCGCCGAGCGCGTCCAGCAGCTTGCCGTAGACGAGACGGGCGAACACCGCGTGCTTGGCGCGCACGAGCAAGGAGGGGCGGCCCCGGTCCAGGCCGCGCGAGTAGGCGATCGCGGTCTCGGCGGCGTTGTCGAAGATCCGGCCCCGGCCCTCGGCGGTCGCCTTCTGGGAGGCGGTGTTGAAGACCTTCTCGAACACCCGCGGCACCGCGAGGACGAACGTCGGCTTGAACTCCTGCAGGTCGGCGAGCAGGTTCTTGATGTCGGAGCTATGCCCCAGGCGGGTGCGCGCCTTGATGCAGCCGACCTGGATGATCCGGGCGAACACGTGCGCGAGCGGGAGGAACAGCAGCGTCGCGGCGTCGTCGCCCTCGAACAGCTGTGGCAGCTCGTCGACCGCGACCGTGAGCTCGAACATGAAGTTGCCGTGGGTGAGCATGCAGCCCTTGGGCCGCCCGGTCGTGCCCGAGGTGTAGATCAGCGTGGCCAGGTCGAGCGGCGTCGCCGTCGTACGCCGCTTCTCGAGCTCCTCGTCGGAGATGTCGGCGCCGAGCCGCGCCAGGTTGTCCACGGCGTTGTCCGCGAGCGACCAGACGTGGTTGAGCTGCTCCAGCCCGCCGCGGACCTCGCTGATCCGGGACAGGTGGTCGGCGCCCTCGGCCACGATCGCGCGCGCCCCGGAGTCGGCGAGGATCCAGGCGATCTGCTCGGCCGAGGAGGTCTCGTAGATCGGGACGCTGACCGCGCCCGCGAACCAGGTCGCGTAGTCGAGGAGGGTCCACTCGTAGCGGGTCTTGGAGATGATCGCGACCCGGTCGCCGGCCTCGATGCCCGCGGCGACGAGGCCCTTCGCGACCGCCGTGACCTCCGCCAGGAACTGTGCGGCGGTGACGTCCTCCCAGCCCTCGGCGTCGGGGTCGGTGGCGGGGCGGCTGAACACGACGCTGGAGCCGGCCTCCCGCGCGTTGACCACCACGTCGTCGGTGAGGTTGCCGCTCGCGGGGACCTCGATCGTCAACGGGTTGGAGAACTCACGCACGGGGACCTCCTGGCGTCCGCCACCGCACGCGGGCACGCAGGTGGATGGGGCTCACCGAGCGAGGTTACCGCCGGTCGGGAGCGCGAGGTGATCCGGTACGCTCGCTCACCGAGCCAGCCGCGAATCCAGCGCCGAACCAGTGCGACCAAGGGGGCCCCCGATGGCCGAGCAGACCACGTCGTCGATCGTCATCGACGCTCCCTCGGCCGACATCATGGCGGTGATCGCCGACTTCCCGGCGTACCCGCACTGGGCCAAGGGCGTGCGGACCGCCGACGTGGTCGCCGAGTTCCCCGACGGCCGCGCCGAGCAGGTGTTCTTCGAGCTCGACGTGCCGCCGATCAAGGACGAGTACACCCTCGAGTACATCTGGAACGGCGACCACATGGTCACCTGGACGCTGGTGCACGGCAAGATGCTCCGCGCCCTCGACGGCGCCTACCTGCTGCGCGACCTGGGCAACGGATCCACCGAGGTCACCTACCGCCTCGCGCTCGACGTGAACATCCCGCTGATCGGGATGCTCAAGCGCAAGGGCGAGAAGATCCTCATCGACACGGCGCTCAAGGGGCTGAAGAAGCGCGTCGAGTCGCTCGGCTGAGGCCGGCTCGCGTGCGCATCCTCCTGTTCACCGGCAAGGGCGGCGTCGGCAAGTCCACGATCGCCGCCGGCACCGCCGCGCTCGCGGCCGCCGAGGGGCATCGCACGCTCGTGCTCTCGACCGACGCGGCGCACTCGCTGGCCGACGCCTACGGCTGCGAGTACGGCGCGATCGGGCCCGACCCGACCGAGGTGGCCGACGGGCTGTTCGTGGTCCAGGTCGACGCGCAGCTGCGGTTCGAGCAGTCCTGGGCCGACATCCAGCGCTACCTGCTCTCGGTGCTCGACGTGGCGGGCGTCGACCCGGTCGCGGCCGAGGAGCTCACGGTGATCCCCGGGGCCGAGGAGGTGCTCGCGCTGCTCGAGCTGCGCCTGCACGCGCTGTCGGGCGCCTGGGACGTGATCGTGGTCGACTGCGCGCCCACGGCCGAGACGCTGCGGCTGCTGGCGCTGCCCGAGGCGCTCGGGTGGTACATGAACCGGGTCTTCCCCGTGGAGCGCCGCGTCGTCAAGGCGCTGCGTCCGGTGCTCAGTCGCGCGGCCGGCGTACCCATGCCCGGCGACACGGTGTTCGACGCGGTCGAACGGCTGCACGCGGAGCTCGACGAGGTCCGGACGCTGCTCAGCGGCCCCGACGCGAGCGTGCGCCTCGTGCTGACCCCCGAGAACGTCGTGCTCGCCGAGGCGCGGCGCTCCTACACGACGCTGTCGCTGTTCGGCTACCGCGTCGACGGGGTCGTCGCCAACCGGGTCTTCCCGGCCGAGGGGTCCGACGACTGGCGGGCCGGCTGGGTGGTCGCCCAGGACGAGGTGCTCGGCCGCGTCGAGGAGTCCTTCGCGGGCCTGCCGATCTGGCGCTCGCAGTACCGGCCGCGCGAACCCGTCGGGCTCGCGCCGCTCGCGGGCCTCGCGCGCGAGCTGTACGCCGGCGCCGACCCGCTGGCCCGCTCGGCCGGGCGGGCGCCGTTCCGGGTCCGCCGCAGCGAGGGCGGGGCGGTGCTGCGGCTGTCCCTGCCGCTGGTGTCGCGCACCGAGGTGAACCTCGCCCGCAATGGCGACGACCTGGTCG
>NZ_DASWVI010000400.1:0-7505 GCF_036401255.1 Nocardioides sp. | reverse complement strand
CGGGGTGGGCTGGGCGTCGGCGGCGACGCCGGGGGCCAGCACGCCCGCGGCGAGCACCACGGCACCGAGCGCGGGCAGCGTCCTCATGCGACCGATCGTAGCTCCGGCGCGACCGGTGATGAGGGCGATCGCGTGCGACCGGTGCCGGCGGGCCACTGGACGACGAGGACCGTCCCGAGGACCAGCGCGCCGCCGAGCACCTGCTGCACCGTCAGCGATTCGCCGAACACCAGGGCCGCACCGCCCACCGTCACCACGGGCTCGATGATCGAGAGGAGGGCGGTGACCGACGGGCCGACCCGGGCCAGGCCGGCGAAGAACAGCAAGATGGCCGCGACCGTGCTCACCGACGCGATCAGCGCCAGCCAGAGCCAGCCGACGGGTGCGAACCCGAGGTCCGGTACGCCGTGCAGGCCCGACCAGATCACGAACGTGCCGAACGCCCCCAGGCAGACGAGCGTCGCGAAGGCGAGCGGGTCGGCGGCCGCGACCCGGTCGCCGAGGAGGATGTAGCCGGTGTAGACGATCGCCGAGCCGAGCGCGAACGCCGATCCGCCGAGGTCGAAGGCGCCCGTGGAGGCGCCGCCGAGCACGAGCGCCACCCCGCCGAGCGCCACCAGCAGGCCGAGCGCACGCCGGCGCGTCGCGCGCTCGCGCCGGGTGAGCACGGCCATCGCCATCACGAGCAGCGGGTAGACGCTGAAGACCAGCGCGACCTGCGAGGCGTCCACGCGGGTGAGCGCGGCGAAGTAGAGGCCGGCCTGCGCGGCGTACCCCAGGGCGCCCATCAGCAGGCCGATGACGACCGCGCGCCGGCTCAGCCCGCGCAGCCGGCCGCGGGCATGGGCGATCACGAGCAGCAGGAGGCCGGCGAGGCCGAACCGCACCAGCAGCAGGGCGTCGAGGCCGACGCCGGCGTCGTACGCGAGCTTCGCGAACAGCGCCATCACGCCGAACGCGACGGCGCTGAGGACGACGGCGACCGATCCCATGCGGTCCAGTCTGGGACCGGCGATCGTTCAGGTCCATCGCGGATCCGTGGCGCTCATCGTTCAGATATTCTGAACAGATGATCGAGCTGCGGCGGCTGCGCGTGCTGCGCGAGGTGCACGTGCGCGGCACCCTCCACGCCGCCGCGCAGGCACTCGGCTACACGCCGAGCGCGGTCTCCCAGCAGCTCGCCACCCTCGAACGCGAGGTGGGCGCGCCCCTGCTCGAGCGGGTGGGCCGCAACGTCCGCCTCACCGAGGCGGGGCGCGTGCTCGTCCGGCACGCCGACGCACTCCTCGAGGGCGCCGACGCCGCCGCCTCCGAGGTCGCCGCCGTCGCGGCCGGCCGGCTGGCGGGGCCGGTCCGGGTCGCGGCGTTCCAGTCCGCGTTCCTGCGGATCGTCGCCCCCGCCGTACGCCGGCTGGCCGAACGGCAGCCGGCGATCCGCGTCGAGGCGACCGAGGCCGAGGTCGAGCAGGCCGTGCCGGAGCTGCGGCTGCACCAGCTCGACGTCCTGGTCGGGGACGAGTACGAGGCGCAGCCCCGGGCCCTGCATCCCGGGCTCCAGCGCGAGGTCGCGCTGCGCGAGCGGATCAGGATCGTGCTCCCCGCCGACCACCCGCTGGCGTCGGCCGAGCGGATCCGGCTCGCCGACCTGGCCGACCTGCCCTGGGCCGTGTGCCAGCCGGGCACCGGCCACCACGAGATGCACCTGCGCGCCTGCCGCCAGATCGGCGGCTTCGAGCCGGACGTCCGCTACACCTCCGACGACTTCTTGATCCTGCTGGAGATGGTGCGTACGACGGGTGCCGGCGCGCTGCTGCCCGACCTCGTCGTCGGCTACGAGGCGCCCGGCGTCGTCGCCCGGCCCTTCGCGGCCGGGGGAGTGGGGCGCGAGGTCTTCCTGCTCACCCGGCAGGCCCGGACCCCGACGGTCGGCGCGGTGGTCGAGCAGCTGCGGGAGGCGGCCGGCGCCGCCGCACGGCGGCTCGGGTAGGCGGACCGGCCTCGCGCCGTACGGGTCACCTCAGGGCGTTGCGGCCTCGCGCACGGCGTCGGCCACCGCGGTCGCGACGCGCGGGTCGAACACCGACGGCACGATGTAGCTGGCGTTGAGCTCCGACGGCGAGACGGCGTCCGCGATCGCGGAGGCGGCCGCGAGCATCACCTCCTGGGTGATGTCGTGGCTGCCGGCGTCGAGCATCCCGCGGAAGAAGCCCGGGAACGCCAGCACGTTGTTGATCTGGTTGGGGTAGTCCGAGCGACCGGTCGCGACCACGGCCGCGTGCTTGGCTGCGGCGACCGGGTCGACCTCCGGGTCGGGGTTGGCGAGCGCGAAGACGATCGCGTCCGGGGCCATCGTCGCGACGTCGTCCTCGCTGAGCAGGTTCGGCGCCGAGACGCCGATGAAGACGTCCGCTCCCGCCAGGGCGTCGGTCAGGGGGCCGGCGAAGCCGTCCTGGTTGGTGTGGTCGGCGATCCACTGGCGCGCCGGGTCGAGGTTCTCCTGGCCGCGGTGCACCGAGCCGTTCCGGCCGCAGGCCACGATGTCGGTCGCCCCCTGGGCGTGGAGCAGCTCGATGATCGCGTGACCGGCCGCCCCGACGCCGCTGACGACGATGCGTACCTCGCTCAGCTTCTTCCCCACGACCCGCAGGGCGTTGGTGAGAGCGGCGAGCACCACGATCGCCGTGCCGTGCTGGTCGTCGTGGAAGACGGGGATGTCGAGCTCAGCGCGCAGCCGCGCCTCGATCTCGAAGCACCGCGGTGCGGCGATGTCCTCGAGGTTGATGCCGCCGTACACCGGCGCGATCGCCTTGACGATCTCGATGATCTTCTCGGTGTCCTGGGTGTCGAGGCAGACCGGCCACGCGTCGACGTCGGCGAACTGCTTGAAGAGGGCCGCCTTGCCCTCCATCACCGGCAGCGCCGCCGCCGGGCCCAGGTTGCCGAGGCCCAGGACCGCCGAGCCATCGGTCACCACCGCGACCGTGTTGCGCTTGATGGTGAGCCGCCGGGCGTCCTCCGGGTTCTTGGCGATGGCCAGGCACACCCGCGCCACTCCCGGGGTGTAGGCACGCGAGAGGTCGTCACGGTGCTTGAGCGGCACCTTCGGCACGACCTCCAGCTTGCCCCCGAGGTGCAGCAGGAACGTGCGGTCGCTGACCTTGCGGACCGTCGCGCCCTCGACGCGGTTGAGCGCCTCGGTGATCACGTCGGCGTGGTCCAGGTCCGAGGCGTCGCAGCTGACGTCGACGACGAGCCGGTCCGCGAGGGACTCGGCCACGTCGAGGGCGGTGACCGATCCACCCGCCCCGGTCACCGCGGCGACCACGTCTCCGGTGGCCCGTGCGGACGGGGGCACCTCCATCCGGACCGTGATCGAGTAGCCAGGACTGGGAGTTGCCATGACGCCCCTTCGAACAGGTAGCCGGAGGTATCGGCCCCGACACCGAGGTGCCGTTCCGGGCTGATACCGGTGCCGGCCGAGCGTAGCGCCACGCCTCGCGGTCCGCTGAAGGACGGGTCGATACGGGGTGGTCGAGCCACCGGCCAACCGCTCCGCCGTGGCGCGAGTCACGCGGCGCGGGCCGATGATCCCGGCATCATGGAGGCATGGGGCTGCTGCGCGTGGTGCTCAACGTCATCTGGCTGGTGTTCGGCGGCATCTGGCTCGCCCTGGCCTACGTGCTCGCCGGCGTCATCTGCTGCATCCTCGTCGTCACGATCCCGTGGGGGATCGCGTCGTTCCGGATCGCCAACTACGTGTTGTGGCCGTTCGGCCGCACGGCCGTGAGCAGGCCGACGGCCGGCGTGGGATCGCTGCTGGGCAACGTCGTCTGGATCCTCGTCGCCGGGATCTGGCTGGTGATCGGTCACGTCCTCACCGCGGTCGCACAGGCCGTGACGATCATCGGGATCCCCCTGGCGATCGCGAACCTCAAGGTCATCCCGGTGACCCTGGCGCCCCTGGGCAAGGAGATCGTCCCGAGCGACCGGCCGTTCGTGACGGCGTACGGCGCGTACGCCGGCGGGGCCCGCCGGTAGGCGTCACGCGCCGACCGGCCGGTGCCGCCCGCTCAGTCCTGTGCGGCGACCAGCCGCGCGGCGATCGGCTCGAGAGCGGCCATGAGCTCGTCGAGCTCATCCGGCGTGAGGCACTCGTACGGTTTCGCCGCGAGCTCGTCGGTGTGGGCCTCGACGCGCCGCTTGACGGCGCGACCCAGGTCGCCGAGCGTGCGGTCGTCCGCGATCAGGCCGCGCTCGCGCATCCCGTCGACGACGGCGGCGATCTGGGTTGCGGGGAGGTGGTGGATGCGTCCGAACCGCTCCGCGGGCAGGCCCAGGTCGAGAGCGAGGAGGACGTGCGCCTCGAGCCCACCGATGCCCTCGACCATCAGCGCCGCGATGTGCCCGTCGCCGCGATGCTCGCGCAGCAGGGACGCGGCATGGAAGAAGCGGGTGACCACGTCGTCGGGGAGCGGCAGGGCGAGCAGCGCGGCGTACATCGGCCGACCCTCGACCGGTGCGCTGGTGGCGGCCCGGGTCAGCAGGTCGGTGGTGCGGGCGAAGCCGGGGGAGTCGACGTGGTCGCCGAGGATCCGGCGCAGGGCGGCCGCGCAGCCCGACCGGCGAGCGGCGATCGCCGCTTCGGGAGTGGTGGTGCGCCACACCTTCGGGATGTGGCGCGCGACCTCGCCGGGGGCGAAGTTGTAGAAGAGCGCGTCCACCACCTCGGCAGGGACGATCCCGAGGGGCGCCGCACGCCCGGCGAAGTAGGTGTCCCAGTAGTCGGTGAACCCGAGGGCGAACATCGCCTCGTTGGGGTCGTCGGTCGAGTACGGGATCACCCCGATGGGCTCGACCAGCTCGAACATCCGACGAGCCACTGAGCTCATGCCGCACACACCTCCTGCGGAGTTGGACCGGTGCGCCCCGCCCGACTCATCGGCGGTCGTCGGGATCCGGATCGCGCCCTTGCGTCTCGACGCGACGCCTGGAACGGTGCAAGGCAACAGGCGTCACGACGGTCCGACGGGGGACCGCGCAGGGACCGCGCAGGAGGAGACCGGATGACGAACGACCAGACGACGGTGCAGGCGACCAACGAGGAGCTGCGCCAGCTCCTGGTGCGGCTGCACTCGACGATCACCTACGCCGCCACCGCCACGGCGCTGATCCTCGTGGGCGGCTGGGCGGTGGTGGGTGTGAAGGACTCGCTCACCGTGCCGGTGCTGCTGCCGATCCTGGCGATCGCGAGCGTGGCGGTCACGATCGTGGCGTGGGTCAACCAGGAGGAAGTGCAGCTGATCGGCAGGCCGAGAGCGGTCGACGCCGGCGACCGGTAGGACCCGGGTCCGCCACGGCCGTCGCCGGCTCAGAACCCGACGGCCGCGGTCGGCGCGAGGTCGGTGCGCATCGCCCGGGAGAGCTCGCGGACGGCGCCCGGCCGGACCTCCCGCACCAGGCCCGCACGGTGCAGCGCGAGCAGGCTCCCGCCACCGAGGTACGCCGAGCCCAGGGCCGCGACGTCCAGGTGCACGTCGGGATCCCCCGTGGCGCGCTCGACGGCGGCCGCTCCCGACGCGTCCGCGCGGATCCGCCACCGCCCGGCGTTCCAGGGCGCGGCCTGGTCGGCGACCTCGACCACCACGTCGCACGGAGCGCTCCAGGACCGGTCCTGCAGCGCGCCCGGCAGGTCGACGAGCCGCACCCACAAGGCGTCGTACGTCCCCACGTCGGAAGCCGACCGGGGCCCGCCGACCCAGGTGAGCAGCGGGTCGTCGACACTGACCGAGCCCACCTTGACGCTCGTCATCAGGTCGAGGTCCACGAGCCGGCGCACCAGCGCCAGGCGGGCGGCCGGCTCACCGACGACCGTCCACACCTCCACCTCGCCCGCGGGCCGCGACTTCTCCCACTTCTCGGTGCGGCGGAACGCCGTGAACCCGACGTCCACGCCGTCGCGCTGCGCGAACAGCACCCGCCACGGCTCCTTGCCGCGCAGGTGCTCGGGCAGCTGGGTGCAGATCCGGTCGTAGTAGCCGGGCGCGCCGACGACCGTGCCCAGGTCGGCGTGGGCGAGGTGGCAGGCCCGCAGCCGCGCGGGCACGCCCGGGTCGGTGACCGTCGCCATCCGGGTGGTCAGCCCGCTGACGGCCTCCGCCAGGTGCGGCGCGGTGAGCGTGGCGCCGCGGCCGAGGTGCACGTCGAGCTCGAGCGACGCGAGGCCGTAGCCGTGCCGCCCGTAGATCGCCGGCTCGCTCGCGTGCAGTGCCGAGACGTGACCGCCCTCCGCTCGGACCTGCTCGAAGTGGTGGCGCAGCATCGCGGTGAGGACGCCGCGGCGCCGGTGGTCGGGGTGCACGCCCACCCACGTCAGGCCCGCGCACGGGACCTGCCGGACGCCGGCGTCCGGCCCCGGGACGGAGAGCGTCAGCGGGAACACGCCGTAGATGCCGGGGTACGTCGCCTGGTCGGCCCCGTCGACCTCGGCGGCGAAGCGCTGGTCGGGCGACAGCCCCGTCAGCTGCACCTCGGTCGGTGCGCTCGACACCTCGGCGGACCAGACGAGCTGGTCGGTCGCGAGGTAGCGGTCGGCGTCGGCGGCGCGGTCGACGTGGATCTGGCTCATGCCCCCACCCAACCGTCCGGCCCCTCGCGGCGACAACCGGTTTCATTACGCTGGCACGGGTGACGACACCGCACCGGCTCTCGCGCGCCGACGCCCGGCGGATCTCGGTGCGCGCGCAGCTGCTCGACGCGGACCGGCCCGCCGATCTGGACGCGGTGCTGCGGCACCTCACTGTCCTCCAGCACGACCCGATCAGCGCGGTCGCGCCGAGCGCCGACCTGGTGCTGTGGAGCCGGCTCGGGTCGGTGTACGACCCCGCCGAGCTGCGCGACGCCGTCGACGAGCAGCGGGTGATCGACCTGCACGGACTGCTCCGCCCGGCCGAGGACGTCGCGCTGTTCCGCGACGAGATGGCCCACTGGCCGGGGACCGGCGAGCTCCGCGACTGGCAGGAGCAGCGCGTCGCCTGGGTCGAGGCCAACGAGGCCTGCCGGCTCGACATCCTCGAGCGGCTGCGCGCCGACGGGCCGCTCCCGGTCCGCGAGCTGCCCGACACCTGCGAGGTCCCCTGGGGCAGCACCGGCTGGACGAACAACAAGAACGTCCAGCGCCTGCTGGGCTTCATGGTGCAGCGCGGCGAGGTCGCCACCGCCGGCGGCTGGGGGCGCGACCGGCTCTGGGACCTCGCCGAGCGCGTCTATCCCGACGACCCCGTGCCGCCGGCCGACGAGGCCGACGCCGAGATCCGCCGGCGTCGGCTGCGGGCGCTGGGGATCGCCCGGCCCCGGGTGGCGGAGGTGCCCGGTGAGCCCTACGACGTCGGCGACGCCGGGGAACCCGCCGTGGTCGAGGGCGTCAAGGGGGAGTGGCGGGTCGACCCGGCGTACCTCGACGCGGCGCCGTTCGCCGGCCGCGCCGCCCTGCTCTCGCCGTTCGACCG
>NZ_DASWVI010000399.1:0-18396 GCF_036401255.1 Nocardioides sp. | reverse complement strand
GTCGGCGCTCCGCTGCTCGCGGCGGCCGGGCTGGTGACCCGCGCGGCGGTGCACGGGCGGGCGTGGACCGAGACCGTCTGGGAGTCCATCGCGACCGGCGCTCTCTGCGCCGGCGCCGCGGTCGGCGGCTGGTGGCTCGCCGACCGCCGCCGGATGCGGGCGGAGCGCGCGGAGCTCGCGGTGAGCGAGGAGCAGCTGCGGATGGCGCAGGAGCTCCACGACGGTGTCGGTCACGGGCTGGCCGTGATCGCGATGCAGGCCGGCGTCGCGCTGCACGTGCTGGAGCGGGACCCTGCGGGCGCCCGGGCCGCGCTGGAGGCGATCCGCGACACCAGCCGGGAGTCGCTCGACGCGTTGCGTGCCGAGCTGGCGCGGATGTCGGGTGGTCCGGCGCCGCGCCGGGCCGCGCCCGGCCTGTCCGACCTCGACGCGCTGCTCGATCGTGTGCGCGCCGGCGGGCTGCTCGTCGAGCGGCGCGGGGATCCCGGGGACGCCGACGACCGGGCCGGGCATGCGGCGTACGTCGTGGTCCAGGAGGCGCTCACCAACGTGCTGCGGCATGCACGCGCCTCGCGGGCGGTCGTCGCGCTCGAACGGTCGGGGGAGCTGCTCGTCGTGACGATCACCGACGACGGCATCGGCGCGGCGGCGGTGCGCGGGCAAGATGGCGGCATGGGCATCGCAGGCATGCGCGGTCGGGTCGAGGCGCTCGGCGGCACGCTCCTGGCCGGGCCCGATCTGGACGCGCCGGGCTTCCGGGTGCGCGCGAGCATCCCGCTGGCCGCGCCGTGAGCCGGCCGATCCGCGTCGCGCTCGTCGACGACCAGCCACTGGTCCTCATGGGCCTGTCCACGCTGGTCCGCTCCGAGCCGGACCTCGAGCTGGTCGGCGACGCCCCGGACGGCCGGGCCGGTCTGGCGCTGCTGCGGCGGACCCGGCCCGACGTCGTCCTCTGCGACATCCGGATGCCGGTCCTCGACGGGCTCGGGCTGCTCGCCGAGGTCGCGGCCGACCCCGACCTCGCCGAGGTGAAGGTCGTCGTGCTGACCACCTTCGAGCTCGACGAGTACGTCTTCGAGGCCCTGCGTCACGGTGCGAGCGGGTTCCTGCTCAAGGACACCGACCCGGCCCGGCTGCTGGAGGCGATCCGGATCGTCGCCGACGGCGGCTCGCTGCTCGCGCCGTCGGTCACCCGCCGGGTGATCGAGCAGTTCGGCCAGGTCGGCTCCCGCCGGCGACCGCATCCGCGGCTGGGCGACCTCACCGACCGCGAGCGCGAGATCCTCACCTGGGTCGCCACCGGCCGGTCGAACGCCGAGATCGCCGCGCGGCTCGTCGTCAGTCCCGACACCGTCCGCACCCACGTGAGCAGGGCGATGGTCAAGCTGCAGGCCCGCGACCGTGCCCAGCTCGTGGTGTTCGCGATCGAGTCCGGGCTCGGGCTCCCGGACCAGCCGCTCTCCTAGTGCGGCACTAGTCCGAGGGCCTCTTAGACTCCCAGCGCAGAAGGCATCATCGCCGTGCGGCACGCTCGCCCGACTGCTCTCATCGGAAGGACCGCGGCCAAACTGAGGGCCTAGCCTCCGAGCGCCTGTCGTGCGGCAGCGACCGACGCGAACCTTGTCGGCACGGCGTCCTCTCCTCGTGACAACAGCGAGAGGGAGCCGTCATCCTTTGAGATCTCGTAGATGCCAGCACCACCAGGAACCGTCCACTCGCCGGTCGGAACGCCCGGTTCCCATTCGAACTGGCTCAGGAAGAGTAGGTAGCGATGCCCTTCCTCCAGCGCAGGTGGCACCTCGGAGTCCCCTACCGGTGAGGTGATCAGTCGGACGGTCGCCGGGCTCGGGAGCGACCCACGAAGAGCATTGACCATGGTGATCGAGACGGTAGATGCAGGGATAGGGGACTTGCCGTCCCCGTCGGCAGGAACAGCGTTCGCGGTGCCCGGGACTACATCGACGACCGCAATGGTCGCCACGTCACCCGCAAGATCGCGAATTGACGTGTAGATGTGAGTCCGACTGACGGTGACGGTCAAGCCGTCGGCCGCAGGTGGCGCGGACGCCTCCTGGGCCGGTGTTGCACCGCATCCTGTCAGTACCGCGGCGCCGGCGCTGATGGCTAGCCCAGAGATCAGACGCTTCACTGCGTCCTCTTAGTAGATATGGTTGATGCCATCATTGTCGTCGGCTTGGGGATTCTGGTGGCCGCAGATGAACCACCGATCCGAGGACTTGTACATGATCGGCTGGCCGCTGCACATCGCGGAGCCAGCATGACCGAGTCCCATCGCATGTCCGAGCTCGTGAACCATGACCTGCTTCCTGGCCGTAGTCCCATAGTCGGAGGTGTAGTAGCCGTTGTAGTACGACTCAGACGGATCGACTTGCGTTCCGGTTCCACACCGCAGGTAGGTGATCCCGTCGTACCCGCTTGAACCGTAGCCGCCGAGGTCGATGAAGATATCGGGGTTCGACGACGGCGAGAATGCGAGTGCCACTGGTGCGGCGATCCAGGCGTCCACAGCGTTGTTGCTGGCTGTCGCGTACGCACCAATCTGGTAGTAATTCAGAGTGTCGTGCTTCTTGCAATTGGCGTCGTTGTAAGCGTTCGCGGGGGCGTCTATCGCCACGATTGCGACGACGACGAGAACGAATCCGACGATTAGCCTGGCAGCACGGGCGGTCATCAACATGAACTCTCCCAGCGTCCATAGGGCTCGGGAGTCAGGCGCCGCTTACGCGATCGGTCCCGAGTCCGCCGCGCCGAGTCGAGTTTGGGATCGCGAGGTGCGCCAGGGCCACCATGACTCGACCACCAAGGCGCGTGTCAACGTCTACCCGACGAGTGCGGCGCGGCGGTCGATGAACACCCAGCCCAGTCGTGTGATCAGGATGGGCCGAAGCCTTGCCAACAGTCGTCGAGCGGTGGCAGATGTCGCCGCGGCGATCTCGTTGATCCGCACCGTGACCAGTGTGAGAGCGCATCTGCGAGATGCGCGTCGTTGGTCGACGCACTGAACCGTCGCAGTCGCCGTTTCCCAGCACAGAAGGGCACTCTCGCGTTACTGCACGCGCAACGAGTCAACGTCGATCGGTGGATCGAAGCTTATAGCCGCGCTACGACCGCGTAGCGCTCGTCGTCGATGGTCCGACCCCAGTAGGCCCTGTCCTGCAGTGGCCGGTGCTCGGCCCGGAGACCGGCACCCGCGACGAGCGCCAGCGTCTCTGCGGCGGTCAGGCCACTGCCGGTGGACCAGTACCCCTCGATGAGCACCAGTCGGCCCTCCGGCCGGAGCAGGCGCACCCATCGGGCGAGCACGTCGGCCGGCGCCGGCAGCGCCCCACGGGACGTGGCGGCACAGCGCCACGTCGTACGCCGCGGCCGCCAGCGGCGGGTCCGCCGCGTCACCGACGGTGAAGCTCGTGCCTGGAGACGTCCCGGCTTCGCGCGTGCCCGCCGGATCATCTCGGGGGAGAAGTTGACGCCGTCGACGGCGTGGCCGTCCTCGGCCAGCAGGAGGGCCAGGGTCCCCGTGCCGCAGCCGAGGTCGGCCACCCGGGACGGCACCGGCGGCAGCAGCGAGCGGAGCAGGGTGCGCCAGGCGTCGCGGACGACAGGGTCGCGGAGGCCGTGGTCGGGCTCGGCGTCGAAGTCCTCGGCCTCGGCGTCCCAGAGTGCGCGGTCCCGAGAGGTCATCTCGTCACCCTATGTTGGTCCCGTGCTGCTGCCACCCAAGGTCGCCCACGGCGTCGCAGAGGGCTCGGTGACCCTCGCGTTCCGGCGCTGGCGTGCGCCGGACGTCAGGCCCGGCGCGACCTTCCGCACGGTGGCGGGCGTCGTCCACGTCGACGACGTGGCCGTCGTCGACCCGACGGCGATCACCGACGACGACGCCCACGCCGCGGGGTGGGTGGACGCCGCCCGTCTCCGCCGACAGCTCGACAAGGGTGAGGTCGGCCTCGCGACGTACCGCATCACGCTGTCGTGGGCCGGCCCCGACCCTCGGGTGGCGCTGCGCGAGCAGGCCGACCTCAGCGACGCCGAGGTGGCCGAGATCGACGCGCGGCTTGAGCGGCTGGACCGGGCGAGCAGCCACGGCCCCTGGACGATGGCGACGCTCGACATCATCGGCCGCCGCCCACGCACGAGGGCGCCCGACCTGGCCGCCGAGATGGGCCGAGAGCGTGACCCGTTCAAGATCGACGTGCGCAAGCTGAAGAACCTCGGCCTGACCCGCAGCTTCGACGTCGGCTACGAGATCTCCCCGCGAGGCAGGAGTTATCTCGAACGCACCACACGAAGACTGGTCTAGACCTACGCTTGTCGATCGTGCGTCTCGGAACCCCCTCGCTGCTCACCGCGGTCCTCGTGCTCGTCCTCGGCCTCGCCGCCCCGGCGGCCGCCGGCATCGAGGACTACGCGTCCTACGACGCGCCCCGGACCTGCCACCCCCAGCCCCGGGCGGGCACGGAGTACCTCGGCCACTGGGTCTCGCGGCAGTACGGCGGCGGGTACGTCGGCTTCGGCCGGCCCTGCCGCAAGAAGCCGGGGCCGACCTCGGAGCACCAGACGGGACGCGCGTTCGACTGGAGTCTGGACGCCACGAAGAAGCGCGACCGGCGCACGGCGCGGGCGTTCCTGCAGCGCCTCTTCGCGGCCGACGGCCGCGGCAACGAGGACGCGCTCGCGCGCCGGATGGGGATCATGTACCTGATCTGGGACGACCGGATGTTCCCCGCATGGACCGGCTTCGAGCCCGAGCCCTACCTCTCCTCGAGCTGCAGGACCCGCCGCAAGTGCTCGACCACCCTGCGGCACCGCGACCACGTGCACGTCTCCTTGAGCCGCGAGGGCGCCAAGGGTCTGACGAGCTGGTACGCGCGGCGGCTGGGCGCTAGCAGTCCTACCTCCGGCCACCCCGCTCCCACTGGTGGACCTCCACCGCCGGGAAGCGGGTGAGGGCGTCCCGGGCGGCCGACTCGGTGGCCGCGAGGACGGCGGCGCCCAGCAGCAGGCGGCCGTCGTCGGAGAGCAGCGGTCCGAAGCCGACCAGGCCGGGCCGGGGCACCGGGAGCCCGTCGTACGGCGCCGGGTCGGCGAGCCCGATGCCGAGGAAGCCCACGGTCGCCGTGCCGCCCGGGCGCTGCCACTGGGTGCGCCGCACGAGCACGTCGCGGTAGGCGCCTGCCTGCCAGCAGGGCTCGTCGAACGCGAACTCCCGCGCCGCCGCGGCGTCGGGCAGCTCGACCACGTGCACGCTGCCGGTGAGGACGTCCCCCTCGAACGTCGGGCCGCGCGCGACCAGGGACGCGGCGAAGCGGTCCATGTAGGACCAGTGCTCCTCGACCATCGCGCCGCGCAGCGCGGTCGAGCCGACCCGGTCGCGGTGGTAGCAGAAGAACTCCACGGACTCAGTCGTGGCGCCAGGTCGGGTTCCAGCCGGAGACCTCCGTCGCCGGCCGTGCGGACGGCCCGGTGTAGACCGCGGACGGCCGGATCAGCCGGCCCCGGCGCTTCTGCTCCAGGATGTGCGCCGACCAGCCGCCGGTGCGTGCACAGGTGAACATCGAGGTGAACATGTGGGCCGGCACCTCCGCGAAGTCCAGGACGATCGCGGCCCAGAACTCCACGTTGGTCTCCAGGACCCGGTCCGGGCGCCGCTCACGCAGCTCGGCCAGCGCCGCCCGCTCGAGCTCCTCGGCGACCTCGTAGCGCGGGGCGGCGAGCTCCTTCGCCGTACGCCGGAGCACGCGGGCGCGCGGGTCCTCGGCGCGGTAGACCCGGTGGCCGAAGCCCATCAGCCGCTCACCCTCGTCGAGGAGCTCCTTGACGTAGGTCCGCGCGTCGCCGCGCCGCTCGACCTCCTCGATCATCCCGAGCACGCGCGACGGTGCGCCGCCGTGCAGAGGGCCGCTCATCGCGCCGATGGCCCCCGAGAACGCCGCCGCGACGTCCGCGCCGGTCGAGGTGATCACCCGGGCGGTGAACGTCGAGGCGTTCATGCCGTGCTCGGCCGCGGAGGACCAGTAGGCGTCGATCGCGTGCGCGTGCCGGGGGTCCGCCTCACCCTTCCAGCGGATCAGGAACTTCTCGGCGAGCGTCGTGCCCTTGTCGACCTCGGTCTGCGGCACCACCGGCTGGTGCAGCCCGCGGGCCGACTGCGCGGCGTACGACAAGACCATGACCGCGACCCGGGACAGGTCCGCGCGGGCCTGCTCGTCGCTGATGTCGTAGGTGGCGCGGAACCCGAACGCCGGCGCGAGCATCGCGATCGCGGCCTGCACGTCGACGCGGACATCGCCGGTGTGCACGGGGATGTTGTAGGCCTCGGCCGGCGGCAGCCCGGGGTCGTAGCTGCCGTCGATCAGCAGGCCCCACACGTTCTCGAACGGCACCCGACCGACGAGCTCCTCGATGTCGACGCCGCGGTAGCGCAGGGCCGAGCCCTCCTTGTCGGGCTCCGCGATCTCGGTGTCGAAGGCGATGATGCCTTCCAGCCCGTGGTGCACCTCGGTCATGGGACTCCTTCGGTCGATCGAGCGGCGGCAGCGCCGGACGCATTGTGCCCCCGGGGCGGGACTAGGGTCGAGGTCATGTCACACCTCGATCTCGCTGCGCTCCGTGAGGAGTATGCCCGGGCCGGCCTGGACGAGGCCGACCTCGCCCCCGACCCGGTGACGATGTTCGACCGGTGGATGGGGGAGGCCCACGAGGCGATCCGCCACGACGCCAACGCCATGGTGGTCAGCACCGTCGGTCCCGACGGCGCCCCGTCCTCCCGCCTGATCCTGCTCAAGGGCGTGAGCGAGGAGGGGTTCGTGTTCTTCACCAACACCGGCTCCGCCAAGGGCCGTGACCTCGCGGCCGACCCCCGGTGCTCGCTGCTGTTCCCGTGGCACCCGCTGGAGCGGCAGGTGCGGGTGGACGGCGTCGCCGAGCCGTTGCCCCGGGCCGACGTGGAGGCCTACTTCGCCTCGCGGCCGCGCGCCTCGCAGCTCGGCGCCTGGGCCTCCCACCAGTCGGCCGTCGTGTCCGGGCGTGCCGAGCTCGAGGCGGCGTTCGCGGAGGCGGAGTCCCGCTTCGCCGACGCAGACATCCCGGTCCCGGAGGAGTGGGGCGGCTACGTCGTACGACCCGAGGTCGTGGAGTTCTGGCAGGGCCGGCCCGGCCGCCTGCACGACCGGCTGCGTTACCGGCGTACCGACGGCGGGTGGGTCACCGAGCGGCTCGCGCCCTGATCGGGGCGGTCGCGCCTCACTGTTTTCTCCCACGCACCTGACCGGACTGTCGTTCGCCGTGGGTCTGCGGAGCAGATACGTCAGGTGCGCGGCAAAACCCTTGTGAGTGAGTGCTCACTCATTTACTCTCGGCTGTCGTGGACACCAGGAGGGAACGGGCGCGGCCACTGTCGCCCGAGGAGCGGCGCCAGGCGATCATCGCCGCGACCCGGCCGTTGCTCTACGAGCACGGCCGGGCGACCACGACCAGGCTGATCGCGGAGGCGGCGGGCATCGCCGAGGGGACGATCTTCCGGGCGTTCGCGTCCAAGGAGGAGCTCTTCGACGCGGTGCTGGAGGCGGAGTTCGATCCCACGTCGTTCCTCCAGGACGTGGCGCGCATCGACCCCGACCTCGACCTGCGCGACCGGATGGTCGCGTTCACGACGCTGCTGCAGCGCCGGTTCCAGGGGATCTTCGCCCTGATGGCGGCGATGGGGATGCGCAAGCCTCCCGACAACCTCCGTGATCCCGAGGTCCGGCAGCGGCTCGCCGAGGGCGGCCTGGCCCTGCTGCTGGCGCCCGACGCCGCACGCTTCACCGTCCCGGTCGAGCGGGTCGTCGACTTCGTCCGGCTGCTCACGTTCTCCGGCAGCCACCCCCACCTGTCCGACCAGCGTCCGCTCTCCCCCGAGGAGATCGTCGACGTGGTCCTCCACGGCGTCTTGAAAGGCAGTGACGTGAACGGCGGCGAACCCCGATGATGCTCCGACTCCTGCGCGAGCGGCTCGCGCCGTACCGCACCTGGCTGGCCCTCGTCGTCGGCTTCCAGTTCGTGGCCGTCGTCGCGATGCTCTACCTGCCGAGCCTCAACGCGGACATCATCGACGAGGGCGTCGCGACCGGCGACACCGGCTACATCGTCCGCGTCGGCGCGATCATGCTCGCGGTGTCGCTGGTCCAGATCGTCTGCTCGGTGAGCGCCGTGTGGTTCGGGGCACGTACGGCGATGGGCTTCGGGCGCGACGTCCGCGCCGCGTTGTTCCACCGCGTCGGCACGTTCTCGACCCGCGAGGTGCAGCACTTCGGCGCGCCGTCGTTGATCACCCGCAGCACCAACGACGTGCAGCAGGTGCAGATGCTGGTGCTGATGGCCTGCACGATCGCGGTCTCCTCGCCGATCATGATGGTCGGTGGCGTGATCATGGCGCTGCGGGAGGACGTGGGGCTCGGCTGGGTGCTCGCCGTGGTGGTGCCCGCGCTCTTCCTCACCGTGGGCTTCGTGGTGAGCAAGATGGTGCCCAGCTTCCGGGCGATGCAGGTGCGCATCGACGAGGTCAACCGGGTGCTCCGCGAGCAGATCACCGGCATCCGCGTGGTGCGCGCGTTCGTGCGCGAACCCTACGAGGCGCAGCGCTTCGGCGCGGCGAACGACGAGCTCACCGCCGTCGCCGTCCGCGCCGGGCGCTGGATGGCCACGATGTTCCCGCTCGTGATCCTGGTCGTGAACGTCTCGAGCGTCGGCGTGATCTGGTTCGGCGGCCACCGGGTCGACAACGGCCAGATGGAGGTCGGTGCGCTGACCGCGTTCCTCACCTACCTGATGCAGATCCTCATGTCGGTGATGATGGCGACGTTCATGCTGATGATGATCCCGCGGGCCTCGGTCTGCGCCGATCGCATCGTCGAGGTCCTCGAGACCCACACGTCCGTTCCGGTGCCGGTCGACCCGGTCGCCCCGGACCCGGCCCGCCGAGGCGAGCTCGACCTCGACCACGTGACGTTCGCCTACCCCGGGGCGGAGTCGCCGGTGCTCAACGGCGTCTCGCTCCAGGCCCGTCCGGGCCAGACGCTGGCGATCATCGGGTCGACTGGAGCGGGGAAGTCCACGCTCGTGAACCTCGTCCCGCGGCTCTTCGACGCCACCGAGGGCGTGGTCCGGGTCGGTGGCACCGACGTACGTCACCTGGACCCCGAGCAGCTCTGGGCCACGATCGGGCTGGTCCCGCAACGGGCCTACCTGTTCAGTGGCACGGTCCGCAGCAACCTCCTGCACGGTAAGCCGGACGCCACCGACGAGGAGCTCTGGGAGGCGCTCGAGATCGCCCAGGGGCGTGACTTCGTCGAGGCGCTGGCCGAGGGGCTGGACGCACCGGTCGCCCAGGGCGGCACGAACTTCTCCGGCGGCCAGCGGCAGCGGCTGGCGATCGCGCGGGCCGTCGTACGCCGCCCGAGCGTGTACCTGTTCGACGACGCGTTCTCCGCGCTCGACCTCGCCACCGACGCGCGGCTGCGCACGGCGCTCCGGCCGATCACGAGGGACGCGACGGTGCTCGTCGTGGCCCAACGCGTGTCGACCATCGTCGACGCCGACCAGATCGTCGTGCTCGAGGAGGGACGGGTCGTCGGCCGCGGGACCCACCACGAGCTGCTCGCGGAGAACGAGACCTACCAGGAGATCGTCACCTCCCAGATGACGGCGGAGGAGGCGGCATGAGCGAGACCGACGGCGTCACGGACGCCGGCGCCCGGCCGGCCGGAGGCAAGGCCAAGGGCTTCCAGGCCACCGAACGGATCGAGGCGCCCCAAGGCGGCCACCCCGGCCGGGGGCCGATGGCGGGCATGGTCGGCCAGAAGGCGATGACGTTCGGGCCCTCCGCGCGGCGCCTGGTCGCGCGGATGCGACCGGAGCGGGCCAAGGCGATCGTCGTGGTGGTCCTCGGCGTCGCGAGCGTCGCGCTGATGTCGGTGGGACCACGCATCCTCGGTCACGCGACGGACCTCGTCTTCGACGGCTTCATCGGCCGGCAGTTCCCAGCGGGGACGCCCGACTCCGCGCTGCCCGAGGCCGTGCAGGGCCGAGACGTCGTCCCCGGCCGGGGCGTCGACTTCTCGGCGGTCGGCGACGTGCTGCTCACGGTGCTGGCGATCTATGCCGCGGCCTCCCTGCTCGCCTGGCTGCAGGGGTTCGTCCTCAACACCGTCGTGCAGAACACCGTGCGCCGGATGCGGCAGGACGTCGAGGACAAGATCAACCGCCTCCCGCTGGGCTACTTCGACCAGTCGCCCCGCGGCGAGTTGCTGAGCCGGGTCACCAACGACATCGACAACGTGAGCCAGACCCTGCAGCAGACGATGAGCCAGCTGCTGACGTCGGTGATGACCGTGCTCGCGGTGCTCGGGATGATGTTCTGGATCTCGCCGCTGTTGGCGCTGATCGCCCTCGTGTCCGTGCCGCTCTCGGTGATCGTCACCGGGCAGATCATGAAGCGCTCGCAGGGTCAGTTCGTCGCCCAGTGGCGGCGTACCGGAGCCCTCAACGCCCAGATCGAGGAGGCGTACTCCGGCCACGCGCTGGTCAAGGTCTTCGGGCGCCGGGCCGAGATCGAGCAGACCTTCGCCGAGGAGAACGAGGAGCTCGCCAAGGTCAGCTTCGGGGCGCAGTTCGTCAGCGGCCTGATCATGCCCACGATGATGTTCATCGGGAACCTCAACTACGTGGTGATCGCCGTCGTCGGCGGGCTGCGGGTCGCCAACGGCTCGCTCTCCCTCGGCGAGGTGCAGGCGTTCATCCAGTACACGCGCCAGTTCACCCAGCCGCTCACGACCGTCGCGTCCATGACGAACCTGCTGCAGTCGGGCGTCGCGTCCGCCGAGCGGGTCTTCGAGCTGCTCGACGCGGACGAGGAGCCGGCCGACCCGGTCGCGCGGCCCGCCGCCGCGCCGCGTCGTGGTGAGGTGGCCTTCGAGCGCGTCTCGTTCCGGTACGACGAGGACCGGCCGCTGATCACCGACCTCTCGCTGGTCGCCCGGCCGGGACAGACCGTCGCGATCGTGGGGCCGACGGGTGCGGGCAAGACGACGCTGGTCAACCTGGTGATGCGGTTCTACGACCTCGATGCCGGGCGGATCACGCTGGACGGTGTCGACATCGCCGGGATGCCCCGGTCGGCGCTGCGTGGCCAGATCGGGATGGTCCTCCAGGACACATGGCTCTTCGAGGGCACGATCCGCGACAACATCGCCTACGGCCGGCCCGACGCCACCGAGGAGCAGATCATGGCCGCGGCCCGCGCGACGTTCGTCGACCGGTTCGTGCACGCGCTGCCGGACGGCTACGACACGGTGATCGACGAGGAGGGCTCGAACCTCTCGGCGGGCGAGCGCCAGCTCGTCACGATCGCGCGGGCGTTCCTCACCGATCCGGCGCTGCTGATCCTCGACGAGGCGACCTCGTCGGTGGACACCCGCACCGAGCTGCTGCTCCAGCACGCGATGGCGGCGCTGCGCACCGACCGCACCAGCTTCGTCATCGCCCACCGGCTGAGCACGATCCGCGACGCCGACCTGATCCTGGTGATGGAGGACGGCGCGATCGTCGAGCACGGCACCCACGACGACCTGCTGGTCGCGGAGGGGGCCTACGCGCGGCTCTACAACGCCCAGTTCGCCGCCGCCGTGGGGTGATCGGTGGCCGGCGGGGTGGTGGATCGGCCACCGCTGGCCGGGGTGGCACCCGGCCGGTCCTTAATCCCTTGAACGCCACCGGGCCGCGACCTACGGTGTGCGAACACGGGAAAGGAGGTGGTCCGAAGAATGAGTTCTTTCAGGACGCGTGAGGTGGCTGCCCGCTAGCAGCCGAGCAGCAAGACCCGGGGTGGAAGTGCCCTGGGACGGCTGCTGGTGAATCCCAAGCAGTCACCCGACCCGCAGGTGATCCGGTCATCACGTCCACCGGAGCGGCCGCCGGGCGGGGCTCCGTCAGGAGCTCTCGTCGGAGGCCACGCCTGCGGGTCGCTGCCTGTCCGGGCCAGGTGACGGTCGGCTCGGCCTGCAGGCTCAGGCGGCGTCCTCGGCCGAGGCGTCGGTGCTCTCCGCGGCCCGGGCGGCCTCCGCCGCGGCTGGCGGCTCCGGCACCTGGGCCGCCTGGTTGGCCGCCACGGCGCTCGAGGAGAGCGACGCGACCATCGAGGCGATCGCCCAGACGCCGACGGCGCACAGCAGCAGCCGGACCAGCGCGGTGTCCACCGAGAGGGTGCCGGCGACCTGGGCCGCGTAGATCGCGGGCGAGCCGACGACCAGGGTGCCGGTCACGACCGGCCAGGAGATGGGGCTCATCGAAGGTCCTCCCTGTGGTGCCAGCTGGGGTATCAGGCGGTGGTCATGCGTTCACGGCGAGGGGTGCGTCGACGCCGACGGTGCCCTCGGAGCGGATCTGCTCGGCGCCGAGCAGCTCGTGGTAGGACAAGACGGCCAGCCGCGGCACGATCGGGTGCACCAGCCGGTGCACCGCCGCACGCAGCTGCGGTGCGCAGACGAGCACCGGACGCAGGTTCCGGTTCTCGACCGCGGAGACCATCTGGGTGAGGTTCGTCAGCAGCGCCTGGCTCGACTCGGGGTCCAAGGCGATGGCGTGGCCGAACTCCGAGGGCCGCAGCGACTCCAGGACGCGCTGCTCGAGCTGGGGCTCGAAGGTGAGCACGTGCAGGGTCTTGTCGACGATGTACGGCGCCGCGATCGCCGGGCCGAGCGCCCGTCGCGCGGCCTCGACCAGGGGGTCGAGCTCCTTGGTGCGCGTGCCCTGGAGCGACAGCGCCTCGTAGATCCGCACGAGGTCGCGGATCGAGACGCCCTCGTCGAGCAGCTGCTGGAGGACCCGCTGGATCTCACCGAGGCTGAGCACGGTCGGGGTGAGCTCCTCGACCACGACCGGGTGCGAACGCTTCACGACCTCGGTCAGCATCCGCACGTCCTCGCGGCCGAGCAGCTGGGCCGCGTTCTGGGTGACGACCTCGGCGAGGTGCGTCGTGATGACCGAGGCCCGGTCCACGACCGTGGCGCCGGAGAGCTCGGCCTGGCTGCGCAGCCCGATCGGGATCCACCGCGCCTCCAGCCCGAAGACGGGCTCGCGGGTGGCCTCGCCGGGCAGCGAGCCGAGGAAGTCGCCGATGGCGAGCACCGTGCCCGGAGGCGCCTCGCCGCGCGCGACCTCGATGCCGTAGAGCATGATCGCGTAGGTCCGCGACGGCAGCTGCGGGTTGTCGCGGGTGCGCACCGGCGGCGCGACGATGCCCAGGTCGGTCGCGATCTTGCGGCGCAGCGACTTGACCCGCTCGAGCAGGTCGCCGCCACTGCTGGGGTCGACGAGGTCGATGAGGTCCGCGGACAGCTCGAGGCCCAGCGGGTCGACCTGGATCTCGGCGGCGAGCAGCTCCGGGGTGTCGACGGTCGCGAACGACGTGGCGGCAGCGGTCGTGTCGACCTCTTCGGGCTCGTCCTCCTTGATCCGGGACGAGGCGATGAGCATCAGGCCGCCGGCGAGCATGAACGGGATCTTCGGCAGTCCCGGGATCAGGCAGAGGGTGAGGGCGGCGAACCCGGCGATGCGCAGGGGCGTCCGGCTCGCGGTCACCTGGCGCATGATGTCGGTGCCCATGTCGTTCTCGCCCGTCGCGCGGGTCACGATCAGACCGGTGGCGACGGAGAGCAGCAGGGCTGGGATCTGGGACACCAGGCCGTCGCCGACGGACAGCAGGCTGTAGGTGGTGACCGCCTCGCCGAAGGGCATGCCGAGCTGCCCCACGCCGACCGCGAAGCCGCCGAGCAGGTTGACGAGCGTGATGATGATCGCCGCGATCGCGTCACCCTTGACGAACTTGGACGCACCGTCCATCGCGCCGTAGAAGTCGGCCTCGGCGTGCACCTCCGCCCGGCGTCGACGGGCCTCGTCCTCGTCGATGAGGCCGGAGTTCAAGTCGGCGTCGATGGCCATCTGCTTGCCCGGCATCGCGTCCAGGGTGAACCGTGCGCCGACCTCGGCGACCCGGCCGGCGCCGTTGGTGATGACGACGAACTGGATGACGAGCAGGATCGCGAAGACGATCAGGCCGACGATGAGCGACCCGCCGACCACGAAGTGGCCGAACGTGTCGATCACCTTGCCCGCGAAGCCGTCGAGCAGCACCAGGCGGGTGGCGCTCACGTTGAGGGCGAGCCGGAACAGCGTCATCACCAGGATCACGGCGGGGAACGCCGCGAAGTCGAGGGGCCGGCGCACGAACATCGCGGTCATCAGCACGAGCAGCGCGACGGTGATGTTGAGCGCGATGAGCAGGTCGAGCAGCATCGAGGGAAGCGGCACCACGAGCATGACGACGATGAACACGATGCCGATGGGCACCGCGAGCTGGCTCAGCCGCTTCAGGGGCACGAGCTCCTCCAGGACATGACGAGGCGATGTAGTGGGTGCCGTCCGTGGCACCACGCTGTCCGACTCCGTCCTGGGGTCGAGTGATCTATCGGCCGGCGGGAGCCTGGTCTGAGGGGTTCGCGCTGTCGGATCCGGGCGGCCGGCGGCGGCCGGCGGCGAGCACGGCGGGCAGGTCGTCGACGCTGGTCCGGGGGGTGCGGTGCTCGCCGCCGCGCTGGCCGCGGTTGCGGCGGCTGATCACGAACGCGAGCACCTGGGCGACGGCGGCGTACAGCTCCGGCGGGATCTCCTGCCCGACGGTGGTGGAGCTGTAGAGCGCACGGGCGAGTGGTACGTCGCGCACGAGCGGCACCCGCGCCTCCGTCGCCTTCTCGCGGATCGCGGTGGCGATCACGCCGGCGCCGCGGGCGACCACGCGGGGGGCGCCGCGCTCGGGGTCGTAGCGCAGGGCCACCGCGACATGGGTCGGGTTGACGAGCACCACGTCCGCGTCCGGGACGTCGGCCATCATCCGGTTGCGTGCCGCGGCCAGCTGGCGGGACCGGATCGCGCCCTTGAGCAGCGGATCGCCCTCGGACTGCTTGTGCTCCTGCTTGACCTCGTCCTTCGACATCCGGGTCTTCTTGCCCATCATGTGCCGCTGCACGAGGTAGTCGGCGGCCGCGAGCAGTACGCCGGCGACCGCGATGTTGCGGATCATCCCGATCGCGTGCGCGCCGAACTGGTCGAACACCACCGCGACCGGCACCAGCCCGCCGATCAGCGGCATCATCGACTTCACCGAGCTCCACACGAGGAGCGCCACGACGCCGCTGCGGAGCAGCATCTTGGTGCCCTCCCACAGGGCCCGGGGCCCGAACATCCGCTTGAAGCCGGGCAGCGGGTTGAGCTTCGAGAGCTTCGGCTGGATCGACTTGGTCGCCAGGTAGAAGCCGCCCTGGCCGATCGCGCCGGCGACCGCGATCACGGCGATGCCCCCGCCGAGGAGCGCCAGCGTCACCAGCACGTGCCACAGGCCGCGGCCCAGCAGCTCGAGGGCCAGGTCGGGGTTGGCGTCCCCGGCGGCGGCCAGCGAGGTCACCGTGAGCTCCCGCAGCCGGTCGATCTCGCCGCCGACGAGCTTGGGCAGGAACAGCGCGAGCAGCAGGACGGCCGACCACGCGCCGAGCTCGGGCGTGCGCGGGACCTGGCCCTCCTTGCGGTTCTCCTTGCGGCGCTTGGTGGTGGGCTTCTCGGACTTCTCGCCGGTCATCGGCCGATCACCCCGCTCCGGACATCGTCGACATCGCCTGGGTCGCCAGGTCGACGAGCCGGTCGACGGCGTCGGGCAGCACCGGGAACGACAGCCCGACGAGCAGCAGCGTCATCCCGACCTTGACCGGGAACATCACGCTGAAGGCGTTGAGCTGCGGTGCGACCTTCGTGAGCAGCGCCAGCCCCAGGTCGGCCAGGAACAGGACCGCGATCATCGGCAGCGCGATCTGCACGGCCGTCGTGAAGAACAGTCCGAACGCCGTGAGCAGCACGTCCGGGGCGGCCTCCCAGTCCGGGGTGGTGCCGAGCGGCAGGAAGTGGAAGGTGCGCAGCAGGCCGCCGATCACCAACAGGTGTCCGCCACTGACGAACAGCAGGACCATCGCCAGCATCTGGTGGAACTTGCCGAACACGGTGTTGCTGTTCATAGCGAGCGGGTCGAACCCCTGCGCGAGGGAGAAGCCGCCGAAGAGGTCGATCAGGCTGCCGGCTGCCGCGATGGCACCGAAGAGCAGCTGCGTCACGAACCCCATGGCGACGCCGATCAGCACCTGGGTCCCGGTGTTCAGCAGCAGGCCGACCGTGCTCAGCGGGATCGAGCTGCCGTCGGGGACCGCCGCGAACGCCAGCCCCAGACCGAGGGTGACCTTGGCCATGGTGGGGATCCCGCGACCCGAGAACGGGGGCACGACGGCCAGCCACGCCAGGATGCGGACCGAGGCGAGCAGGTACGCCACGAGCGGCTCACCCGCCACGGTCAGGGTCATGGTCGGCTCAACCGAGGAGCGCGGGGACCCCCGCGAACAGGTCGTTGGTGAAGGACACGAGCGTGTGCATCATCCAGTTGCCGCACAGCAGCAGCGCGATCCCGACGGCGACCAGCTTGGGCACGAACGCGAGCGTGGCCTCCTGGATCTGCGTCAGCGACTGGAACAGCGAGATCGCGAAGCCGACGACCAGCGAGGTCACCAGGATGGGGGCGGAGAGCTTGAGGGTCACGACCATGGTGTGGAGCGCGATCTCGATGATGGCGGTGTCGGACATGGGCGTACCTAACCTGTGTAGCTCGCGACGAGCGACTTGATGACCAGCGCCCAGCCGTCGACGAGGACGAAGAGCAGCAGCTTGAACGGCAGCGAGACCATGACCGGCGGCATCATCATCATGCCCAGCGCCATCAGCGACCCGCTGACCACGAGGTCGATGACGAGGAACGGGATGAAGATGATGAACCCGATGATGAAGGCCTGCTTGAGCTCGGTGAGCACGAACGCGGGGATCAGCGTCGCGGTCGACACGTCGGCCCGGTCCTCGGGGAGGTCTCGGTCCGCGACGTTCGTGAGCAGCATCAGCTCGTCGTCGTCGGTGTTGTCGAGCATGAAGCCGCGCAGCGGCTCGATGCCGTCCTGGATCGCGACCGACGCGGTCTTGTCGCCGTTGAGGTAGGGCTGCAGCGCCGCGTCGTTGATGTCGCCGAGCACCGGCCCCATCACGAACAGGCTGAGGAACAGGGCGAGGCCGGCGAGCACCTGGTTCGGCGGCGTCTGCTGGAGTCCCAGCGCGTTGCGGGTCAGGCCCAGCACCACGAAGATCTTGGTGAACGCGGTGCAGCTGAGCAGGATCGCCGGCAGCAGCGAGATCAGGGTCAGGCCGATCAGCACCGTGACCGACGTGCTCGGGCTGTTGGTGAGGCCGTCGAGGTCGATGGTGACCCCGCCGGCGCCGCCACCCCGCGGTCCGTCGGGGCCGTTGGGCCCGTTGGGGGCGGCGTACGCCGTCGCCGGGAGCGCCACCAGGACGGCGGCGGTGAGGACGACGAGCAGGAGGCCGCGCCGCAGCCGCCCGATCACGAGCTCCGCCGCGTCGCCGCGGCCAGGGCCTGCTTCCAGGTGGCGGCGCTGAGCACCGACCCGGCCAGGGGGTTCGTCGCCCGCGCGGCCGCGGGGACCGCGGTCTTCGGGGCGTCGACGGTCTCGGTGTCGTCGTCGACGTTCTCGGTGAGCGAGAGGACCGCGGCCTCGTGCTCGGCGATCTCCTCGGGGTCGAGCTCGGTGAGCACCCGGACCTGGTGCTCGGTCGCACCGAGGACCAGCACCCGGCTGCCGACCGCCACCACGGAGACGGTGGAGCCACGCGAGAGCTGATGGCGGTGCAGCACGCGCACCAGGGCGTCGTGCTTGCCCCGGAAGCGGCGGCCGCCCAGCTTGGCCAGGAGCAGGAGGAGCCCGATGACCAGGGAGAGGGAGACCACCAGGCGGACGGTCAGCTCGAGCATCTCAGCCTGCCGCGTTGTCGGTGACGATCTCGGTGATCCGCAGGCCGAAGTCCTCGTCGATCACGACGACCTCGCCGCGGGCGATCAGGCGGCCGTTGACCAGCAGGTCCGCGGGGCTGCCGGCGGCCCGGTCGAGCTCCAGGACCGCGCCGGGGGCGAGGTCGAGCAGCTCGCGGACCGTCATCCGGGCGCGGCCGTTCTCGACGGTGACCTCCTTGTCGACCCCGTGCAGCATCTCGATGCCGCGCCGCTCGGCGCCGAGCGCCGGGGCGGAGGGGAGGGCGGGCGTCTCGTCCGGCTGCGCGGCGGGCACCAGCAGGGCCTCCGAGAGCAGCAGCGTGGCGAAGGGGGTCGCGCCGTCGAGCGGCACGGTCACGCAGCCCCCGCCGAGCTCGGCCGCGAGGTGCTCGAGCTCCACCTGGCGGGCGGCGCCC